>NZ_DASYOK010000264.1:0-5502 GCF_036007805.1 Yoonia sp.
GAAACTGAGCGGGCTGTTCGCATCAACGACAAAAATTTTCGTATTGATCAAGACATTTCCTTTTCTAGTCCAAGTGCAGCAGCGGTGTTTTTGTTTGGTACTTCGAGGAATGGGCGGACTGACTGGTTAGTTGAAGGATCGAACACCACTTACGGTGATTGGAAAGACCAAATGCTAGAAAGGAAACTCGAGGTATCTAAGTTTTAGCACCCCGTAGGTCGGGGCCTGCCCCGACTCCCACCCCAACACCACAAGCCACCCACCTGCTCGTCGGGGCGGGCCCCGACCTACGGGAAAAATGACAAGGCCTGTGCTTTGGGTTGCGTGTTTGTCTCCGACTCCCACCCCAACACCCCATATCACCCACCGGCTTGTCGGGGCGGGCCCCGACCTACGGGTTATCGCGATGCCATGACGCATACGGCCAATCGCGGATAGCCGAGACCAAACCGTGCTTGACCGGATTGATCCAACAATAATTGATATGCGCGGCATAATCGCGGTCATTGCGGATGTGGTGTTCCCAAAACCGCTTTTGCCAAATGGGCGCTTCGGCACGGTGGGCGGGATTCTCCCCGACTCTTGTCCTGCCACCGACAACGCCGTGCCTGTTATGAACGGGGGGAGTCGGGGCGGGCCCCGACCTACGGAGCATGCGTGTGAAGCGCCCTTTGATTTCACCCATGCGGCCCGAATAATCCGCATCCCCTGCGGGCAAGGTCCAAACGCAATGCATGTGATCGGGCAACACGACCCAAGCGTCGATCTTGAACGGCCGCGCCGCCCGCGTCTGTGCGACGGCCTGCCGCAAAATGGCAATCTCGCGCAGCAGTAGATCCGACGACCGGTCCGCCAAATTCACGGTAAAGAAGACGGTGGCCCCCGCGCGTCTGGGGCGGCGATAGCTGGACATGCGTCACGATCGCACGGGCGTGGTTAACGCCCCGTCAACACTTGCCCCGCACGGCGCGTTAACCCTGCGACCGGCGCACATTTGTATGTACAGGCTGTGTACAGGTTGTGTACGCAAATCATACGCCCCGAACCCCCGTATCCCCTGATGATGAACACCTGCGCGCGCCCCTTTGCGTCACAGACCCCTCCGCGCCCGCGCAGCGCAGCAAAGCCACACAGCGGGACGGGTCCAAAAGTTTATATTCCATGTCGCAGGAACTGCCGCCATAGTCGGGGCAACAGCGGTTGACAGGAGCATTGCCTTGACCTTTCTACGTGCGATCCCGTTTTCCTTTAACATCCTGTGGCGGCTGGCACTGGTGTTCCCTTTCATGACCATCGCCCTGATCATGCTGGGCATCGTCGCAGGCTTTCTGGTCTTTGTGACGGCCTTTATCGCACCGCTTGTATCCATCCTGCTGATCGGCTTTTTCGCCGTTGGCGCAAGCGTCCTGCCCACAATGGTCGGTACGCGTCTGGGGTTGCGTGCGCGCGGCGCCAGCGTGCGCAATTCCGCTGCCGGGCTGGTGCTTCCGGCCGTCGGTTACGGTCTTTTCGAGGCGCTTTGCGTGCTCTTGATCGTGGCGCTGAGCAGTGTGGTTTATGTGCTGGCAACACCGCTGACATGGCAGGACCTCGGCCAATTGATTGAAATGGACGAAGATGTTTTATTACAACAGCTTATGTCGGTCAGTCCGGTCATCACCCTGATTATTTTCGCGGTGGGCGGCCTGTTTGTCGTTAGCCTGCGCGCGGCCCTTTTGACACCCTTTGCCGGTGCCAGCATCGGCGCAGACCCCAGCGGCCGCGCCCATACGCCCTTCTACGGATTTGGCAGCGCGTTTTGGTCGTTGCTGCCCTTGACGATTTTGTCCTACGTGCTCTGGGGGCTTGCTGTGCCGCTCGTGACTTTGATCTGCTTCATGCTCGGATTTGGCGAGGCTTTGGCCATGGCGGCGAGCCAGGTTGAGACGATGGAAGGCGCGGAACTGCTTGACCTGCTCGGGCTCGAAACGGGCGTGTTTCTGGCCCTGCTGATCGTGTTTTATCTCTGGGCTTTCAGCCTGCAATGCGCCGGTGGCGCGCTGGCCTTCCTGAACCATCTGGCCCGCGAAAACGATGCCCAGAACGCCTTTGACATGTCCATGGACGCCCATCTGGCCGCCGCATCCCAAACGTCGCCACGCGTGCAGAAAGAGATGCAGTCTGCAGATGTCATGGAACTTGTCCGCAGCCGCATGCGGCAGAACAAACGCGATTAGCAGGCCGAAACGGCCTGCCTGCGTCACAAAGCGGTAAACTGTCTTACCCGGCTTTGGCGATATTGCCCGCCATCTTGCGCCCGTCACGTCCTTCGATCAGCTCGAAGGTGACTTTCTGGTCGTCGGCAAGCCCGGTCAGGCCGGATTGTTCCACTGCTGAAATATGGACGAAAATATCCGCGCCGCCATCGTCGGGCGCAATAAACCCGTAGCCTTTTGTCGTATTAAACCATTTTACGGTGCCACTTGGCATGCTCCGCTCTCCTTAAATTATCGCACCCCGTAGGGTTGGGCAGGACTTGGGCCCCGCGATCAGCGGACTTCCCTTAGTCTTCACCCCTTAAGAATTATCGGTTTTGTGCAAAAGGCAAATGACACAAGGTCGCATTGGCGTTATCTGGTGATTTATTGCTGAAAATGGAGGCAAAATGCGGTTTTTTGGTTTAAAGTCGTGCGATACATGTCGAAAAGCGCTCAAGGCGCTGGCTTCGGCTGGACATAGCCCGCAAGTGATTGACGTGCGTGCCGATGGTGTCTCCGAGGCGGATCGCACTGCGATTATTGCGCAGTTCGGTGATGCCGCGATCAATCGCGCCTCAACCACATGGCGCGGTCTGACCGATACCGAAAAGGCCGCAGACCCGGCGGATCTTATGGCCGCTCATCCGACGCTGATGAAACGGCCTGTAATCGAGGTGGATGGTGCATGGACCATCGGCTGGAAAGCGGATGTTCAGGCAAAATACCTTGGCGACTGACGTTTGACTGCTTATGTGATGATTTGAGCAGTAAGGAGACGAACAATGCGCAACGCCGCAAGCGTACTTGGCCTCATCGGTGGTCTGATTGGCATTCTTGTCGGTCTGTTCGGTTACGGATATGCCGAATTGTCTGAGCGTCATTCCGAGGTGGGCGAGCTTTTCGGCTTTCTTGAGAACCCGGGCTTTATCCGTTTTGCCAGCTTTATCGCACCGCTTCTGGCGATTGCCGGCGGCGCTATGGCCAAGGCCCGCGCCCTTTGGGGCGGTCTTTTGATGCTGGTTAGCGCATTTTGTTTCTATGCGGCCTTCGGGTTCAATGTGGGAACGATGTTCCCGATCGGCTTTGTGGCACTCGGTGGCTTGCTCGCGATTGCGGCGGGCAAACCCGACGAGCCTAAGGCGCATTTCTGAAGATCAGACGGTCCACGGACAGCGCGCCTGCACCTTTCAGCACCAGGATCATCAGGCAAAGCACCCAGAACGCCCGTTGATCAAGGATCAGCGCATCGGACATACGGTCAAACCACGCGCCCAACGTGCCTTCGTGGCTGATACCGCCGTGCCCGAAAAGGTCGGTCAGGGATTGTATGATAACAAAACCAATCATGCCGATCGCTGCGAGGCGTGTGAAAAGCCCGATCACGATCAGGAGTGGCAAAAGAAACTCTGCAATGGTGCCGCCTGTCGCCACAGCCCAGTGAAAGACTGTGAGTTGCGATGTGTCATAGCCTGCTGCTTCCATGGCCTTTGGGAAGATCTGAACATAGGCACCGGCAGAAGGTTGCAAAAACCCGAAAATCCCGTCGCCCAGTTTGGTCAAACCTGAATTCCAGTAATACACCAGCAGGACACCGGCAAAAACCAGCCGTGCGAGTATCGGGAGGATCGCATCGCCAAGGCGGTTGATCGGCTGGGCCAACTGGGAAAGCGGCATGGTGGTCATTGCAATGGGCCTTTCAGTAAATTTCAGTCACGGCGCCCTGCGCCAGAAGCAGCCCAAGGACAGCACCCAGATCAAGACTGTCATCTGCGGTCGCGATGGTCTGGCCCAGGGTTTCCCCCGCTTTGAGCGCATCAATGCAGGTTGCGGCGGCGGCATTGATCAGATGCAATGTCGGATCAAAACCGGCCCGTGTGATCATCACAGCCTCGGGCCGCATCACCGGTTTGGGTGCGTCGGGTTCCGTGTTGGCGCGGTAGATTGCGTGGATTGGATAGTTTGAGCTGATCGTCTGTATGGCAGGAGCAATGCGCAGTCGGACACCCATCAGCGCATCAGGTGCTAGAGCCGTCAGCGCCTCGGCTGCAATCGGTGCTGTATCAGCGGCATGATAGGCATGGCGCATGGCAAGCTCGATCCGGGCGATATCGGGCAGGTAGCTAAAGGATTGCGTTGGTTTGAAACGGGCCAGAAACTGGGGCATTGCGTCACCGTAAAACATCATCAGCGGAGTCTTGGGCGGATGCTGGCGCAGGTAAACACCCGCCATCGCGCGAAAGAATTCATCGCCGACCAGTTTGCGCACGACAGGGAATGCTGCTTCCAACGCGTCAGATAGACCGACAGCCACGTTGTTGCGGTAGACATCAAAGCGTTTGCTCGCGGGTTTGCCATCGGGGTTGACGATGCCGGTGGGCACCGCTGATGCCGGATTGAGCATCGCGGCCCTGAAAGCGGCTTGTGTGACGGTCATGATGCCACCAAGGCAAGTGCATGATCGGCGCGCGCGATTTCGCCGGACAGAACAGGCCATGCGGGCACATCCGTATCCCATTCTATCAGGAGCGGTTTGGGCCCGCATTTGGCAAGCGTGTAATCCAGCAGGGCCCAGACCGGATCAACCACCGCTTTGCCGTGGCTGTCGATCAAGAGGGGGGCACCTGTTTCGTCTTCATCCTCGTCATGTCCGCCAAGGTGGATTTCACCAACAGCGGCGAGCGGAAAGGCGTCGATATAGTCTTGCGGTGAGGTCTGAAGGTTGGTGGCGCTGACAAAGACGTTGTTGACGTCCAGCAGCAAACCACAACCCGTGCGTTGTGTGAGTGCGCGCAGGAAATCTGTTTCTGACATCGTGCTTTCGGCGAATGCCAGATAGCTGGAGGGGTTTTCCAGCAGCATGGGGCGCCCGACCGTGTCTTGGACTTGGTTGATGTGAGAGGCGACACGGTCGAGTGTCCGCGGGGTGTAGGGGAGCGGGAGCAGGTCGTTGTAGAAATGGCTGTCGTGCGTGGACCACGCCAGATGCTCAGAGAAACTGGCAGGGTTGAGCCATGAAATCAGGTGCTTGAGACGGGCAAGGTGTTCTGCGTCAAGATCGCTTTCGCCGCCGATCGACAGCCCCACGCCGTGGACAGAGATGGGAAAGCTTTCGGCAAGGTGGCGAAGTTGCGCAATCGGGCGGCCGCCGTCGCCCATGTAATTCTCGGCATGGATTTCCAGCCATCCAAGCGGGCCGGGCTGCTCCATGATGTTGGTGTAGTGCTGGGCCTTGTAGCCCACGCCGGGACGTGCAGGCAGGGTGGGG
>NZ_DASYOK010000265.1:0-5079 GCF_036007805.1 Yoonia sp.
ACCCAAGGCACACCGTCCAGTGTGATCGACCGTGCATCCAGCGCATCGCGGCCATGGGTCTGGCCACCCACTTCCACGACACTGTCACCGACATCCAGACGCGCGGCATATTCGCGCTCGGACGCATAATCGATGATGGCAAAGCTCGGATAGGTCGGGCGGCTGTCCACCCGCCAATCCAGCGCCCCGTCCGAGGCGATCCCGCTCATGTGGGTCGGGCCTGCTGTGCCGCTGACCCCATTGGCGCGGGCGGCATAATACATGCCACCAAATTGCACCTCGTCTCCCATCGCATAGGCCGTGTCCGGCGTCCAAAGCGGCGGCAGGATATGCGGGTCAGCCAAGGCGCCCGTGATCGCCACGGCCTCTACCATGATCGCCCCGCCACCGGGTGTCGCGGCACCACCAAAGCTCAGGGTGACAGTGTGTTCGCCCGTCAGGCCACTGGCCACCTTGATCGACTGGCGGCGGGTTAGGTCGGTCGCACTATAGCTCGAAAAAGCCTTGAAGCCCAAACCGGCAGGATCGGTGATCTCGTTCACCAGGCTCTGCCCACCGTCAATCTCGACCTTCACGTAGCCACCACTGGTCCGGCCGGTATAGTTGATCCACATGTCATAGGGCGCATCCCTGTCCACCTGCACGGTCGCGCTGGCGCCAGTTGATCCGGTGCTGATCGCGCGATTACCAGTGTAGCTGGCCGCGAACCCCGAACCCGAGGTCTGCAATTGCGACCAACTGCCCGTCAGGGTCATGCGGCCCACAGGATAGACATTGCGCAGCTCAACCAGTTGCGTTTCACGCCACGACATCCGCATCGTGGGATCTGTTTGATCCAGACGCAGACGGGCCGCGTGATGCGGGCCCACTTCGGTCCAGATGGTCAGACCACCCTCGAAACCCGGCGCAAGGGCAACAGACCGGCCCCCGCCATGGGCAAAGAACGCAGCCATCGGCTGCGGCGCGGGCACATGGCCCGACCCCGCACCTGGCGAAAGCACTAAACCAATCATGCTCAGTACCACGCCACCAGTTGCGCCGTGGTCCCAGAAGCCAGCACCCGCACAGGACGCATTGAAAGCACAGTCCCCGCTGCAAGATCATAGGCAACGATCTCTCCGGCCGCATCCTGAAGTGCGGCAGTGCCTGCGGTGTTGACGTAAATCGCACGCGGGCGCACCGGCAGGTCGGATACATCAGAGGGCGCAATGACATAATGCGCAACAGCTGGCGATGTCAGGTTCACATAATCGGTGTCAAAAGGATCAGGCATTATCGGTCTCCAGTTAGGAATGAACCTCAATGCTTAAGAACCTTAGCTTACCAACCGCTTTGATCGCCGTACGATGCTGCGCGCAACGCCCCTATCGCCCTTTCTGCGCGACGATGACACAAAGCGTCCGCCACGCGATCCACAGATCAAACCGCAGGCTCGCGTGCGCGATATAATAATGGTCAGCCGCGACCTTGCGCCTGATACCCTTCATGCCGTCGACATAGCCGATCTCGGTTTGTGCCAGACCACTGATCCCGGGCATAACCTGATGGCGTGCGGCATAGCCGGGCACCTGCTCTTGATAGGCGCGCGCATGCTCAAAGAGGTCGGGACGCGGGCCAATCAGGCTCATCTCTCCACGCAAGACATTGATAATCTGGGGCAGCTCATCAATCCGGCACTTGCGCATCAGCGCCCCGAACGTGGAAATGCGATCTTCTTCCAACCTGTCAAAGGCGCCCCGCATTTGCGTCGCGATATGGCGCATCGACCGGAACTTATAGGCTATGAACGGCTGCCCCGCATATCCCATGCGTAACTGCCGGTGCATCAAGGATCCGCGATTGTAGAAAGGGTTCAACACCAGCAACCCCGCTGCAATCACCCCCAAGACAGGCAACAACAACACGGACAAACCGATATCAAACACCCGTTTGGACAGGCGCATCTGGCGCGACGGCAAGTGACCGTCTTCCACGACAGGCCAGGTAGCCACATCCAGCATATCATCCTGAAAATCAAACATCGCAGACTGCACTCTCATAAGACCTGAAAAACACAACGCACCATGCCCTTCGCTATCAGCAGCTTTCACAAAGAAGGTTAAAGAGTGATTAAGGTGAAACTTGGCCCAAAAAATGGTCCAAAATGCAGGTCAGCATCACTTGCAAAAATGGCGATCCGAGAAGGAATCGAACCCTCAACCTGCTGATTAGAAGTCAGCTGCTCTATCCAATTGAGCTATCGGACCGCACGCGTCGGGTATCGCGCGGCAAAGTGGCACTTTGCAAGTCTTAAACACGCAAATCCTTTCATGATGTTGAATTCCGGCACCTATCAGACTTGATCATCCCGGGAGGCTGAACCAACACTCCGGAACATCTTTCCCAAGACACAGAGGGCAGGCCATGACCAGTGACATTCAGACAACCCATGAAGTGCCGAGCGTCGAGGAATATCTCAGACTGCGGCAGCAAGGCGGGCTCAGCGCCTTTTCACCACCCGCCGCACGAATCGGATTGCAGGGAACACTTCATGCGGTGACCTTGCGCCACGACGGCAAAGCGATCGGGATGGGCCGTCTGATTGGCGACGGTGGCTGCTTTTTCCAGATCGTCGATATCGCAGTTGAACCGCGTTATCGCGGGCAAGGTTTGGGAAAACGCATCATGGCCGCATTGATGGATTACATCGATAAAAACCTGCCGACGACGGCTTTCGTCAGCCTGCTGGCCGATGTGCCCGCTGATCGTCTTTATGCGCAATCCGGGTTCACCCCAACCGCGCCTGAGTCACTGGGAATGTCCTATCGTGTCAAACGCGACGCAACCGAAGGTCCGTGATAGGCGTCACCGAGACCGCATGCGCGTCGGCGTCAAACCTACCATAGGCCGCACTGCCACGTGGGGTGATACCCCCCCATGCGAAACCATCGGCAAGAGTGAACAGAAAAGCCGCCAAACGGAATTGGACTAATGCGTCCAGGCGCCACGACGGTTGGTGGCGAAATTCTCGCCATATCCGCCGGGGCGGATATTGGCTTTGCGCGGCTTGGGTTCACGCACAACCGCGTCGATGCCATGTTCGCGCGCGTATTCCAAAGCCGCTTCTTTGCTGTCGAATTCGAGCTTGACCTGTGCTTGCGTGTCCGAAGACGAGGTCCACCCCATCAAGGGATCAACCTCACGCGCCGTTTCGGCCACATGTTCAAGTACCCAATGCTTTGTCTTGGCCGTGCCCGAGGACATGGCAGTCTTGGCTGGCTTATAGATTCGTGCACGCATCGTGGGCTCCCTTGGCTGGCACCTATATGTGCAAACTGGCGTGATGACGCAAGCATTTGCCACAGGTCATCCCAAAATCTTCCAGGATTTTGGTCCAGAATTTTCGAAAATTCTGGGGACCTACGCCCACTCACCGCCCCGCATCACCGGCACACGCGCACCTGTCTTGGTGATCCCGTCAATATCCACCGCATCCGACCCCATCATCCAGTCGACGTGGATAATGCTCTGGTTGCCACCCTTCTGCTTCAATTCTTCTGGCGACAACTCCGATCCACCTTCAATCGTGTCAGCATAGCATTGGCCCAGCGCGATATGGCAGGACGCGTTCTCATCAAAGAGCGTGTTGTAAAACAATGTCCCCGACTGGCTGATCGGGCTGGAATGCGGCACCAAGGCCACCTCGCCGATCCGGCTCGCGCCGTCGTCGGTCTTGAGCAACGCTTGCAGCACGTCCTCACCCTTGCTGGCGGTCGCCTCGACAATCCGCCCTGCCTCGAAACGCACAGCGATATCCTCGATCACAGACCCCTGATGCGCCAGCGGCTTGGTCGCGGCCACCGTGCCATCAACCTTATAGGCATGCGGGCAGGTAAAGACCTCTTCGGTGGGAATATTCGGCTGGCAGATCACACCATTGAGCGCGGGCGACGCCCCGCCTTTCCAGATATGGCCATCGGCCAGCCCCAGCATCAGATCCGTGCCTGGCCCCGTATAATGCAATGCGGAAAAATCCTGTTCATTCAGCCAGTTCACCCGCTCTTTCAGGGTTGCGGTATGCGCCGCCCAATTTGCGACCGGATCGTCGCCCTCAAGTCGGGACGCGGCATAGATCGCGTCCATCAACTTGCCCTGGGCCTCTTCCACCGGCAGATCGGGAAACACCTTCGCCGCCCATGCCGCACCCGGGTAGGCCACGATATTCCAGTTCACCTCGAACCCGACAATCGGCCCCATCGCAGGCTTTGCAGCAAGCGAGGTCGCCTTGCTCAGACGTGCCACCTTGGCAGGGTCCTGACCTGCCAGAAGCATCGGATCATCCCCGGTGATCGCCATGCGTGCAGCCCCGCCTTTGAAGGCCGCGGCCATCCCCTCAAAAAACCAGTTCGGGGCGCGATCAAAGCTTTCATCGGGCGCATATTCATAGCGCGCAAGTGTAATGGCATCATCGTTGAAGAAGGGCGTCACAATCCCCGCGCCCGCCTTATAGGCATGCACGGTAATGCGGCGCACCAGATCAAGTGCAGCCATGGGTGCAGTAATCACCAGATCCTGCCCCGGTTGCAGGTTTACACCGGTACGGACAGCAACCTCGGCCAGACGGTCGAGCTTCACGGGATCAATATGGTCGGACATGGGGCACCTCATCTGTTTGCGCTGACCCTATGGATTGGGGCGCCAAGGTCAACAGACTGCGCGATGCATCAGCACTTTAGAACACGCGTTGCGCCGCACGGCGCACTTCAAACCCGCCCCCTTCAAGATTCGTGCAGGTCACACCCGTCGTCTCTGACCGGCAGGTGATCCCGTCAAGGATGGCGCGGCGCCCGTAAGGCAAGACGTCACGCGCCCCCTGCGTCAGACCTTCATCAGTGACACAGACCAATCGACCGCGCCCCGTCTGATCGACACCAAAGGTCGTCCCCCAATCACCATCACAGGACGCGGGGCGATCAGTATAGCTCTGCACATCCACACCAAGACCACACTGTACGGCCAGCGGCGCACCGCGGGTCATGTCACAGCGGATATTTCCCGAAGGCGACTGGAAGGCAATATCGGCATCAGCCGCGCCAATAC
>NZ_DASYOK010000266.1:0-7101 GCF_036007805.1 Yoonia sp.
GCCGAAGCCGCAGCACGGAAGATCATCGGCTAGTTACTCGGCCGGGACCAGCGCAGGATCTCGCGTTTCAAACCGTTTCGCGCGACGCTCGCCCAACATCAGCATCGCAGGCGTCAACAACAACGTCAGGATTGTCGCAAACACCAGACCGCCCGCAATGGCGCTCGATAATTCGGTCCACCATTGTGTAGAGGGCGCACCATAGACGATCTCGCGCGTAAAGAAGTTGATGTTCAAACCGATGACCATCGGCATCAGCCCCAGCGCTGTCGTGGCCGAGGTCAGCACCACAGGGCGCAGACGTAGGGCACCTGTACGCAAAGCAGCCTCAAGCGAGGAGAACCCTTGGGCTTTCAGTTCATTGAACGTGTCGATCAGAACGATATTGTTGTTCACCACGATCCCCGCCAGCGCGATCACGCCGATCCCACCCATCACCACGCCAAAGGGACGGCCTGTGATCATCAGCCCCAACAGCACACCCGCAACCGAGAACACAATCGCGGACATCACGATTCCTGCTTGCCAGAAACTATTGAACTGGGTCAGCAGGATCACAAACATCAAGCCAATCGCAGACACAAACGCGCCGATAAGGAAGGTCATGGATTCCGCCTGATCCTCGGCCTCACCACCAAAGTCCACCCGCACGCCCGCAGGCAGATCAAGGGTTTCAATCGCAGCCTGCAGTGCCACAGTCTGGTCATTGGCCAGGACACCCTCTGCCACATCCGCCGAGATCGTCAGCACCCGCTCTTGGTCAATCCGCGTAATGACACCGCTGCGTGGGGCCGGATTGAACGACACGAAATTCGAGATCGGCACAAGGCCCGCATCGGTGGGCACACGCAGCGCTTCAAGTTCAGCCAATGTGCGATTACCCGCAGGGAAGCGCACAACGATATCAACCTCGCCGTCGCCATCTTCGGGGCGGTAATCAGCCACGACAATACCACGTGTCAGCAGTTGCACTGCTTGGCCCAAGACCGCCACACTAGCACCACTGCGCGCCGCCTCTGAACGGTCCACGGCAATCTGCCATTCGACACCGGGGCTGGGGCGCGAATCGACCACATCAATAAAGCCGCCCATGCGTTCCATCTGTGCAAGAATGGCCGCAACCGCCGCCTCCTGATCGGCCTGCGCATTGCCGATCACCTCGAGGTTGATCGGCTTGCCGCCGCCGGGGCCGCCGCTATCGGTCAGAACCTGCACGTCAATGCCCGGAATTTCGGCCATGTCGACACGGATATCTTCGGCAATCTGCACAACGGGCCGCCGTGTGTCCCAATCTGCCAGCTCGAGTTGCAGCGTGCCGATCAAATCGCCGCCGTCGGTGGTGCCGCCCGAGCGGGAATAGACGCTGGCGATTTCGCCATATCCGGCCAAACGCGCCTCGACCTGACGCACCAGCGCATCCTGTTCGTAAACCGAGAAATTGTCTTTGGCGCGCACTTCGACCTGCGCATAATCTGGCTCGACACTGGGAAAGAAGGTCAGACCGTTGCCAAAGCTGCCGTAAGCCACAAATGACGCCACCAGCGCGATCATGGCAAAGCTGAGCGTTGTCCATGGTCGCAAGATCGACCATTCCAGAACGCGCACATAACCGCCCATGAAACCCGTCATCTTGCGCGGATCACCGTGTTCGGCGGCATAAAGCTGGGCCTTTGCCTTGGCTGTTTGCGATTGGCGTTTGCCGATCAGACCACCCATGACGGGGATAAAGATCAGCGCCATGAAGAGCGATGCAGCCAGTGTAAAGATCACTGTGATGGGCAGGAATTTCATAAACTCACCCACAACACCCGACCAGAACAAGAGTGGAAAGAACACACAAAGCGTGGTCGCGGTCGAGGCGATGATCGGCCACGCCATGCGCTTGGCGGCACGGGCGTAGGCCTCTTTGGGGGATTGACCTTCATGCAGATAGCGGTCTGCCAGTTCGACCGTCACAATGGCCCCGTCCACCAGCATTCCCACCACGAGGATCAGTGAGAAGAGGACCACGATATTCATCGTGAAACCGATGAAATAGAGCCCTGCCACACCCGTGAGAAACGCACCAGGAATAGCGAGACCAACCAAGAGCGACGACCGCAAGCCCAGCGCATAAACAACCACGATCATCACAAGAATGATCGCTGCGATCACATTCGCCTCCAAATCCGACAGCATCGTTCTGACAGTTTCGCTTTCATCCAGCGTATAGCGCACCTGCACGGTGTCGGGCCATTCGGCCTGTGCCGTCTCAACGACACTGCGGACCTCGGCGACGGTTTCGATGATATTGGCCCCCACCCGCTTTTTGATCTCCAGCGCGAGGGCAGGCTGGCCATCAATGCGTGCAAACCCTGTTGGGTCCTCAAACGTGCGGCGCACGGTCGCCACATCGGCGAAGGTCACAACTGTCTGGCCGCGCACCAAGATGGGCAGTTCCATAACATCTTCGATGTCTTCAATCAGCCCCGGCACCTTGAGTACAAGGCGTCCCGCCTCGCTTTCAATCGCACCTGCAGCAATCAACTGGTTGTTGTTGGTGATCGAGCTGATAAGTTCATTGAACGAGATATTGTAGGTCTCGAACACCGTCGGGTCGATCAGAACCTCCATCAGCTCGGTCCGCTTGCCGGCCACATCCACCTCAAGCACACCGCTCAGCGCTTCGATGTCATCTTGCAGGTCTTCGGCCAGTGCATTCAGCGTGCGTTCCGGCACAGGACCGGACAGGATTACGGTCAGGATCGGGAAAAGCGCCGTGTTGATCTCGGTCACAATCACCGTGGCATCCGAGGGCAGTTCGCTTTCGACGGTATCGGCACCATTGCGCACCTGATCAAGCGCCTCTGCCGCATCAAACCCCGGCTCAAAGTCAAGCTGGACCGCACCGCGCCCCTCACTGGCCGTGGACGTCATGGATTTAAGACCCGTCAGCGAGGCAAACTCGGTTTCCATCGGCCCGACAAGCACATCTTCGGCGTCTTGCGGAGAGATACCATCAACCGAGGCCGACACAAAGACGATCGGGATCGGGACTTCGGGGTTACTCTCTTTCGGGATCGCCGTGTACGACAAAGAGCCAACAGCCAGCAATAACGCAAGGATCAACAGGACAACCTTGCTGCGCTTGAAAGCCGCATCAATCAACGTGTTCATTGCGCGATTTCCGCCGTCTGGTCCGCAGCAATCGGGCGCGGATCAACCAAGTCACCCGCATTCACAAAGCCCTGCCCCACCGTAATGATCCGGGCATTATCCGGCAGGCCCGTCACCCAAACGCCGTCTGTCTGGGCGCGCGCGATAGCGACAGGCCTGAAAGACACGGTGTTGTCATTTTCGACAATCTTTATGCCCAATTCACCGTTGGTACCCAGTGACAGGATCGCTGGCGAAATGAAGTGCCCGCGCGCCTCACCAGTAGGCAGCGCAATCCGCGCGCTCAGACCGGCAGGCATCACGCTATCTGGGTTATCGACGGTCACTTCGACACGGAAGGTTCGGGTCTGCTGGTCGGCATTGGCCCCGATAAAGCTCACAACACCGGGACGCTGTTCACCTGTGATGAAGTCCACCGTCGAAGTCTGCCCCCTCTTGATCCGCGACAACGCCTGCTGCGGCACCTGAATGACCACTGTCAGCGGATCATTGTCGATCACCTCGGCGACGATACTGCCGTTACTGACGAACTCGCCCTCATCAATCGTCAAATCGTTCAAACGGCCCGCAAATGGGGCCCGAATGAACGTGTTGGCCAACTGCTCTTGGGCGGCGGTGACGGCCGCATCAGAAGCTGCCTTGGCCGCGCGGGCGGCGCTGACGCGGTCTTCGGTGGCCACGCCGCGCTCTTGCAGGGCCAGCGCATTATTCAAATCACGTGTCGCCTGCGCTTGTTGGGTCTGTGCCTGCAAAAGCTGGGCTTCAATGGTCGCGGCATCCAGCCTGCCGATTTCCTGACCGGCACTTACAAGATCCCCACGCGCGGCAGAGACCGAGATTACCCGGCCTTCGGTTTCGGCCCGCACGCCTGTTACGCGATCAGGTTCGGCCTGTCCCTCGGCAGAGAGAACCAGCTGCACATCCTGCGCCTGAGAGTCCATCACCGCCACGGTAATCGCACGTTTTACGGGGGCTGTTGCGGCTTCGCTCTCGGAGCTTTGTGATGGCAGAACGTAGCCACTCCCCATCCAGCCGACCAAAAGCAGGGCTAGAAAAATGGCAACCCACTTGGACCGCCCAGCACCTTTATCCTCTTCAAATGTCAGTTTTCCGGCCAAATCCGGTTGCATGCCGTGTGCCATAAGGCACTCCTTAAATATATTTCCGCGCGCACAGAGGCGCTTGACGCGATATGAGAGGGTAAATAGGACCAATCTGCCACTGTTACTAGGGATAGCGACCCAAGCTTAGCCGTAACGATACTGTTAACGCCTATAGCACGGCCGGTTTGTGCCCCGTCAAGAGCACGCTCACAACTGCAAATCCACCGCACCTCGGACAGTTTCACGTCGACTATGGGCAGGCAGAGGCTATGTTTGGGCCGGAACGTTTCTGAAAGGCATGGACATGACACGCACCGTCGATCTCAATTCTGACATGGGCGAAGGCTTTGGCGATTGGCGCATGGGCGATGATGCGGCACTGCTGGACATCGTGTCTTCGGCGAATATTGCCTGCGGGTTTCATGCCGGCGATCCGGACGTCATGGACAAGACCATGCGCCTTGCAGTCGCCAATGGTGTCGGCATCGGCGCGCATCCGGGATTTGCCGACCTCAAAGGTTTCGGGCGGCGTAAACTGCCCCTGCCTCATGACGAGATTGCGAATGCTGTGGCCTATCAACTGGGTGCAGCGCAAGCCATGGCGCGGCGCGCCGGTGGTAAAGTGCGCCATCTGAAACTGCACGGGGCGCTGTCCAATATGGCCTCTGTTGATCCTGCATTGGCCAAGGCCTGCTACACCGCTGCCCTCGACGTGGACCCCGAAATCGTCATCATGGTGCTGGCCGCCACCGCGATGGAGGACGTTGTGCGCGATCTGGGCTGCAACTGGGCCGGTGAAATTTTCGCCGACCGCGCCTATAACGACGACGCGACATTGGTCGACCGCAGCCTGCCCGGTGCGGTCCTGCATGACGCGGCCTCTGCCGCACCACGTATCCTGCGCATGCTGGAGGCAGGGGCCATCATCGCCGAAAGCGGCAAACACATCCCCTGCCAGATTGACACGATTTGCCTGCATGGTGACACGCCGGGCGCCGTCGAGATGGCGCGCGGCATCCGCCAGCATCTGACCGACGCCGGCATCGCCATAACCCCTTTGTAAGGAGCCCCCATGGAACTCAACGCTGATTTCACCAAGCGCGTCTTGTTGCATACCCAGGATATCCCGTGGAAAGCATCCCCCATGCCGGGTGTTGATCGCCGCATGCTGGACCGGATCGGGGATGAGGTTGCGCGCGCAACCTCTATCGTGCGCTATGCACCGAACAGCAAGTTTTCCGCCCATACCCATACCGGTGGCGAGGAATTCATCGTGCTCGACGGCGTGTTTCAGGATGAACACGGCGATTATCCCGCAGGGACTTACGTGCGCAATCCGCCGACCACATCACACACGCCGGGGGCAGAGGAGGGCTGCACGATTTTCGTGAAGCTTTGGCAATTCGACCTTGATGACCGCACCCAGTTTCGCAGGGAAATGGGCGCGGAACTGGCCGATCTGGGCGATGGCGTGCACGTGCAAGTCCTGCATCAGGACGCACAGGAAACTGTACGCTTCATTGCACTGGCCCCCGATGCGGTCTTTGCAGAGACGCCCGAAGGTGGTGCTGAACTTCTGATGATCGACGGCAACGCGACCGAAGGCTTGGACACCCTCACCAAAGGCGCTTGGCTACGCATCCCCGATGGGCAGGCGATGCAGGTCACAGGCGGCAAAGACGGTGCGAAATTCTGGATCAAGACAGGCCATCTGCCGTTCGCCAAAGCACCCGCCGTCTAGGCGCGAAAACCTTCAGGAATTTGATCATTCCCGTCCATGATCAGATCGGCCATCACGGCACCCACCCTAGGGGCCATGCCAAAGCCGATCTTGAAACCGCCGTTGGCGATATATTCTCCAGTTCGCTCAGGGTGCACGCCCAACACGGGCGCGCGGCTTCTGCTGCGCGGACGCACGCCCGCCCAACGCTCCAGCACCGGCACTCCGGCCAGCACCGGAAAGGCGGCATAGGCGCGCGCCAGCACGTCATCAAGCGCGTCATCCGTGCCGTGCGGATCATCGAATTCCCGCTCGGATGTGGACCCGATCGCAACCGTGCCATCACCATGCGGGATAATATGCAGCGCATCGGCAAACAACTGTGGCTGGCCTGCGGCATTGAAATCGAGCAGTGCGGCCTGCCCTTTTACACCGTTCCCCCCGATCTCTTGCATGCCATGCCAGCCGGTGGCCCAGACTACCTTGCCCTCAACGCGCCCCTCAGCCAGAACCTCACCCCCCAGCGCCACCACAGCGGCCGCCAAAGCGCGGGTCGCACGGCGGGGGTAGATCAGCGCCGACAACGTGTCATGCACGATCATGCCGCTTGGTGATGGCGGCATCCACGGCGCATCTGTGACTGGGATCACATCCCAGCGCGCCTTGCCTTGCCAGAGCGTCGCCGCACTTTCCGCGCGGGCCTGTGCCAGATCGACCGCACGCGCATCCGCCAAAGGCTGCAGACGCCCTGACCGCGCATAGCCCACGTCCTGGCCGGTCAGCGCCGCAACATCCCCCCAAAAGCCTTCGGCCATGATCAGGCTCTCAAACTGAAACGCCTTTTTGTCGTTCCAGTTCTCCGGCACATGTGGCGCCAGGGCCCCGACCAATCCGCCACTTGCACCCGCCGCCACGCCATGCGGATCAATCACGCGCACCACTGCCCCGCGACGTGCGCAAGCGTAAGCGACGGACAGTCCGAAAACACCCGCCCCCATGACCGTGATATCAGCCGTTGCCATTCGTTGTCCTTCCGCTCAAAGATGTGTGCAGTGGTAAGGCAAGGGCCGATGACAGACCAGAGAGCACGGATAGAATGGCGGGATGGCGTACCCATCGCGC
>NZ_DASYOK010000267.1:0-5256 GCF_036007805.1 Yoonia sp.
GGCTGACTGATGGCCGACAAGGGAGGCGGTGAAGTGCGCAGGGACACCGGTGCGCTCACACTGGGTGATGAACCACTTACGGGTGGAGTGGAACACCGTGCCATGCAGCTCCCTATGCACCGACCTGAGGTAGGCGTAGCGCTTGACCACCCGATCGACAGTTAGGGATGGAAAGAGCCGCCCCTTGCTTGGGAGGGATGTATCCAACATCTGCTCCAGCACAGGATGCAGTGGCACCTCCCGCTCAGCTGCCTTTGACTTGAGTGGCCGCAGGTGGTTGGGCTTGATCTGCACAAACCGCCCGAGGTTGCCTTTGGTGCTGACGTCCTCTGCCAAGAGCCCACAGGCCTCCCCTGACCGCATACCTGTCAGCAGGCAAAAAGAAGGGCGCTGTGAAGCACCCTGTCATTTGCATTGAGGAGGAGAGAGACCTGGGGATCAGTCAGGACCCTGTGTGACCTGACCTCTGGCTTGTCTCTGACCAGAAGTCCCTCCCAAGGGTTTGCCTCCAAGGTCCCCGACCGAACGCACCAGTCAAGGAACTGCTGCAACTGTCGCCAGACCCGCCGCTGGGTTTGGGCTGTCAGGGATACCTCATCATGCTCCTCCGACAAGGCTGCAAGCTCTGCCAGCGAAGCCCCCTGCGCATCACTGTACTTTCTGATGTTGGGTGACAGTCGGGCAACGTATCCCAGCACCTCCTTGCCCAGCGTGTCGTTCAGGTCTGGTCAGCGGCCAGCGCATGTTGGCAACGTCGCTGCTGGCAAAGGCGGGTGTCATGAGGGCGAGTTGCTCATCCGTGATGGGCAGCCGATCGGTGTTGCTGCTGCCTGCTCCCTTAATCTTGATCGCCTGGAACACGTTGCGAATGTCCAAGTCATGCTCCAGCAGGACATGGTTTACCGCTGCCTTCACCACACCAAGGTTCCGCTGCACAGAGTTGGGGGCCATGCGTGATAGCAAGAGGTCTCGGTAGGCGTTTGCATCAGCCCGGGTCAGGTCCTTCAACTCTGTCCACTCAAAGCGGTTCTTGCCAAGGCTAAGGATCAGGTCTTTGCGGATACGGTCCATCCGAGTGCGCAGGCCGTTGTCACTCTCCTCCGCTTTGTAGGCATAGTATTCTTCTAGGATCCGAGAAAGCGACATGGGCGCGGCCTCTGAGGAAGCCGCTTTGAGCTGCCTAACTACACCCTTGGGGACTGCCTGTTCCACATCCTCGGCCAGACCTGACAATCCACAGCCCAAAAACTGACGGAAATGGTCCCGAGAGCGGTCCCAGAAAACCCCAAAAGCCAAGTTTTTCTTGGTTTTCTTCAACTTATCGAGGGGAATGTGGTGCCCAGGAGAGGACTCGAACCTCCACGTCCATACAGACACCAGCACCTGAAGCTGGCGCGTCTACCAATTCCGCCACCTGGGCAGGTCACGTGGCGCGGATTTACGCGCCGTTTAAGGGGCTGTCAACGCGATTCGACCACAAATAACCGGGTCGCAAATAAATCCTCCCAGATTGCGCCTTGTCTTACAGGGGGGGCGGGGGGTAAACCCGACATCAGCTACTTATCTAAAGGGCCACGGATGTCACAGCTTGTCACTATTTTCGGCGGTTCCGGCTTTGTCGGACGCTATATCGCGCGGCGCATGGCGAAAGAGGGATGGCGCGTGCGCGTCGCTGTGCGCAACGTCAACGAGGCGATGTTTGTCCGCCCGTACGGTGTGGTCGGTCAGGTCGAGCCTGTCTTTTGCAATATCCGCGATGATGCCAGTGTTGCCGCTGTGACCGAGGGTGCCGATGCTGTGGTCAACTGCGTGGGTGTGCTGGACGAGGTTGGCAAGAACACATTTTCCGCCGTGCAGGCCGAAGGTGCCGGGCGCATCGCCCGTATCGCTGCTGCACATGGTGTTGCGCGGATGGTGCATATCTCTGCGATTGGTGCGAACGCCGAGGCGGCAAGCGTATATTCCAAAACCAAGGCAGCAGGTGAAGCGGCCGTGCTGGAGCATATGCCGCAGGCGATGATCCTGCGTCCGTCGATAGTATTCGGTGCCGAGGACCAGTTCTTTAACCGCTTTGCCGGAATGTCCCGTTTAGGGCCAGTATTGCCTGTGATCGGTGCCGAGACCAAGTTCCAGCCCGTTTATGTCGATGATGTTGCTGCTGCAGCGGTCAAAGGTGTTCTGGGGCAGGCCGAAGGCGGTGTGTATGAGCTGGGCGGGCCCGATGTGCATAGCTTCCGCGAGCTGATGCAGCTGATGCTGGGCATCATCCGCCGCCGTCGTTTGATCGTGAATACGCCGTTCTGGATGGCGCGGATCATGGCGGCTGTGTTTGGTATTGTGCGCAAACTGTCGCTGGGTCTGATCAAGGGGCCTGTGACGAAGGATCAGGTGATCAACCTTGGCGTAGATAATGTCGTCTCCATGGATGCCAAAGGGTTTGCCGCTCTGGGTTTGCAGCCCACCGCGATGGAGGCCGTGTTGCCTGATTACCTGTGGCGGTTCCGTCCGTCGGGGCAGTATGACGCGATCAAGGAATCCGCGAAGAACCTGAAAGCCTAGGTATAGGCGATCCAGAGCAGCACCACGCCAAGCGCGATCCGGTAGATCACATAGGGTGTGAAACTGACAGATTTCAGAAGGCGCATCATGAGCGCCAGTGCAAGCAGTGCTGCCGCGAATGACAGCGCGACGACCAGCCCGATATCGCGCCATGCGCCGATGTTGCCTGATCCGATCACATCGAGGCTCAGCAAGGCCCCAGAGGCAATGATTGTCGGGATCGACATCAGCATCGCAAGGCGCGCGGCATCTGTACGCGTATAACCCAGCATGCGTCCTGCGGTGATAGTGATGCCGGAACGCGATGTGCCGGGGATCAGAGCAACCGCCTGCCAGAGCCCCATTTTCAGGGCGTCTTTCAATGACCAACTGGTGGCTGTCTTTTCTTCCGCGCCTTTCTGGTCGGCCCAATACAGCACGATCCCGAAAATGATCATGGCCCAGCCGATCACGGCGATACCGCGCATTGCGTCAGAGAGACCCGTCACCTTGAGGATCAGGCCTGCGATGATCACGGGGATTGTTGCGATAATCAGGCAAAGGGCAAGGAACGCGCCTTGCGTATCAATCTTGCCGCGCAGCAGGCGCAGGGTGCCGCCGAGGGCCAGTTTCACGTCGGACCAGAAATAAAGCACCACAGCGCAGAGCGTGCCCACGTGGGCCGCGACGTCAATGACCTGCCCTTGGTCTGCCATGCCTGACAGTGAGGGCAACAGGATCAGGTGACCGGACGATGACACCGGCAGGAACTCGGTGATCCCTTGGATGATCGCGATGATGAGCAGGTGGAGTGTTGTCATTGATCCGGCTTTTGATTCGTCTTGTCCAACCTATAACCTGCCTGAATCTTGGGGAAAGAGAGGATATAGGTCACAAATCGGACCTAATTTTAACCTATTGACCACGATCTTTCGCCCGCCGCGACAAATTTTCTTCTATATAGGTCAGCAGTGCTGCCTTTTCATTTGGTTTGGACCGTTTTAAAAGGCGTCTCGCTCTGGAATACGGGAGGGTGGCTTATGGCTGGCCAAAAGATGTTGAAGTTTACACAAGTCTCGCGCGAGATGCCGGAAAAGCGTCCGCCGAACTTACGCAAGGAAGACTTCGGCGAGATTTACGCCGAGTACGCACGCGACAAGGCCGCCGAGCAGGCAAGCCGGTGCAGCCAGTGTGGCGTGCCTTATTGCCAGACCCATTGTCCGCTGCACAACAACATCCCCGACTGGCTGCGCCTGACGGCTGAAGGGCGTTTGCAGGAAGCCTATGAGATTTCGCAGGCCACCAACACGTTCCCCGAAATCTGTGGCCGTATCTGCCCGCAGGACCGTCTGTGCGAAGGTAACTGTGTGATCGAGCAGTCCGGCCATGGGACTGTGACCATCGGGTCGGTCGAGAAATACATCACTGACACGGCATTCGAGGAAGGCTGGGTTCAGCCGATCCGCCCCCATGCCGAGCGGAGTGAAAGCGTGGGCATCATCGGTGCCGGACCGGGTGGTCTTGCGGCAGCAGATATGCTGCGCCGTCAGGGTGTGCAGGTCACCGTTTACGACCGCTATGATCGCGGCGGCGGTTTGCTGACCTATGGTATCCCGGGCTTCAAGCTTGAGAAAGATATTGTCATGCAGCGCATGGCCCAGCTTGAAGACGGTGGCGTGCAGTTTGTGCTGAATTGTAACGTGGGCGAGGACCTGTCGTTTGATGCGATCCGCGGCAAGCATGACGCGGTTCTGATTGCCACAGGTGTCTATAAAACACGTGATTTGCCGGATTCCGGCGCGGACGGGATTGTCGATGCGATCGACTATCTGACCGCGAGCAACCGCAAGAGCTTTGGTGACGAAGTGCCCGAGTTTGACAGCGGTGAATTGAACGCAGAAGGCAAGCGCGTTGTCGTCATTGGCGGCGGTGATACCGCGATGGACTGTGTGCGCACTGCGATCCGTCAGGGTGCGCAAAGCGTGAAATGTCTGTATCGTCGTGACCGTGCCAATATGCCGGGATCACAGCGTGAGGTGCAGAACGCTGAAGAAGAGGGCGTCGAGTTTGTCTGGCTTGCTGCCCCGAACGGTTTCGAGGGCGATCCTGTCACAGGTGTGAGGGTGCAAAAGATGCGCCTTGGCGCGCCTGATGCGACGGGCCGCCAAGCGCCCGAATTGATCGACGGGTCCGACTATGTCGAGGGCGCGGATATCGTGATCAAGGCGCTGGGCTTCGAGCCCGAGGACCTGCCGAAGTTGTGGGGTGTCGAGGGGCTGGAAGTGACCCGTTGGGGCACCGTGAAAGCCGACTTCAACACCGGTGCGACAAGCCTTGAGGGTGTCTATGCCGCAGGTGACATCGTGCGCGGTGCTTCGCTTGTTGTCTGGGCAATCCGCGATGGGCGTGACGCGGCGACCGCGATGTTGGAGTATCTGGGTCAGGCGGCGACTGTTGCCGCCGAATAGGCCGTACAGAACGCGTACACATCTTGTACACAACCTGTACGCACGCCTGTCATACACGCGATTTAGGTAGGTCACAGCTGCTGACCTGGAAGGTAAAGAAATGATGAAGCCGATGATCATCCTCAGTGCTTTGGTTGTGGCCGCTCCGGCCATGGCCCAGCAGAGCTTTGCCGCGCCAGAGGGATGTGAGGCCGTGCTGACCGTCCAGAACAAGGGTTGCGTCATGACCAATGTCTGGCAATGCGCCGCT
>NZ_DASYOK010000268.1:0-8803 GCF_036007805.1 Yoonia sp.
ACATCCAGCGTCAGCATCCGTGCCATCAGCCATCCGGTGCGCGGCATGGCAAGACTTGCACCTTGTTCCATGAACCATGCCGCCAGCCCGACGTGATCGGGGTGGTGGTGGGTGACAACAACGCGTCCCACAGGTTTGCCAGCCAGCGGCCCTTTCAGCAATGTGCCCCAGATTGCCCGCGCGCGTTTGGACGCAAAGCCCGTGTCGATCACTGTCCAGCTATCGCCGTCGTCCAGCGCGTAGACGTTGACGTGATCCAGTTTCATGGGCAGGGGCAGGCGCATCCAGAGCACACCGGGTGCGAGCGTGATCGCCTCACCCTCTGCGGGCGGATCCTGAAAGGGATACCGGATGCCGCGTTGGTCGTCAGGCATTATGCGGCAAGATCGTCTGCGGTGATAGCCATGAGATCGGTTGCCCCTTCACGTGTGTGTGCCAAAAGGCCTGTGTGTTCGGGGAGCATACGTTTAATGTAGAAGGTTGCAAGGCGGGTGCGGCTGGCGTCGCCTTTGACTGCGCTTGCCAGATGGGCGTGTCCGCCAAGAACCCGCGCAAAGGCCCGCAGATAGGGGACGGCGCCTGCAAAGCGGGCGTTTAGATCGTCCTGTGTGGCCAGCCATTCAGTGGTTTCGCGCAGGCTCTCTGCTGATTGCCAGACCGCTTCGGCCAGTTGTGGATGGGTCTCTTTGGCAGCTTCGGCGCCTTGTTCGATTTCTTCGAGGATACGGAATGCGGCCTCGCCCCCGTCCATCAGTTTGCGCGCCACAAGGTCCATGGCCTGAATGCCGTTGGTGCCCTCGTAAATCGTGGCAACGCGTACGTCGCGCGCGTATTGGGCGGCGCCTGTTTCCTCGATAAAGCCCATGCCGCCGTGGACTTGGATACCGGTCGCGGCAACTTCGCAGCCGACATCGGTGCAGAATGCTTTGCTGATGGGTGTCAGGAAGGCCGCGCGCGCCTGCCATTCGGCGCTGCCCGTGGCATGTGCCATGTCGATTGCCACGGCGTTCATCAAGGTGATCGCGCGGGCGGCATAGGTGTCGGCCTTCATGGTGGTCAGCATGCGCCGCACGTCAGCATGTTCAAGGATCGCCCCACTTCCAGGCGCTTTGCCCTGTTTGCGATCTTGGGCATAGGCAAGGGCGTGTTGAAGTGCCGCCTCGGCGATGCCGACGCCTTGTGTCGCGACGCCCAGCCGGGCGTTGTTCATCATGGTGAACATCGCGGCCATACCGCCGTGTTCTTCCCCCACAAGCCAGCCTGTCGCACCGGAATATTCCATCACGGCAGTGGGCGAGCCGTGCAGGCCCATTTTGTGTTCAAGGCTGACCACGCGCAGATCATTCGGTTTGCCGGGGTTTCCATCGGCATCAGGGATCAGTTTGGGAACCATAAACAGGCTGATGCCCTTGGTGCCCGCCACACCATCCGGCAGGCGTGCCAGTACAAGGTGGCAGACGTTTTGCGTGAAATCATTGTCAGCCCAGCTGATATAGATCTTCTGACCGCTGATCGCATAGGTCCCGTCGCCATTGGGTTCGGCCTTGGTGCGCAACGCACCCACATCAGACCCAGCCTGCGGTTCCGTCAGGTTCATCGTGCCGTTCCATTCGCCCGAGACCAGCTTGGGAATGTAGAGGGTCTTGATCGCATCCGAGGCGTGGTGTTCCAGCGCCTCGATCTGGCCTTGGGTCATCAGCGGGCTGAGTTGCAGGGCAAGGCAGGCTCCTGCGAGCATTTCATTGACTGTGGTCGTCAGGGTCATGGGCAGGCCAAGGCCGCCGTTCTCCTGGCTGGCGGACATGCCGATCCAGCCACCGGTCGCGATTGCGTCGTACCCTTCCGCAAAACCGGGGCTGGTGCGGACGATACCGTTCTCGAGATGGGCGGGGTGCAGATCGCCTGCGCGGTTGAGCGGTGCGAGAATATCCTCGGACATCTTGGCGGCTTCGGTGACAATCGCTTGGGTCATGTCAGGGGTGGCTTCGGCAAAGTGATCGGTTGCCGCAACCTGATCAAAGCCGACCACATGATCCATCAAGAAACGGAAATCGCTGACAGGTGCGCGATAAGGCATTGCTTCATCTCCAAATTATGCAGCCGCTTGGCAAAAGCCGGGGTGCGGGCTAAGCATCAGGCATGCGGCTACCCTATCGCAGTGCGGCCACCCATCAACCAAAACGCCACGTCATGACCGATGAACACTCCCTGATGCTCCAACCGGATGTTGCCGGCTTGGAAAAAGCCGCGGCACTGCTGGCGGGCGGGGGACTGGTGTCTTTTCCGACCGAAACGGTCTACGGGCTGGGTGCCGATGCGCGTAATGATACGGCAGTGGCAAAGATTTTTGCCGCCAAGGGCCGCCCCAGTTTCAACCCGCTAATCGTGCATGTGGCAGATTTGGCGGGGGCCGAGACATTTTGCGTTTTCAATGACACAGCCCGCGCGCTGGCACAGGCGTTCTGGCCCGGTGCGCTGACGCTGGTGCTGCCACTGCGGGCCGATGCAGCGGTGTCACAACTTGTGACGGCGGGACTTGGGACTTTGGGGGTCCGCGTTCCGGATCATCCTGTAGCACTCGGGTTGCTGGCGCGTTTTGGTGGTCCTGTGGCCGCACCTTCGGCCAATCCCTCGGGCCGTATCAGCCCGACGACTGCCGCCCATGTTGCGGCTGGCCTGGGGGGCAGGATCGATGCCATCGTGGATGGGGGTGCCTGTCCGGTTGGTGTGGAATCAACGATTGTGAACTGTGTAGGTGAGCCTGCTTTGTTGCGCGCGGGTGGCATTCCGCTTGAGGCGCTCGAGGCCTGTTTGGGGCGCCCTCTGGCGCGTCTGGCTGATCCGGCGGTTCCGACCGCACCCGGGCAACTGGAATCACATTACGCGCCGCGCGGTAAGGTGCGTTTAAACGCACCTTACGCCGAAGAGGGCGAAGTCCTGCTGGGGTTTGGTCCGGTCGATGCGGATCTGAACCTGTCCGCTGCGGGCGATCTGACCGAGGCGGCGGCGCGCCTTTTTGCCTGTCTGCATCAACTTGATGCAATGGGGGCCGAACGGATTGCCGTCTCACCTATTCCGGATCATGGATTGGGTCAGGCGATCAATGACCGCCTGAAACGCGCCGCCGCCCCGCGCTAGCGGTCTTTAGCCTTCTTTGCGTTCAATATAGCCGCGCAGTTCTTCGGCTTCCTGGCGTGCTTCGCGCAAACCGTCCATCGCGGCGCGCAATTCGGCTTCGGTCTGGCTGAGCTGGTTGGTGATTTCGGCCTCGCGTTGTTGCAGATAGGTGATCGCCTGATCGCGGGTTTCCTCGGCTTCGTGCAGCGCTTGCGCCATCTTGTCCAATTCGCCGATTTCCGCCTTGGTCACGCGCGTAAAGCGGTTGACCAGCCAGCTTGCAAACCAACCCAGAACAAAGGCCACAAAAAGAATAACGGCCGTTGCGATGATGAATTCTGTTCTGTTCATTGGCTTCGTCTATTCGCTTTCTGTTGCGCTGTCATCTGCATCTGTTGCGGCCTCTTCGGCGGCCTCATCACCGGTCAGTTCCTCTGCGAGTTCATCAAGGACCGACACGTCTGCGGCAGGAGGTTCGGGCAGGATCAGGCTGAATTCGATGCGCCGGTTTGCTTCGCGCCCTTCTTCGGTGTCGTTGTCGGCTATCGGGTTTTCTTCGCCAAAACCGATGGATTCGAAGGTTGACACCGGTACCCGCCGTGCGCGCAAAGCTGTGAGAACCGCATCGGCGCGGTCCTGGGACAACTGCTGGTTCATCGCTTCGCGGCCCTGGCTGTCGGTAAAGCCGGATACCCTGATCCGCAGATCACCGCATTTCCTCAGGATTTCGGCAATGTCATCCACGACAGGCTGCGTGTCGGCTGTCAGGTCGGCTGAACCGGGATCAAAGGTGATTTTGCGCCCCTCGGTCACAGTGACGATCTGCGCCATACATTCCTCGGGCGTGGGCAGGCCGGCGATGGGGTCAAGCTCTTTGACATAGGTGATGTCGATATCGAAATCAGCAGTCTGCCCCAGCTTTTCGATCAGCAACCGCGACACGACGGCGCTGGCGTTCTCGTTGCCGGTGTTGCCGCGGACCGTCATATTTTCAGGCTCGACGATGACCGCGCCGTTGGAGAGTTCCGAGAGCGCCTCGATCCCTGCAAGAACGCGGACCGACCAGCCGGCAGGCAGGCCCTCGGCCACGCGTGTTCCCATCGTGATGTTGCGCTGGGCAAAGCGGGCGCTGGCGAAATTCTCGACAACTGTATTGGTGATGTCATCGGGCACGCGCCCGCGCAGTTGCACCTCACCCTCGGGGCTGAGTGTGGCCGTGAACTGGGGCAGTTCCTCGGCCGCATCGCTTGGAAGATCAGGCAGTTCAGCCGTCAAGGCGAATGCATCAGGCAGCGAGTTTTCCAGCCGTCCGACAATATTGTCAAAGGTAGCCTGCCCTGTGCCTGCGGGTGCGATGAGCGTGACGTCCGTGTCAGAGACAGTGATCGTGCCGCCGCCAATGTTCTTTACCGCTGTTATGGACTGTGCGACGGCCTCGCCCCATGTGCGTGACGGCGCGCCGAGTGCGAAAATACAGTTCGCCTGCCCAGCAAAACCTGCCTCGGTTGCGGCGGCCATGATCTGGCTCAGTGCCTCTTCGGTGTCGACGGCGCAGGCATCAAAACGCGCGCCTTCCTCATCAAGAATGAAGCGTGTTGTGAAAGGCGAAATAACCGGACGCGGCGCGCTGATCTCGACCGAAACGCGGACCCCAGCGGGGATATTGCGGGCGAGTGCGACCTCAAACCGGCGTTTTTCTTCGGGGCTATCAGAGATCGCATTCACGATCACGCGGTTCTCGTTCACCGAAATCTTTGATCTGTTCAGAATTTCAAGTGACCGCACGGCATAATTCACGGCGGCGCGCCAGTTCTGTGGAGTTGGATAATCGGCGACTTCAAGAAGGTCGGTCACTGGTAGGCCATCGGCGATATCGGTGATGCGCGCGACCAGCGCTTCACGGTCGGTTGTGGCTGGTATCAGCCCGATCAGTGACACACCGGCATCGTTGCGCAAGATCTCGATCGCGAATTGCGGGGGTTGGATACTGGCCGAATCGGTCACCGAAAGGTTGTCGATCACGCGGCTTGCATCGACCATGCCACCAGCCGCCGAGATCGCGCGAAAGCGGACGGCCTCTGTTGGCGCCTCGCCTTCGAGAATAACCTGAAGCCCGTCACCAAGCACCGAGGCCCATTCGTAGCCCTGATCTACAAGGGTTTCCTGCACGGCCAGCACAGAGCGTTCTTCGACGACCGACACCGTGGTGCGGGCGGCGGCGACCGACAAAAAGGCTGCGGCGGCGAAAACAATCAGGCGTATGAAAATGGCGGATAGGCGCATCTGGGTCCACTACTCGTTTGGTCTCTGCATAGGCCCAGCCGCCGCGGTGTTCAATCACACCAGAAGCGCTATGGCGAAAAACGGCAGAGGGATCAGTCCGGCGTTCCTGTTTGAACGGAAGAGCCGCAGTAGTCCGTCGTTGTCATCAGGGTCAAAATGGCTGAGTTGCCAGGTCAAGTGCCAGCCCAGCGCCCAAGGCCCGCCAATCGCGATGACAAGCGACAGGACCGACCGTTCCGAGGCCGCAAGCAGGACGGCCAGACCAAAGAGCACAATCGTGATGGTCAAGAAGAACCGGAGCCATTTGCGGGCGTCTTCACCGAATAGCCGCGCGGTGGATTTCACCCCGATCAGCGCGTCATCCTCGGCGTCCTGAAAGGCATAGATGGTGTCGTAAAACAGCGTCCATGCGATACCCGCGAAGTAGAGCACGATAGGGACAGGGCCAATGCTATTGGTATGAGCGGCCCATGCCAGCAAGGCGCCCCAGTTGAACGCGATGCCAAGGAAAACCTGTGGCCACCATGTGAAGCGTTTGGCGAAAGGATAGATCGCGACCGGTGCCAGTGCGAGGATGCCCAGAATGATTGCGGCGGGGTAAAACGTGATCAGGATCAGGAAGGCGACCAGCGCTTGTGCGACCATCCACATCAGCGCACCGCGCACCGTGACCTGCCCCGAAGGAATAGGCCGCGACCGTGTGCGCGCGACCGATCCGTCAATATCGCGGTCGGTGATGTCGTTCCATGTGCAGCCCGCGCCACGCATCAAGAACGCCCCGATCCCGCAGCCCACAATTGTCCAAAGATCATGGCTGCCATAGCTGTCGGTCGCCAAAACCGCGAGCGACAGACCCCATAGACAGGGCAGATAGAGCAACCAAGTGCCGATCGGGCGGTCTGCGCGGCTGAGCCGCAGATAGGGCCGGCTGAAGCGCGGTGCAAGGCGGTCGACCCAATTGTCTTTGACGGCGTCGGCAACCGTGCCGCTCGGCTCTGGCATCTGGGAATTTTCGGTCATATGGTCCGCTCATGGCATCCAAGGTTCGGCTTTATGTAGATCAGGCTCTGGGGGAAGAGCAAACGGTTCCGCTGACGCGCGAGCAGGCGCATTACCTTTTCGGGGTGATGCGGCTGGAGGAAGGCGCTGTGCTGTCGTTGATCAACGGGGCTGATGGCGAATGGGATGCGCAAGTGGTGAAGGCGGGCAAGAAGGGTGGAATACTCTTGTGTTCGGCCGAGACGAAGCCCCAGCAAAATCCGCCTGATTTGTGGTTTCTGTTCGCGCCGATCCGCAAAGAGCGCACGGCCTTTATCGTTGAAAAAGCCGTGGAAATGGGGGCAGCGCGGATTTGTCCGGTGCAAACCGATTTCACGCAAAGCGCAAACCGGATCCGACAGGATAAATTGCAGGCCCATGCCGTTGAGGCCGCTGAGCAATGTGGTGGCACCTTTGTGCCGCCTGTGGACGATCTGGCAAAGCTGGACCGTATTCTCAAAGACTGGCCGCCCGAGCGGCAGTTGATGTTTTGTGACGAAGTATTGATCGGTGATCCTGTCGCGCTCCCTGATATGCGTGGCCCTTGGGCGATCCTGATCGGACCCGAAGGCGGGTTTTCACCTGCCGAACGTGACCGCCTGCGCGCCTTACCCTTTGCGCATCCTGTCAGCCTCGGCCCGCGCATTCTGCGTGCGGATACGGCGGCGGTGGCGGCGTTGACCGTCTGGCAACAGGCCTTGGGCGATTGGCGATGATCGTGGCGGTTGCAGAAGACCGCCCCGCGATTGAGGCTTTCCTGACCCGGTACATCACGACATCCATGTTTCCGCTGTCGAACCTGCGGCGCTATGGCATGGCAGGCGGGCATCCGCGTGCGATGCGGTTTTGGCTGCGCTGGCAGGCAGGAGCTTTGGTCGATGTGCTCGGCGTCTCGGAGGAAGGCATGGTGTTCCCGCAATGCCCCACCAGCCCATGGGGCGATGTGAAGGTGGTTCTGTACGGGCATAGCGTAAAGGGGATTTTGGGCGATGCAGCACAGGTGGCTGCCCTGCGCACCGTCTTGGGATTGTCGGGTGATCCGGGGCTGGATAAGGCCGAGCCGCTCTATGCTTTGTCGCTGGATGATCTCGTCATGCCCGATCTTGCCGGATTTCGTCTGGTCCCCCTGAAAGATGCGCCGCGCGCGCTGGTGGTTGGCTGGCGGCGTGCCTATCTGGAAGAGGTGCTGCCGATGCCGGGTGAGGATAGTGCCATGACCGCCGTCAAAGATATTGTCGGTTATCTCGAAGCGGATACCCACCGTGTGCTGTATGAAGGCGATACGCCCGTCGCGATGACGGGGTTCAACGCAGTCCTGCCCGAGGCGGTACAGATCGGCGGCGTCTATACGCCCCCCGCGCTGCGCGCCCGTGGCTATGCCCGCCGTGCGGTGGCGCTGCACTTGGCCCAGGCACAGGCCGCTGGCACCAAAACTGCCAGTCTTTTTGCGGCCTCCCCGCAGGCCTGCAAGGCCTATGAAGCGATCGGTTTTCGCCGCACGGGTGATTTCCGTATTCTGATCTATCAAGAACCACAGGTGATCTATGGATGATTTTTTCCGCCCCGAGGTCCGCGCCTTTTTCCGGCACTGGCGCGAAGTGATCTTTGCCGTAGGCTTTGCGGTCTTCGGGATCTGGTGGGCACTGACGGGGACCGGGATTACCCAGTGGCTTGGCATCATTTTTATTGTGCTGGGTGCTGGTTGGGCGTTTGCTGCCATGCAAAGGGCGCGCTTTGCCCAAGATGGGGATGGCGCTGGCGTGGTGCAGATCAGAGAGCGCCGCTTGGCCTATTTCGGCCCGCTGGATGGCGGCGTGATGGATGTGGGTGATCTGAGCAAGCTCGAGATAGACCCCACAAGCCACCCTGACCCAAGCTGGATATTGACGGGCATTGACGGACAGGTGCTCTCGATTCCTATCAACGCGGCAGGGGCCGAAGGTCTGTTCGATGTCTTTGCGGCCCTGCCCGATATCAAGACCAATACTGTGCTGGATGTGCTTTCACACACACCTGATGCGCGGGTGACAATATGGAGCCGCGTCAAGCCGCTCTTGCATTGACACGAAGCTTGGTGCAGGTCACCGATAACACTTGATCAACAGCGGAGCCTTGCCCCATGTCCATTCCTCAGTCCGGCGGCGGCCCCATCGAGAATCACGATCAACTAGCCGAAGTCCTGTCCAAAGGGTGCAAACCCAAAGAGGATTGGCGGATCGGCACCGAGCACGAGAAATTCGGCTTTTGTCAGGATTCATTACTTCCGCTCCCCTATGAGGGCGAGCGGTCGATCAAAGCGGTGCTTGAGGGGCTTGAGGGCCGTTTCGGCTGGGACCGTGTCGAGGAAGATGGCAAGATCATCGGC
>NZ_DASYOK010000269.1:0-2170 GCF_036007805.1 Yoonia sp.
GCGTAGATATCATAACCCGCCACGTCCTGACGTGCGAGGTTGAACACCCGCGCCGCATTCGCCTCTTCCGCTGCAGGGATCACGAAGACCTCGCGGAAGGCCACGACCTCATCCTTGGTGACCTGCCCGTCTGCCTTGGCCATTTTTGCGCCCAGCGCGATCACGGCAATGGCAAATGCCACCGTCCGGTCCGGTGTCGCACGCAGCTTTTCAAAGACAGCCGACAGCCCCTCACCTTTGGCGAGTGCCGCGATTGCTTCGGCCATGCGGGACCAAATCGACATAAAGTAGGGTCCTTTTTACAGGCGTTTTTGCATCAGGACGAGATCAATCCACCGCCCAAACTTGAACCCCACTTCGGGCAATCTTGCAACCTCTGCGAACCCCATACGGGCATGAAAGGCAACAGCACCAGCGTTCTCGGCGCTGCATCCGGCGAACATGCTGTGCTTGCCAGCGGCCGCCGCATGGGCGCAAAGCGCCTCCATCAACTGCCGCCCGCCACCCTGTCCGTGGCCGTCCCTGTGCAACATGACCGTGTGCTCGACTGTGAAACGATAGCCTTCACCACCCCGAAACGGGAAATAGCGGGCAAAGCCCAAAATGCGGCCCGAAACCTCCCAGACCAGACAATCCTGCGCTGTCAGATCAGCCACTTCCCCCTCGGATTTCTCGACCGGATTGAAAGTGATTGTTGTCTCGCGGATCGCATGGTTCCAGATCGCGGCGATCTGTGGCGCATCTGCACGGGTCGCGGCACGGATCATGCCAGTGTCCTGACCCCGCTGGGGGTGTCGAAGGTGGCGCAAAGGCCGAACGGCCCTGTAACCATCTCAACGCGGCTGTCGGCAAGGTCCATCATCTGCATCAGGTCGGCCGCATCAGGGTGGCTGACTTCCAATTTGCGCAACCGCACACCGCTTGGCGTCAGCCGTGCGCTGGGATGCTGCATGCCGGCGCCCCATTCAATCAACGTCGGAAAGGCCCCCTGATACGGCAGGCTGCCATCATCGGGGACAGTGATTTGCCACTGCAAATCGCCCCGCGTCAAAGCGCGTGCGCTTCCCGCCGCGGCAGGTGCTTTGGCCAAGGCCACCGCCAGATCATCGGTCTGGCAAATCCAGTTCGCAAGGCGCGGTGGGCCGGTAAAATCATCCAGCCCGAACCACGCATGGCCCGCCTCTGGCACGGCGCCCGGTTCCTTCGCAATTACCTCGAAATAGAGCCCGTCGGCCAAACCGAGCAACGTATTGTAAGTGCCATAACGCGGATGTTGCCCGCCGGGTTGCAGGGTCACGCCCAGCTGTTCCTCGACCCACGCCGTACCTTCGGCAAGGTCGGTACAGGCGACGGCAAGATGGTCCAGTTTGATCATCATCCGCTCCTACACGCGCGCACTGCGGATCAGGTTCAGAATATCCGCCGCCGCTTTGGGAATGTTCGTGCCTGGTCCGAAAATCGCCTTCACGCCGCTATCATAAAGGAACTGATAGTCCTGCTGCGGGATCACCCCGCCACAGATCACGATGATATCGTCCGCACCCGCATCTTTCAGCGCCTGCACCAGTTTCGGCGCAAGGGTCTTATGCCCCGCCGCTTGCGAGGAAATCCCGATCACATGCACGTCATTGTCGATCGCATCCTGTGCGGCCTCGGCAGGGGTCTGGAACAACGGCCCGACATCCACATCAAAGCCGATATCGGCAAAGGCGGTGGCGATCACCTTGGCCCCGCGGTCATGCCCGTCCTGCCCCATCTTGACGACAAGCATACGCGGGCGGCGCCCCTCTTCTTCTGCGAATTTTTCAACGCTTTCCTGAATAGCGGCAAAGCCTGCGTCGCCCTCATAGGCTGCGCCGTAAACGCCCGCCAATGTCTTCACCTCGGCGCGGTGCCGTCCGAATGCTTTTTCCATGGCCATGCTAATCTCTCCGACTGTGGCGCGGGCGCGTGATGCATCGACCGCTGCCTCCAACAGGTTGCCGCCTTCGTTCGCGCGGCGCGTGATTTCCGTCAGGGCCGCTTCACAAGCCGCCTCATCACGGGCAGCTTTGGTGGCCTCGATCCGTGCGATCTGCGACAGGCGCACCGCCTCGTTATCGATATCAAGGATATCAATCGGATCCTCGTTGTCCTTGCGGTACTTGTTGACGCCAACAACCACTTCGGT
>NZ_DASYOK010000270.1:0-18159 GCF_036007805.1 Yoonia sp.
GCGTTCCGCTCGGCCTGCGTCATTGTCGCCATCGGGATGTCGGGTGTCTCGAAGCCAGCGGTCGCCCAGTGTGTAAACGTGTAGGCGGCTTTCTGACCACCGGCGAGCACGTTGTTCACGATGATGTCGCGGTCGATGGCAAGGCTCAGGGCTTTGCGCACGTTGGGATCCTGAATTTCAGGCGATGCACCGTCGCGCAGGTTGAACATGTAGTAATAGGAGCATGCCATTGGCACGGAAACGGCCTGGTCGGGATATTGCTCCGAAAGGCGCGGGAACTGGCCTGCGGGCACGTCTGTCATGTCAAGCTCGCCAGCGAGATAGCGGGTCAAAGCGACGTTTTCATCAGGAACCACCAGCTTCACCACCCGTTCGATGATGGTGTTGTCGTTGTCCCAATACATCGGGTTGCGTTCGCGGACGAGGCGCTCTTGCGGGACAAATTCGGTCAGGACATAGGCCCCGTTGGATACCATGTTTTCCGGCAGAACCCAGTCGTTGCCGAATTCTTCGACGGTCGCCTGGTGGACGGGGAAGGTTGTACCGTGTGTCAGCATTTGCGGGAAATATGGCAACGGCTCGGTCAGGCGGACCTCGAGCGTGGTGTCGTCAATGGCTGTGACGCCGAGTGTGGAGGGCTCCATATCACCTGCAATCACGGCAGCGCCGTTTTCGATCGACATCAGCTCGATGTACCAGCTGTAGGGCGATGCCAGCGCGGGCGATGCGGCGCGCTGCCATGCATAGACGAAATCACCGGCAGACACCGCGTCGCCGTTGGACCATTTTGCGTTGTCGCGCAGCGTGAATGTGTAAACCAGACCGTCGTCGCTAACCTCGTGGCTCAGTGCCACGCCGGGGACGAGATTGCCTGCGGCATCCTGATTGTAGAGGCCTTCAAAAAGGTCGCGCACCACAGCGGCCCCATCCACGTCCTCGACCAGACCGGGATCAATCGAAGGGCTTTCATCACCCACGCGGTAGGTGAAGGTTTGATTCGACGCGAGCGCTTCGCCGGTCACGGGGTGTGTGGCATGGGCGTCTGCGACGACTGCGCCGGAGGAGGCAATCAGCATCGCTGCTGTTGTTGCCATCAGTTTGGTTCTCAATGTCATGAATCTTCTCCCTGAAGTTGCATCCCGGGGATGCAATCGTTGAAGTGCGAGCGTATCAGCTACGCCTCTTGCCCCATCTTTTGACTCCAAAAGGCAAATGGCAAGGTTAATCGGCAGTTGACCCAGCGACAGTGGGGTCTATCTCGAGACAACGATAAAGGTGCGCAGTTGCTTTTCTGCGCATGATCAAACACGCATCTTGCCAAGGTGGGACATGACACGGGGGCGTGGGCGCTTGTGCTGGGCCCGCCCTGCGGTTTATGCCCATAAATTACCCGATGGCTGGAAAGGCCCCACTATGAAGACACTTGCTCTTGCCGAACGTGATGGATTGCCCGATGCCTTGCGCGTTCTTTTAGCTGAATACCCGCGTGACGGCTGGGAGCTGGACCCCGGATTTGACGGGCTGATCCGGTTCTGGCTGGACCGCCATTTGATGTTTCGCAAGCTCTTGGGCGAGTTGCGCAGCGGGACAGAGGCGCTTTTGGATCGCAAGATCGAAGCGGATCGTTTTGCGGGGCTGACCTCGCGCTATGGTGGTATGCTGGTGAACGGGCTGCATGAACACCATACGATCGAGGACAAATATTATTTCCCGAAACTGGTGAAGAAAGACGCGCGGATCGCGAAGGGATTTGCCATTCTTGATAAGGACCACCACGATCTGGACGAATTTCTGGCCGCTTTTGTGGGACGCGCGAATGAGGTGCTAGGCCTGACAGCAAACCGCAACAAGCTGCAAACGGCGGCAGGGCATTTCCAGACCGAACTGGCCAAGCTGGAAGGCCTGCTTGACCGCCATTTGATTGATGAGGAAGAGCTGATCGTGCCCGTGATCCTGCGCTATGGATCACGTGATCTGGGGTAGGCTAGCGCAAGCGGAATGAGGCACTGTCGCCTGCGCCCTGATCGACCGTAAAGCGCAACCGGTCATCGCCGCGTGCTTCGACCAATTGGCAGTTATAAGGGATCGGATCGCCGCCCCAGCTTAGCTCACGGCAAAAATAGCCGTCTTCCCATGTCCAGTTGCCGACGATGTCCCACCCGATCGCCGAGCCCGCGATGTTTCCGTCAGGGGAAACGCTGAGGCTGACGCCGTAGAAGAAATTGCTGAGTTCACGGCCCTCGACGAGCGAAACAAAAGTCGCCTGATCTTTGACCGGAACATAACTGTCCGCAACGGCAGGAGCCGCAGCGGTGGCGAGTACCAAGGTTAAAATCGCATGTTTCATCGGGTCCTCCACTTCGTAGAACACCCTTGATACGTGGCGCGCGCATGACTGGTTCACTTACGCAGCATGTAGCCGTAGAGATGCGCGAAATTCTGCCTGCGCTTAGGTTTCAAGTGCCTTGATCATGTCCACGCGGGTTGCGTGGCGGCCACCTTCGAAATCGGCGCCCAGGAAGGCATCGACGATATCAAGCGCAAGGGCGTCGCCGATCACGCGCGCCCCGAGAGAAAGCATGTTGGCATCGTTGTGTTGCCGGATCATGCGCGCGGAAAACGCATCAGAGCACACACCGCAGCGCACGCCTTTGACCTTGTTGGCGGCCATCATGATGCCTTGACCGGTACCGCACAGAATAATCCCCAGCGCGCAGTCACCTGAGGCCACGCGCCGTGCGGCGGCTTCACCATGTTCTGGGTAGGGTGTGCTTTCGGGAGTTATGGGGCCGATATCGACGGCCTCGTATCCCAGCTTCGTGATGTGGTTGGCGATGGTTTGGCGCATGTCGATGGCGGCATGGTCAGAGGAAAGCACAATGCGTTTGTTGGTCATGGAAAGTTTGCCCCTTGTTGTCGGTTAGATGCCCAGAACATCCATCATGTCGTATTCACCGGGTGCCTGGTCTTGGCCCCAAAGGGCCGCTTTCAGCGCCCCGCGTGCGAAGATCGCGCGGTCCGTTGCAATGTGGCGGAGCACAATGCGTTCACCGGCAGCGGCAAAGAGCACGTCATGTTCGCCCACGATATCGCCGCCGCGAATGGCGCTAAAGCCGATGTCGCCGCGTTTGCGTGCGCCGGTGATGCCGTCGCGCCCGCTGTCGCTGACGTCCGAGAGTGCCACACCGCGCCCAAGGGCCGCCGCTTCGCCCAGCATCAGGGCGGTGCCCGAGGGGGCGTCGACCTTTTGATTGTGGTGCGCTTCGATAATCTCGATGTCAAAGTCTTCGTCCAGTGCGGCCGCGACCTTTTTGGTCAGTTGCACCAGCAGGTTCACACCCAGCGACATGTTTCCCGCCCGCACGATCACCGCATGGCGGGATGCGGCGTTGATGGCTTTGAGATCATCATCGGACAGCCCTGTTGTGCCGATAACATGCACCGCGCGCGCCTGAGCGGCCAGACCTGCAAAGCCGACGGTGGCGGCGGGGGCGGTGAAATCTATCACGGCTTGCGCCTTGGCAAACACCTCGACCGCGTCGTCGGTAACGGTGACACCGGCTGGCTGACCGCCCATGGCAGTGCCCACATCCTGCCCGATCCAGTCATGCCCTGTCCGTTCCAGCGCGCCCACAAGGCGGCATTTGTCCGAGGCCAGCACGGTTTTGATGAGCATCTGGCCCATACGGCCCGATGCGCCTGTGATCACGATGCCTGGAGTGTCTGTCATGGTCCGTTTCCTTTATCCGTGCCTTCTCTTAGCGGCGGATTGCCGTGGACGCAAAGGCTTGCTTGGCAAGGACGCCATCAAGGATTACATGAGGGCCATGGCAAAGAATGCAAACAGAGACGGCAAGGCCCCCACCCAGCGCATGTTGCGCGTGGGCGAGGTGATCCGCCGCACCCTATCCGAAGTCCTGCAACGCGGTGACGTGCACGACGATGAACTGGCGCGCATGTCCATTACCGTAGGCGAGGTGCGGATGACATCCGATCTGCGGATTGCGACCGCCTTTGTGCTACCCCTTGGCGGGCAGGGCAAGGAAGAGGCGCTGGCGGCGCTGCGTCGCAACAGGCATGAGATCCGCCATCTGGTGGTCAAAGGTGGCACGATGAAATTCGCGCCTGAACTGCGCTTCGAAATCGACGGCACCTTTGACCAGATCGACGCGACCCGCGCTTTGCTGGCCAAAGATCACGTGCGGCAGGATCTGGACGACTGATGCGCTGGCTCGCTGTGGCATTGCTCTTTTGGGCGCTGCCGGCAGCGGCGGTGAGTTGCGAGGACGTCGAATATCTGGGGAACAGCTATACGGTCTGCACGGTGGACGCGACGCAAGAGGATTTGCGTCTCTTTTACAAGGATGCGGACGGTGGCGTCATCGGCAGCTTTGGCGCGCTTGAGGATCTGCCTGATGTCGGCAGCCTTGCTTTTGCGATGAATGCGGGGATGTACCATGATGACCGCTCGCCTGTGGGGCATTATGTCGAAGGCGGTATCGAGACGATGCGCGTGATCCCGAATGCGGGGCCGGGGAATTTTGGTCTGCTGCCTAACGGGGTGTTCTGCATCACGGATACTTCGGCGCAGGTGTATGAAACGCTTGCCTATGTGGCAGATGCGCCCGCCTGTCGGGATGCCACCCAATCAGGGCCGATGCTGGTGATTGACGGTGCGCTGCATCCGCGGTTCTTGCCCGACAGCACATCGCGGTTTGTGCGTAACGGGGTGGGCACAAGTGCCGATGGCACGACCGCGGTCTTTGCGATTTCCAATAATAGTGTCACGTTTTACGAGTTCGGGTCTTTCTTCAAAGACTATCTGACTGTGCCGAACGCGCTCTATTTCGATGGCAAGGTATCGCGGCTTTATTCGCGCGCCCAAGGGCGCAGTGATTTCGGGTTCCAGCTTGGGCCGATGGTTGGCGTTGTCGAGTAGGGTGGGTTGAAACCCACCTTACCTGCAGCACAGGTCTATCACGTATTGCAGGTTCGGGCTTTGTGGCAGTGCCTTCGCCTGATCCGCTGTGAACCAGCCTGCATCAAGCGCATCATCTGCCGCGATGGGCGTCCCATAGTCATACGAACAGACAACAACCGCCAAGAGGTAGTGGAAAACCACTGCACCGTCCGCGTCGCGTGTGATGACATCGAGGTTGGTCAGGTAACCCTGTGCGGTAGCGATCACGCCGGTTTCTTCGGCCAGTTCACGCACGGCGGCGTCACGCGCTGTTTCGCCCAGTTCCACATGACCGCCCGGAAACCCCCATGTATTGGCGTTGGGTTCCTTCCTGCGCTGCACCAGAAGGAACCGGCCTTCATGTTGCACAACGGCAATGGCACCAAGTTTCGGGAGCATTATAGGCTTGCGATTTTGGCGGCCACAGCATGCCCCAGCGTGATGTGGTCCTGCGCTTCGAAATGGAGCCCGTCAATTGGGCTGGGCTTGATATGCATGCCTGCATCCAGAAACGGCAGGCCCCAGTGATCGGCCAGTTGCGCAATCGCAAAGGGCAGGTCGCGGGATTTTGTCTGCGCACCCAAGAGCCCGTCACGATATGTTCCTTGTTCGAGTACGACCGCCGGGGCGATCAGCAGAATGTCAAAGCCCTTGTGGCGTGTCTGGTACGGCTCGGAGCGGGCGATCCCCACCAGCCCTGCAAGCCCCGCGACCACCTGATCCACGCTTGCGCCGTGATGTGTCTTGAGGTCATTCGTGCCCAGCATAATGGTCAACAGATCAATCGGTCCCTGGCTTTCCAGTGCGATGCGCAGCCCAAGCTGCCCGTCCATATGTGCGCCCATCACAGGGTCTGCGCGGCTGGTCGTGCGTCCGGGCAGGCCGTCTTCGATCAGCGCCCAACCAGCCCCGAGTTCGGAGAGCATCACCGTGGGCCAGCGGGTCTCTGGCCCGAAGCGCCGGTTCTCACCCCGCACATGCGCGGGGGGCGTGCCGTAGGTGTTGCTATCGCCGAACGTGAGGATGGTTTTTGTCATATCGCCAAGCTATGCGCAGTGCTTGGTTTGGTAAAGCGGCATTGCCCCTTGGACTTATGGCGCAGAGCGCACATATAGGGGCTAACAGAAAGTTGAAGGAGACAGGCCATGCTGGAATTGGACGCAAACGCAAATGCAGGTGCCCCCGCTGATCTGATCAAGGACGGAACCGACGCAAGCTTTGCCAAGGACGTGATCGAAGCATCGCAGACGGTGCCGGTAATTGTGGACTTCTGGGCGCCATGGTGCGGCCCGTGCAAGACGCTGGGCCCTGCGATTGAAGCGGCGGTGACCAATGCCAAAGGACGCGTCAAGCTGGTGAAAATCGACGTGGACGCGCATCAGGCCTATGCGGGCCAGTTGCAGGTGCAGTCGATCCCGACGGTCTATGCCTTTTATCAGGGACGTCCTGTTGACGGGTTCCAAGGCGCTTTGCCACCCTCCGAGATTAACGCTTTTGTTGAGAAGATCGCAGCCCTTGCCGGTGATCCCGAGGAGGAAGGGCTGAGTGCGGCCATTGAAGCAGCAGAGCAGATGCTGGCGGAAGGGGCTGCAACCGATGCTGCCGAAACTTTTGCCGCAATCCTGCAGGAAGAGCCGAACAATGCGCCTGCCTATGCGGGGCTTGTGCGTGCGCATTTGGCGATGGACGATATTGATCAGGCCGAGGCGATCCTGAATGGCGCACCTGCCGAAATCTCTACCGATCCGCTTCTTGAGGCCGTTCATGCGCAGATCACGCTTGCGCGTGAGGCCGCGAATGCGGGGCCTGTGGCGGAATTGCAGGCGGCGGTTGACGCGGATCCTGACAACCATCAGGCACGTTTCGATCTGGCGACGGCGCTGCATGCCAGCGGTCAGGTGGAAGAGGCAGTGAATACGCTGCTTGAACTGTTTCGTCGTGATCGGGAATGGAATGACGGGGCGGCCAAAGCCCAGTTGTTCAAGATTTTCGACGCACATGATGCCAAGGATCCGATTGTATTGAACGGGCGGCGAAAACTTTCTTCGATGATATTTGCCTGACCACGGCTTCGGCCTAGGTTAGTGGTCATGACATCATCATATGATCTGCCTGATACAATTCCCGTCTTTCCGCTGCCGGGGGCATTGCTGCTGCCGCGTGCGCGTCTGCCGTTGCATTTGTTTGAACCCCGCTATCTGGCGATGCTGGATGATGTGCTGAAAACACCCTCCCGGTTGATAGGGATGGTGCAGCCTTATGATGCGCCCGGCAAAGGCGGGAAGCTGCACAGTATTGGCTGCGCTGGCCGTGTGACGGCGTTCTCCGAAACCGAGGACGGTCGCTATATGATTACCCTCGCGGGCATGTCGCGGTTCCGGATTTCACAAGAAGTTGAAGGGTTCACGCCCTACCGCCGCTGCAATGTCAGTTGGCAGGGATTTGACCGCGATCTCGGGCCGGTTGAGCGCGACGACAGTTTCGACCGTGATGCCTTTATGGAGGCTTTGGGCCGCTATCTTGTGGATCAGGGACTATCGACCGATTGGGAAAGCCTTGGCGAGGCCGAGGACGAGTTGTTGATCAATTCACTTTCGATGCTTTGCCCATTTGCGCCAGAGGATAAACAAGCCCTGCTTGAGGCGCCGTCCTTGACCACTCGGCGTGAAACGCTCATGACTTTGATCGAGTTCGCATTGCGTGGCGGATCAGGTGAAGAGGTGATGCAATGAGTGGAACGGCATTCGACCCCAAGATGCTTGAGGCGCTGGTATGTCCGTTGACGCAAGGGACGCTGCGCTATGATGCGGAGAAACAAGAGCTTGTCAGCGAGGCAGGCAAGGTCGCATTTCCGATCCGCAACGGGATTCCTGTGATGCTGGCTGATGAGGCGCGTCCGCTGGAGAGCTAGCAGAATGCCCGCTGCTGCGCAGGCCGGCACATGCGTGGCGCCATCGGCTGGGCGAATCATGCCGCCTTAAGGTATCGTTACGCCTTTTTCAGAATGTTGTCAGGGTAGAAAGCGCGTTAGCTGCGTTGTGCGGCCGCGTGCTTTTCAGAGCGTTCTTGTTGTGGGGCGTTTACCCAGACCAGACCTGCAACAAATCCGATCATTCCACCAAGTATATACGCAAGAACAGCTAAAAAGATACCTGCACCCGAGAGCATTGTAACGGTTGCTGCAACCATTCCAGAGGCTATTCCGAGTATGATATACAAAATGAACATCTGTGGCTCTTTTCTGATTGGCGGTATTATCGCGCTACCGTTTCTCAAGGCTAGGCTGGGTTCGTGTCAAAACTTTGTTCGAATTCTGTCCAGTTTGCAGGGTAAATACTAATATTCCATTAACTCCCGCGGCCCGCTTGTTGCGCGGCCTCGGTTCATGTGACGCTATAGGAGGTAAAACGATGTTGCCAAGCGCACTGCGCCTGATACCCCGGAAAGGGCAGGAATCAGCCGATTAGGGCATTACGGCCGGAAGGAAAACTGCCGATCAAGCGCCAAGAAGATTGAGGTACTGTCTGTGCGTACACCGTCATCCTCGCGGAAATCGAAGCTTGCACCGACGTTGAGCTGCCAAAAATCATTGATGCTGTAGCCATAGCTTGCCGAAAGGCTGCCAGTTGCAAGCACATCGCTTCCGTCAGGATCGCTTGTTTGGCCAAAGTCAAAACCAACCTGCATACTGGTAACGGGGCTGAGTTCCTGAAGATAGTTGGCACTAAAGGTCGTTGCAGCACGGTCACCACCCGGGGCAAGGCTGTGGTCGGCGCTGAGGGTAATTTCGGCTGCGGGAAGTGGATAGCTAAAGGCAATCCCGCCGGTCAAACGCACATCACCGATTTCATCTTCGACCACGCCCAGTTCGCCGCGCAGGCTGCCATTTGGCAATGTATATTCACGCGCAACTGTGGCAGCCCAGAAGGTCTCATCCTCTTCGTCGCGCGACACGCTGATGCCTGTTGTCAGGGCCCCAAGAGGACGTGCAAAGGTGAGTGCGCCGGACAGCGTTGTGGTCTCTGTCGCTGGTTCGCCGAGGTCTTCCGATTGTGTATAGGAAAGCCCGATATTGCTGGTGACGACTTCATTGATGTTCAGTCGCAGGCCGAGTGCAATCGTGCTGCTGTCATTGTCCAACAGCGTGGCGTTTGCATCTTCGTAGCGCAGTCTTGTCTGACTGCCGCTCAGGCTATAGCCCACCGGCGCGGTCTCGCCCCAAGTAAACGCAACTGACACCGTGGTTTCATTGCGAAAACCAGTACCGGTCAGATCATCAAAATCATCCGGTAGGACAATGACACCTTCATCATTGATGAAATCTGAGGCGTCGCGCAGGAACGCGATGTCTTCGCGTCGTCCCTCGAGGGCGAAATCGAATGATGCGTCAGCGCTGATTCGGTTGTAGGCCAAGCGTGCGACAAGCCCCTCATCAGCGAATTCGTCCTCGGTGAGGCTGAATGTCGTGTCCAGATCGAACGACAGGCGCTGTGTCCGTGTTTCAGTGACCGCGCCAAAACTCAGGTCGGTGACGCTCTCGAACCCGTCTTCGGCCTCGGTCGTCTCAAGGTCACGGTCGGTTGAACCGATGAAGGTCTGACCAAAGTCAAACGTGAAGAACACACCGCCAGGTTCAGCCTCTTGCGTGGATGCCGCAAGAGGAAAAAGGCAGGTCATGAGAGCAAGGCTGATTACACGTTTCATATTTATCCGCCCCCGAGCGGAAGCTAGGGGTCTGGTTGCTTACTCGAACAGCTTGCGCTGAGGAATGACGATGACGTCACCTTCGCGCATCCGCACGGCACCGTTTTCGCTGCTGCCGTCAAGGATGCTGTTGTAGTTGATCGTGTAGACGTCACTGCCGCGGCGCAACTGGATGCGTTTGACCGCAGCAAAGTTTGTAAAACCACCGAACTGGGCGATAGCCTGCATCAGGTTGGTGCCTGGCTCAATCTCGACCCGGCCAACAGTCGCGCCCTCGCCGACAACGAAGATACCGATTGTCCGTGGTTCACGCTCGGGTGCAAGTCCTTCAATGCCGACAAAGACATTTGGAGGGCTGACAAAGCTTGCGGCCAGACGACTGGTCAAAGCGGATTGGATTTGTGATGTTGTCAGACCGCTTGCGCGAACGTTACCAGTGCCGGGCAGTGCGATACGTCCGTCAGGCGCCACCAATACCACGCGGTTCAAACTGGCATCTTCGGCCACCTCGATACGCAGTGAATCACCGGGTTGCACCCTGTACTCCTGCGCGAGAGTGACCGTGGAAAATAGCATCAGGGTCAGGAGCGACCCAAGAAGGGTAACAATACGGGACATAACGCGACCTCTTTTTACAGTACAACAACGCGGGCAACACGCGCCCGCCGCGAGGGAAACGTTAACCCAAGTATTCCAATTCCCCAACGTAAAAACGCGAGAAAACATGGCGAAAACAGCGATTTTTCAGCTATTGACCCAATTCGGTCAGTTTTGCGCGGGCAATGTCGAACTGGGGCAGGGATTGATCACGAGCTAGCATCAATGCGCGCGTCAAATAGGTCGTCGCGTTTTCGGTTTGGCCCAGCTCTGCGTAGGTCATGCCAAGGTGGTACTGGACGAGCGGATCATCGGGCAAACCGGCGGCTGCGCCTACAAGGTAGGTCAGGGCCTCTTCCAGATTGCCCTGACGATAGGCGATCCAGCCATAAGTGTCCTGGAAAGCCGGTACCTCAAGATCACGCAAGCGTTTGGCGATCGCTGCAGCCCGCGCAAGGCTGGCGTCGTCGTTCTTATGGGTTGCGATCAAGGATGCCAGATTGTTGGCGATGACCACGGCCTCTGAATTTGCCGCATACATCTCTTCATAGATCGCGATGGCGGCATCAATGTCTCCGCGTTCTTCGTACCGCGTGGCGCTGAGCCAGCGCAGATTGACCGAGTTTGGCAGTGCATCCAAACCGGCCTCCAACACAGCATCTGCTTTCGCGGGTTGATCCGTGGCGACAAGAAGATTGTAGAGGCGCAGGATAGGGGCCTCGGCTTGCGGCGAGGCGGCGATTATCCGGCGGAATGCTGTCTCGGAGGTTTCGAAATCGCCGTCCATGGCAAAAAGGCTGGCGCTCAGCATTTGCAGGCTGTTGTCTTCGGGAAAACGGGTCAGAGCCTCATTGAGTGTGCTGCGTGCTGTGGCAAGGTTCCCCGCCAGAAGATGGATCTGCACCAGTTGTGTGACGGCTTCGACATCCCCATTCCCCTGCTCTATCTCGGCTTGCAGAAAGGCAAGGCTGTCTTCAATTCTGTTCTGGCCCAGCAACAACGCGGCTTGCAGAGATGTCGCGGCTTTCTGTGCTTCCGCGTTTTCAATGGCCCTGAGCGTATTGGCGACGCCCTGTGCTTCGATCCAGGCACCTTCGCTAAGGAGGATACCGGCCAGACTGGTCATGACGGCAATATTGTCGGGATTTGCGGCGCGTGCATCCGTCAGAACCGCACGCGCAGCGGATGTGCGTCCGTCCTCGCGCAGGAAATTGGCATACCGGATCGCCTCATCCGGCGCGCTGTTTGTGACATCGACCGCGAGGGCAAGACGTTCGCCGGCAAGGGCGCGATTGCCCTCACGCTGGTGGGCCTGCGCCATCAATGTCAGTGTTTCCGCGTCGCGCGGTTGCTGGCTCAGGGCCTGACGCAAAGCAAGGACCGCTTCACCGGCGCGATCATCCGCAATGAGCCATGTGGCACGCAGCTTCAATGCATCAACGTTCGTTTCATCTTCCGAAAGGATAGTGTCCACCTGCGCGCGCGCAGCGGCTTCATCTCCGGTGGCGATCAGAAGGCGGGCGTAAGTATTGCGGATCTGCCGTGTCTGGTCCGAAGGGTCCGCCCCTGCAAGCACCTCTTCAAAAGTCGCGATCGCAGAATCCCTTTCGCCCGCTTCAAAACGGATCGCTGCGGAGAGGGTGATATAAACATCCGCATTCGGTGTGCCTGCATTGGCGGTTGCAAGGCGGTCAAGCTCTTGTTGCGCAACGTCTGGTCCTTGCGTGTTTTGTAAGAACTGGACGACAGCGATATGGCCTTCAATCGGGGCCGTATCCGCGCCCGCGAGGTCACGCAGGTATTGTTCCGCGCCGGCCAGATCATCCTGCACAAAATACCAGCCGATCAGGGCCTGTGTCAGATTGACGTCATCCGGAAACAGCGCAACCATCCGTCTGAGTTGCAGGCCGATATTCGGCATATCATCAACCTGCGTTAAAACCTGCAAGCGCGCAGTGTGATAAACATAGCTCTGGGGGTCACCGGCAAGGGCGCGGTCGATTTCCGGCAAGGCATCGCTTGGTGTGTCACTGCGCATCAGATTGTCGATGACGACACGCCGCGCAACTTCATCGTCAGGATTTGCATCCAGAAGTGTCCGCGCGCGGGTCGCGGCCTGTGCAAGCGCTGCGGTGTCATTGATTTGCGAGGCGTCTCGGTAGGCCAGCGCCACCGCAATTGCCTGCGCCTGCGCGTCATCCGGTGCAAGTGCGATAGCGGCCTGACCATGACGGCGCGCCTCGTCCCAGTTGCTGATATCAATCGCAATACTGGCCAGAAGTATGCGGACGTCAGGGGTATCAGGGTATTGTTCGATCAGGCGGAGATACTGGCTGTAAGCCGCGCCGATATCCCCTTGTTCGAGCCGTATTTCCGCGAGCTTGCGCCGCGCGTCTTCGTGGAAACCGTCATGTTGAAAAACATTGAGGAACTGGATCGCCGCGCGGTCCAGATCTCCGGCCTCAAGAAGCGTAAGCCCTGACTGGTAGAATGAGTCAGCTTTTTCTTCGTTTGTCTTGCAGGCAGATAGCGCAGATATACTGAGGCAAATCAGACAAACGCGCAAAAAATGTTGCATTGGCTACCTAGTGTGTCGCCCCGGTTTGAGAGACTTTGGATTAATATCCAGTCCCTCTTACCACAACACGGACCGTCGCCAACAGCAGCTTCATATCGTTCGCAAACGACATATTGGCGATATAGTCAGTATCGAAGCGGGCGCGGTCGGCAAACGTACACTCGTTCCGCTCGGATACCTGCCAGCTGCCGGTAATGCCGGGACGTTGGCAATAATAGGCAAGACCGGGATACATTGTCTGTTGTTCTGGCAGCATCGGACGTGGGCCGACTAGGCTCATGTCGCCGATCAGGACGTTCCACAACTGTGGCAATTCATCAATTGAGCTCTTGCGCAAAAGCGCTCCGATCTTCGTAATACGCGGATCCCGCTTGAGTTTCTGCGTCAGCGTCCATTCCGCAGCGGCTTCTGGGTTCTTTGCGAGGTGATCCTGTAGCTTGGAGTCCGCGTTCACCACCATCGTGCGCAATTTCCAGATACGGTAGATGCGTCCGTTCATCCCGACGCGATCCTGACGATAGAAGGCGGGGCCACCGTCCCGCTTTACCATCAGCGCGAGCACACCAATAAGTGGCAAAACGAAAGGGATTGAGGCAATAACGCACATTACGTCAAACAGGCGCTTCAGTCCAAGTTCGTAAGGCCCCTTGATCGGAAGCGATGGCCCGATCGGACGTGATTTCGCATGTTTGCTTGCGTCAGAATAGTCTGTCGACATGTAATTGCTCACTCGTTCACCAAATTCACTCGCCAGAAAATACAACACATTCTGCAGCACCGGATTACCGAAAATTTCACTGGTAGCCCTCGGGTGCGCTGGCTCGATTAACGTAGCATTAAACAAAGATGGCGTGAACCGGTCCTTTATATTTTGACACAAAAAAAGAACGTTTTTCGTTATAGTTCCCACTAATGTGTTCACAAATTGATCGCTGTTTTGGCAAAAGTTTTACCATTGTTTCGAGCTGCGAACCAATGGGTTGCTAGAATCGCATTACCCTAGGACAGTTTGCCAGAGTCTGAGGGTTCTGGTGGCCTGAAAACAGCTTTTCCTTTAGACATCATCAAGTGCCGAATCGTGTTTGTTTCGGATGTAGTTGAAACGAGAGTGACTTTGTTTCGGGGTCTGAATGAACCAAGCCATAAGTATCTACCTTAACCATTTTGGGTTGAGCGAACGCCCCTTTAGCTTGGTGCCGGACCCTGACTTTATCTATTGGTCCCCGGTGCATGAACGGGCCTATGCCATGTTCGAGTTCGGTCTGGTCACGCGGTCGCCGATCACGCTGATCACAGGCGAGGTTGGCGCCGGCAAGACCACGCTTTTGCACCACTTGCTGAAATCACTTGGTGACGAGCTTGTGGTTGGTCTGATCTCGAACGCACATGGTACGCGGGACGAGCTTTTGCGCTGGGTTCTGCAATCGCTTGATCAGCCCGTACCGCCAGGGGCAGACTATGTCGCGCTTTTCGGGCAGTTCGAAGAATTCCTGATTGATACCTATGCCAAGGGTCATCGCGTTGCCCTGATTTTTGATGAAGCACAGAACCTTAACCGCGAGTCACTTGAAGAACTGCGGATGTTCACAAATATCAACGCCAACAAGGACGAGCTTTTGCAGCTTGTGCTGGTTGGTCAGCCTGAGTTGCGCGAAAATGTCCGCCACCCCAATCTGACGCAATTTGCGCAGCGGGTCGCGTCGAGCTTTCATTTACCCACGCTCGACGCCGAGACAGTCGCCGAATACATTCATCACCGCCTGAAAGTAGCCGGCGCCAAGGAGCAGATCTTTAGCCCCGGCGCTTGCAAGCGGATCTATACAGAGACGCGTGGCGTGCCACGGTTGATCAACCAACTCTGTGACTTTTCGCTCCTCTATGCCTATACGGAAGACAAATATAAGGTGAACGAGGTGACGGTGAAGCAAGTGCTAAACGATGGTGTCTTTTTCGGCGGTGGCGTGTCCGCGGGGTAGCGGCTTTTGTAATCTGGCCTCGAATGTGAATGGTAAACGATGGATCTTAAATTTTATCTGGCAGTCTTTTGGCGGCGCTTTCCATATGTCCTGATCCTGCTGGCTCTTGGGACAGCAGCGGGACTGACGGTGGCGCTGACCCAGAAACCGATTTACGTGGCCGAGGCCCGTTTGGTTGTTGAGTCACAACAGATCCCGGATGAACTTGCCGCATCCACTGTGCGCACCGATGCCGCTGAACAGTTGCAAATTATCCAACAGCGAATTTTCACGCGGGATAATCTGCTCGACATGGCGAACCGCCTCGGGGTTTACACCGAAACCGATGCCACCCAAGACCGTTTGCGTCCTGATGAAAAAGTGGAGGACATGAGTGAGCGGATCAACGTTGACCTTGGTGGCCGGTCGGCGGCGATTATTGTGAGGGTCAGCTTTGACGATCCAGAGCCAAATCGTGCGGCTGCGGTGGTCAATGAAATTGTCACCCTGATTCTGCAAGAAAATATCCAGATGCGCACGACGGTGTCAGGCCAGACACTCGACTTCTTTGCGCAAGAGACAGAGCAGTTGGAGCAGGAACTGTCCCAGATGCGCGGCCAGATTCTTGCCTTCCAAGAGGCCAATCTGGAAGCGTTGCCGGATAGCCTTGAGTTCCGCAGATCACAGCAAGCAGCAGCAGCAGAGCGCATTCTGGAGCTTGACCGCGAACGGATACAACTGCGTGAACGCCGTGACCGTTTGGTGCAGCTTTTTGAACAAACCGGTGAAGTCGGCCTGCTTGGCCTAGCTGCGCGCACCCCTGAGGAAGCGGAACTACAGGATTTGCTGGATGAATTGACGCGCGCCTCGGCACTGCTTTCGCCCGACAATCCCCGCATAGGTATTTTGCAGGCACAAGTTACCGCTTTGGAAAGAATTGTCGCAGCCCAACAGGCCGCTGCGAGCAACGGGACACTTGATACGGAAGGTGCGCCTTTGACTCCTTTCGCATTACAGCTTGCAGATCTTGAGGGGCAGATCGCCTTTATTGATGAGCAAAAGGCGCTCATTGAAGAGAATTTGGAGGAGCTGTCGGCGTCGATCGCCGCGACACCCGGAAATGCGCTTACGCTTGCAACGCTTGAGCGGAACTTTGAAAACTTGCGGACGCAATATGATCGTGCCGTGCAAAACCGTGCGATCGCAGAGGTGGGTGATACAATCGAGGCGCTATCCAAAGGGCAGCGCATCACAGTCATTGAGCAAGCTATTCCGCCAACAAGCCCGACACGCCCGAACAGACGTCTGATTGCCGCGACTGGCGTTGCGGCAGGTCTTGGAATGGGATTTGGACTGATTGTGTTGCTCGAACTTCTGAACACTGCCGTGCGACGCCCTGCCGATATTGTGGATGGGTTGAAAATCACACCGTTCATGACGATGCCATATATCCGGACACGCGGTCAGATCTGGCGGCGGCGGCTGCTTATCCTTGCTGTTTTGGCTGCCGTCTTTATCGGCGTTCCCGCCGCAATTTGGTATATTGACGAGAATATCCAGCCGATGCAGCCAGTATTTGACGAAGTGCTGCGTCGCATCGGTTTGGACTAGGGTAGGGCGAGAAAAGATGGACAAGATACAAGCTGCAATCGCAAAAGCACGCGCTGCCCGCGAGGAAATTTCAGGCGACGCAAAGGCGAGCCAGCGGCACTCCTACATCGCCAGCAGGCGCCGGGCGCTTAATAAAGAACATGAAGTGGCTATGGCTGACCGTGCCGCAATCTGGCAACCGCTTGCCACCTTTGCGCCGCCAGCCAAGCAAATGGCAAAACATCGTGTCGTGACGTTCGAAACAGGCCCTCAATTGGATCAGGGTGTCATGGCCTTTGACAAGCTTCGTACCAAGGTTTTGCAGGAGATGCGGATCAATGGATGGCGCCGCCTTGCGATCACGTCACCAAGCGCAGATTGCGGGAAAACGACAGTCTCGATGAACCTCGCCTTCTCGCTTGCAAAACAGCCAGAGGTGTTCACGATCGTTGCGGAAATGGATATGCGGCGTCCGTCGATGGCTTCTATCTTTGGCCTGTCCGGCGAGACCGGTTTTTCAACCGTTCTGGGTGGTGAGGCCGCGTTTGCCGACATCGCCAAACGCCCGCGGCCCAACGTGGCCTTTGGTCTGAATTATGCACGTACGCGCAATCCCGCCGAGCTGTTGCAGAGTTCAACGGTGGGCCGTGCTTTGGCCGATATCGAAGAGCAGTTCGCACCGGACCTGACAATCTTTGATATGCCGCCGATGTTAAGCAGCGACGATACGATGGCCTTTATGGGTCAGGTTGATTGTGTGCTTTTGGTTGCCGCCGCCGAGTCCACCTCGATCGGTGAAATCGACGTCTGTGAACGCGATCTGGCATCGCAGACAAATGTCATGGGTGTTTTGCTGAACAAGTGCCGGTACATGGACAAGGAGTCAGGCAACGTTGATGCCTATTACTGATCCTGTCGCTTTGGATCAGGACAACAAAAAAGCCGGCTGAGAGCCGGCTTTTTTGTTTTCTGGTTGGGTCTCGTGTGCCTAGGCAGCGACGGCCTTGCGACGGCGCAGCACCAATGCGCCACCAAGTGCTGACAGCAAAAGCAAGCTACCTGCAGGCAGTGGGACCGCTGCGACATCAATGCGCACTGCGATATCGTCAAAGTCACGGTCACCGCGTGCGATATCGTCGAAAAGCACATAAAACGCGTTCGCGCTGATCGCCACAAAGCCCATTGCATAGTGCCGCGTCGCTCGATCAGCGACGCCATTGTTGTTGAACAAACCGGTCGCCCAGGTCGGGGCGTAGGTTCCGAATGCAAAGTCGAGGAAGCCGCTTACGGTCTGTGTTACAGTGACGGATGCGTTTGTGGCGGTATACGTCGGTCCCCGGTTGTCAAATACTGCTGTTCCTTGAACTGCGGCGTAGTTGCTGTTGCCTGCTTCGGCACCCAGATAGGTGTAGGTGACTTGCGCCACACCACTCACAATATCAAGGAAGAGTCCGTTCGATGCATTCTTCCGCGACCCATCAATCATGTCGATTGTCGTATTGTTCAAAGAGCTCAAGACATCGTTGTTCGTGACAACATGTGTCTGCCCTGTACCATGCAAGCTCAGCGTTGCGGCACTTGCTGCCGTCGTTGTAAGCGCAACAGCTGCAATAACGCCGACGAGAAATCTCTTGATCATCTGATCCACCATTCACCGTCAGAAAATCCTGACGATACCTATTAACGTAACATTCACTCTATAACGCTTTTCACACGGCAGAGTACAAGTGAAAAGTAGCAAAATATGGCGATTACGCCAAGCTTTGGATGGATTC
>NZ_DASYOK010000271.1:0-21680 GCF_036007805.1 Yoonia sp.
GGTGTTCCGATATAGGCAGTCGTGCCAATCGCGGCGGCGACTTCGGCCTGTTGCAGGGTCTGGCCGGGGCCTGCGGGGAAGACCACCATCCCGATCGCGCGTGCGGCGCTTTCAAACATCATGCCCGCAGGGGTGAAATGATAGGCAAATGTGTTCTGGGCCACGTCCGATGCATCAAAGCCCATCGCGGCCAGAAACCGCCCCATACGCCAGAAATCCGGCCGTGTGCTGCCCGGTTCATAGATCGGGCCGGGCGATTGAAAGATATGGCTGACGTTGCGCGCAGGGACCGCGCCGAAAGGCGGATGCGCGGCTTGCCCGCGGCAGAGCGCATCTTTCCGCATCACAGGCAAACCTGCCAGATCCGCCAGGGATGTCAGGCCCGCATCGGGAAAAATCTCTTGTGCCGCTTGGAGTTGCGCGGCTGCTCTTTCGTCCTGAGAACGGGTTTCAAGTGTGTTCATGCTCATGCCAACCACCTTTTGCGCCGCCGGTAACTGCGCACATCACGGAATGATTTACGCCCCTCGTCAGAGAGGCCCAGGTAAAACTCTTTCACGTCGGGGTTTTCGCGCAGTTCAGCTGCGGGGCCTTCCATCACGACACGCCCCGATTCCAGAATATAGCCGCGATGGGCGAACCGCAGGGCGACGTTGGTGTTCTGCTCGGCCAGCAGAAAGGACACGCCCTCGTTTTCGTTCAGTGATTTCACGATCCCGAAAATCTCTTCTACCAGTTGCGGGGCCAGACCCATGGAGGGTTCGTCCAGCAGAATGGTTTCGGGGCGGGACATCAGGGCGCGGCCAATCGCGCACATCTGCTGTTCCCCGCCCGAGGTATAGCCCGCCTGCGATTTGCGCCGTTCGCGCAGGCGGGGGAAATAGTTGTAGACCATCTCAAGATCGGCCTGCACGGCCGCACTGCCATCGCTGCGCGTATAGGCGCCGGTCAACAGGTTTTCCTCAATGGTCAGGTGCTCAAAGCAATGGCGGCCTTCCATGACTTGCACAACGCCGCGCTTGACCAGCGCCTCGGGTGACAGGTCCTGGACGGGTTCACCGCGATAGGTGATTGCGCCCTTGGTCACTTCGCCGCGTTCGGAATGCAGCAGGTTGGAGATCGCCTTGAGCGTTGTCGTCTTGCCCGCGCCATTGCCACCCAGAAGGGCCGTAATGCCGCCTTTGGGCACGGTCAGGGACACGCCTTTCAGCACGAGGATCACGTGATTGTAGATCACCTCGATGTTGTTGACCTCAAGCAGGGTCTCAACCTTTTCGTCATCCAACATGGGGCGCGGCTCCATTTGTGTTCATCGTGGCGGGCGGCCCATCTGCGGGCCGCCCGATGTTCTTTCTGTCAGAGGCAGCCCGGCTCGATCCCGGCCTCGGCTGCGAATGCAGCTGAATCTTCTGCAACCAAGGGCTGGATCACGCTCATATCGGGCGCGATATAGTCGGTCAGGGCAACCCAATTCCCAGCAGATGCATCCCACTGCTGCACGATCCCCAAGCCGGACCCGCCATGGTTCTGGCAGTTCACACTGAACGCAGGACCGACACGGGCCATGCCCAGTTCTTCCATGCGCGCATCGGTGATTTCCAGCGCTTCCATCCCGTCACGCACCATCGCCGCTGTCACATCGGACACGCCGTGGATTTCCTGCGCTTTGGCGATGGCTTCGGCAGCCAGCATCGCGGCGTACATGCCCCGCGTATAAAGCACCGATCCCATGTTCGAGCCGTCACCGGCCGCATTGCCCGCTTCGTGGACCAGCGTGCGGATCTCATCAAAGACAGGCAGGTTGGCGTCGATCCGGTTCATGTTCAGCGACTTATAGCCGTTTGCCGCAGCCCCCGCTGGGGTCACGTCATGTTCGGCGCCGGCCCACCAGTTACCGATGAAGTTTTCCATCGGGAAACCGATGTTGGCGGCTTCCTGTACGGCCACCTGGTTCATCACACCCCAGCCCCACATCAGGACATAGTCAGGGCGTTCGCGGCGGATTTGGAGCCACTGTGATTTCTGCTCTTGTCCGGGGTGGTCAACGGCCAGTTGGGTCAGCTCAAAACCATGCATCGCCGAAAGCTCTTCCAGCGTGCGGATCGGTTCCTTGCCATAGGCAGAGTTGTGGTAGATCAGTGCGATCTTTTTGTCCGACAGATCGCCACCATTCTCCTCCAGAAGGTAGTTCACCATCACCGATGCGGCATCCCAATAGTTCGCAGGGTAGTTGAACACCCAGTTGAACACCTCGCCATTCGCAGCAGAGGTGCGGCCATAGCCCATCGTGTGAAGCGGGATGCCGTCCGCGGTGGCCTTGGGGATCAGCTGATAGGTGATGCCGGTGGACAGCGGTTGATAGATCAACGCGCCTTCGCCCTTGGTGGCTTCATAGCATTCCACACCTTTTTCGGTGTTATAGCCGGTTTCGCATTCCAGAATACGGATCGGTTCGCCGCCGATCCCGCCGTCACGGGCGTTCAGCATGTTGAAATAATCCTGATAGCCATCCGAGAAGGGCGTGCCACCTGCCGCATAAGGGCCGGTGCGGTAGCTCAGATCAGGGATCACCAGTTCCGCGCTTGCCACGCCTGCGGCCAGTGTTGCGGTCACGGCCATTGCGGCCAGTTGCTTCAGTTTCATCGGGTTTCTCCTCCCATGGTTGGTCCGATTGTCACGCCGGGGTTTGCCCCGATCTTTAGGCGCGCGCAGGGCGCGCACCGCATTTAATAAGGGAACGGCCAAAGCCGCAGTTTCTCTTTGGCCAGCCGCCATAGCTGGGCCAGACCGTGCGGTTCCTTGATCAAGAAAAACATGATCAGCGCACCCACGATCACCAGTTGGAAATGCGCGACCAGATCGGTGGGCCAGCCCAACAGATCGACGCCGATCAGTTTCAGCACAACAGGCAGAACCACCAGAAACGCGGCCCCTGCAAAGCTGCCGAAGATCGAGCCAAGACCGCCGATAATGATCATGAAGAGCACAAGGAATGATTTCTGGATGCCGAAGGCTTCGCCCACTTCCACTGCGCCAAGGTAAACGGCAAAGAAGAGCGCACCGGCGATCCCGATAAAGAAGGAAGACACAGCAAAGGCCGTCAGTTTGGCCTTAAGCGGGTTCACCCCGATGATTTCGGCGGCGATATCCATATCGCGGATCGACATCCATGTGCGCCCCAGTGATCCGCGTGTCAGATTGCGCGCGATGATGGCGCAGACTGTCACGAAAACCAGACAGATCAGGTATTGCGCCCAGGCTTCTGTATTGGGGCCTGTGACCGGCACACCAAAGACGGTGCGTTCCGGCGCGTTGATCTGGCCCGAGGCGGAATAGTTGTAGAACCAGCTCACCTTGTTGAAGAGCCAGACAAGAAAGAACTGTGCCGCCAGCGTGGCTACAGCCAGATAGAACCCCTTGATCCGCAAAGAGGGCAGGCCAAAGGCCGCACCAACCGCTGCGGTGATCCCGCCTGACAGAATGATGTGAATGACGATGCTGACATCGGGAAAAGAGGTCATGAGTTTGTAGCAGGCATAGGCCCCCACCGCCATGAAACCCCCCGTACCAAGGCTGACCTGCCCGCAATAGCCCGTCAGGATATTCAGCCCGATCGCGGCAATCGCATAGATCAGGAAGGGCACCAGAATGGCGTTGGCCCAATAGTCGTTGATCACGAAGGGGACGACCAGAAAGGCAAAGGCCAGGACCGCCCAATACCGGTAACGGTCAAAGGCAATCGGGAAGGTCTGGCTGTCCTCCTGATAGGACGTCTTGAAATCTCCGGCCTCACGATAAAGCATGCTGGGCCTCCGCGTTGGTCAAATTCGGCGTGTGGGCCATGCGTGGATCAAACCCTCTCAATGATCTTCTCCCCGAACAGGCCCTGCGGGCGGAACACCAGAAAGATCAGCGCAAGCACATAGGCGAACCAGTTTTCGGTCGCGCCACCCACCATCGGGCCGATGATGTATTCGAAAAGCTTCTCGCCGACCCCGATAATCAGGCCGCCGACAATCGCGCCGGGGATCGAGGTGAAACCACCCAGCATCAGCACTGGCAGCGCCTTGAGCGCGATCAGCGAAAGCGAAAACTGCACACCTGATTTCGCACCCCACATGATGCCAGCCACCAGTGCCACAAGCCCTGCGAGCGACCAGACCAGCACCCAGATGAAGTTCAGCGAGATCCCGACAGACAGCGCCGCCTGATGGTCATCGGCCACCGCACGCATTGCGCGCCCCTGTTTGGTGTACTGCGCAAAGAGGATCAGCCCGGTCACCAGCACAATCGCCACGACAGTGGCTACCATATCGAGCTTGTCGATAAAGAAGCCGTAGAAATCATCGCCGCCCAAGCCCGAGGTCATGTCCTCGACCCAGAGCGAGCCGCCTTGTGGCAGGCCAAGCGCCAGTGTCTTGATATCCGACCCCCACATCAGATCGCCAACACCTTCAAGGAAATAGGCCAAGCCGATGGTTGCCATGAACAGGATGATCGGTTCCTGTCCCACCAGATGCCGGAACACGAATTGCTGCACCGCCCAGGCAAAGAAGATCATCACCACCAGCGTCAGCAAGATCGCCAAAAGGGCGGGGACCTCCCACCCGAAATGGTGAATATTGGTGCCGAACACGGCGTTGATCAGATGGGAAAACGGCACTTCGCCTTCCATGATGCCAACGAGTGTAAGTGCTGCAAAAAGCGCCATAACCCCTTGGGCATAATTGAAAATTCCGGATGCCTTGAAGATCAGAACGAACCCCAGTGCCACCAGCGCATAAAGCACACCGGCCATCAGCCCGTTGATGATAACTTCAATGCCGTAAAGAAAATCAGCTGACATCGCGACCGCCCCCCTTAGTCATGTGCCACCCCCAGATAGGCATCAATCACCTCTTGATTGTTGCGCACCTCCTCAGGCGTCCCGTCGCCGATCTTGCGACCGTAATCCATCACGATGACGCGGTCTGACAGGTCCATGACGACACCCATGTCATGTTCGATCAGCGCAATCGTGGTGCCGAACTCATCGTTCACGTCGAGAATAAAGCGGCTCATGTCCTCTTTTTCTTCAACGTTCATGCCAGCCATCGGCTCATCCAAAAGCAGCAGTTTAGGTTCCGCTGCGAGCGCGCGGGCCAGTTCGACCCGTTTTTTCAGCCCGTAAGGCAGGCGGCCGACAGGTGTCTTGCGGATTGCCTGGATTTCCAGAAAATCAATGACGCGTTCAACGGCTTCGCGGTTCTCGGTTTCTTCGCGTTCCGCGCGGCCCTTCCAGAGTGCTTGCGAAAACAGGCCGGCGTTCATGTGGTTCAACCGGCCCGTCATGACGTTATCCAGCACGGACATCCCCTCGAACAGCGCGATATTCTGAAAGGTGCGGGCGATCCCGAGACGGGCGACCTGAAACGGCTTCATCGGCGGGCGTTTCTTGCCGCGAAACCAGACCTCGCCTTCCTGCGGGTTATAAAAGCCCGAGATCACATTCAGCATGGATGATTTGCCCGCTCCGTTCGGGCCGATAATCGCGCGGATCTCCCCCTCTTGGATATTGAAAGAGATATCCTTGATCGCCTCAACGCCACCAAAACGCAGGGTGATATTGCGCATATCCATCAGGATGTCGCCAATCTGGCGGCCATCATCGGTCACATAGGGTGTCAGCATATCTTTCATTCCGCAGCCACCTTCATTGTCGGTGCGACGATCGCATTACGGATGTTCAGCGTCGCTTTGATCTTGCCCTTGCGGCCGTCCTCATAGGTGACTTCGGTCTCTGTGTAGATCTCGGCCGCGTCACTATAGAGCGCGTTCACAAGATCATCGAACTTCTGCCCGACAACGGCACGGCGCACCTTGCGGGTGCGGGTCATTTCGCCGTCATCGGCGTCCAGTTCCTTGTGCAATACAAGGAAGCGGTGGATCTGGCAGCCCGCCAGCATTTCATCCTGCGCCACAGAGGCATTCACCTCGGCCACATGCCCGTCGATCATCTCCAACACACGCGGGTGCTGGGACAATTCCTGATAGGAGGAATAGGCGATATTGTTCCGCTCGGCCCAGTTGCCGACCGCCGTCAGGTCAATATTGATAAAGGCGCAGCACCGGTCGCGGCCTGCGCCAAAGACCACGGCCTCAAGGATGTTGGGATAGAATTTCAGTTTATTTTCAACATACTTGGGCGCGAACAGCGATCCATCCGCCATTTTGCCCACATCCTTGGCGCGGTCGATGATGCGCAGATGTCCTGTGCCTTCCTCGATAAAGCCCGCATCGCCCGTGGCGACCCAGCCTTCGGCATCTTTGGTCGATGCGGTGCTTTCTGCGTTCTTGTAGTATTCCACGAACACACCGGGTGAGCGATAAAATACCTCGCCATTGTCCGCGATCTTCAACTCGACACCGGGTGAGGGCACGCCAACCGTATCCGAGCGCACCTCGCCATCGGGTTGCTGGGTGATATAGACGGTCGCTTCGGTCTGGCCGTAAAGCTGTTTGAGGTTGATCCCCAGCGCGCGGTAGAAATCGAAAATCTCGGGGCCGATCGCCTCGCCGGCGGTATATCCGATGCGAATACGGCTGAGGCCCAGTGTGTTTTTCAGCGGGCCGTAAACCAGAATGTTGCCAAGCGCATATGAGACCTTGTCGCCAAAGCTGACAGGCTTGCCATCCAGCAAGGCGGGGCCAACCCGCCGCGCAACGCGCATGTAATGGTCAAACAGCCACTTCTTGAACCGGCCCGCGTCCTCCATCCGGATCATGACCGAGGTCAGCTGGTTTTCGAATACGCGGGGCGGTGCAAAGAAATACGTGGGCCCGATTTCGCGCAGATCGGTCAGCATGGTGTGCTCAGACTCGGGGCAGTTCACACAGAAACCGGTCCACATCGCTTGCCCGACCGAGAAGATAAAGTCCCCGACCCAAGCCATTGGCAAATAGGCAAGAACTTCATCTGTCGGCAGGAGGTGATCAAACTCGGAGGAATTCTTGGCGGTCTCGATCACATTACGGTTCGATAGCACCACACCCTTCGGACGCCCCGTGGTGCCCGATGTGTAAAGCATCACGCTGGTATGATCGTAGGTCAGCGCATTTGTGCGGCGCTCCATCTCGGCGCGGTCACCGCCCTTGGCGGCAATTTCGTAGTAGGATGTCATATGGCTGTGGTCATATTTGCGCAGGCCGCGCCCATCGAGGTAGATGACATGCTCGAGTGCGGTCACATCGGCGCGGACATCGGCGATCTTGTCCACCTGTTCCTGATCGCTCACCACCGCATAGCGCGCGCCGCAGTGGTTCAGCGCATAGGCAATCTCTTCCGCGGCGGCGTCCTGATAGAGCGGGACAGGGATGCAGCCCACCTTTTGCGCCGCGACCATCGCCCAGTAAAGGGCAGGGCGGTTGCGCCCGATAATGGCGATATGGTCGCCCTCGCTAGCGCCAAGGGTCAGCAGGCCAAGGGCGAAGGCATCAATTTCTTTGGCTGTTTCGGCCCATGTCCAGCTTTGCCAGATGCCGAATTCCTTTTCACGAAAGGCGGGTTTGTCGGGAAACCGTGCAACGTTACGGGCCAGCAAGGCCGGCACGGACTGTGGTGCATCACGCGACACGTCTGTTGTCATGAAACTCCCCCCCCTTCTAACAAGACTAGGGGTAGTCTGTGATCCTTGCTAGTTTTCTTCTCAATCCTAACGAATTCTTACAGCGCGCTTTCCGCTGTCCCTTTGGTCGTCTTTCTTGCTAGAAATTAGCTCATGGGAGTGACCGACATATCGCGCCACGACATGATCATGTCGGGGCTGAACCTGATCAAACAGGCGATTTCCTTGCATGACGAGGAATTGCGCCTTGTCGCGGCCAACCGCCGGTTCCAGCAGATGTTCTCTTTGCCCGACCACCTTGTCGCTCGGGGGGCCGAGTTTCGTGAGATTGTGATGTATCTGACCGAACAGGGCGAATACGGACAGGTTGATGATATCGCGGGCTTTGTGGATGAAAAGGTCCGCCTCGCCTTTACGTTCGAGCCGCATTATTTTGAACGCACCCGTTCGAACGGCACGGCAATCTCGGTCGAGGGCAGCCCGTTTCAACAGGGCGGCTGGATTTCGGTCTATACCGACATCACCGAAACCAAGCGGCAAGAGGATTTCTTTCGCTCTCACACCGAAACCCTATCTGAAAAACTGTTGCAGCGTTCCGAAGACCTTGCACGCGCGAATAGGGCCTTGTCGGCCACGGTGAATGCGCTTGAGCTGGCAAAACAAGAGGTGACGGACAGCCGCGAACATCTGGCACTGATGAACACAATGACGCCGGGCCATATTGCGCATGTGAATGCGGCAGGGGTCTATACGCACTCGAATGGCAACCTGCCCATGATCCTGCCTGTGGGCGAGCGCAAGATCGTCGGGCAGTCGTTTGAAAATGTGCTGGGTCCGTTTGTCTGGGCGCAGGTCGCCCCGCAATTTGCACGGGTTTTGCAAGGCAACCCGACCACATCGGAAATCCGCGATGAGGCCTCGGGACGTTTCATGCGTCTTGCGATGACACCGGACATGGCAAAGGATGGCAGAGTGCAGGGGGCCTATATCCTGACGGTCGATGTGACCGAAGAAGTCTCGGCACGTGCGGCCCTTGCGCACGCGCGGCGCAAGGAACTGGCCACCCAACTGACCAGCGGTATGGCCCATGATTTCGCCAATCTTCTGACGATCATTCTGGGCCAGCAAGCCAAGCTGGATGAGTTGGCGTCACTGCATCCGGCCTTGGCCGAGGTATCGGCGACGATCAACTCTGCGGCGAAACGCGGTGGCGAGTTGATTGAAAACCTCTCAAGGATCGAAGCACATCGCAGTCTGAATCCGGTTTCTGTAAAGGTTGCCGATTTCGTCGCTGACGTGCTTCAGTTGGCACGCGCAGCCGTGCCGGATGATGCGGTGCTGAAGATCACCTACGATATTCCCGATGCGCGGCTTACCTTTGATCCGGGCTTTGCCCAGGATGCCATTCTGAACCTTGTTCTCAATGCCGCCGAGGCCCAGGATGGGCCCGCGATGATCACCACGCGCATGCATCGGGCCGCGGACGGGATGCTGGAAATCACCGTTGCAGATAATGGCCCCGGATTTTCCGAAGACGCGCTCGCCAATGCGTTGGCCCCGTTCTATTCCACCAAAAGCGGCAAGATCGGGCGCGGTTTGGGGCTGACAACCGCATTCGATTTTGCCAAATCAAGTGGTGGCACCGTCCGCCTGCGCAATCATGCCTCGGGCGGGGCCGTCGTGACCTTGCGCATCCCCTACATACCCGCACGCACCGTTGAGGCGGGGCTGGTGCTCTTGGTGGATGACACGCTTGATGTGCGCCAGACCATGCGCAGTTTCCTGCGCCGCGCAGGGCATGCCGTGGTCGAGGCGGCCTCGGTTGAAGAGGCGCAAAAGCTGATCGCGCTCGAGGGGCTGACACATGTTGTCACAGATCTTGCAATCGGTGAGGGCTCGGGCCTTGATGTCGCGGCGAAAGTGCCGCCGGGCATTCCTGTCTTGATCGTGACCGGCTTGCCGCCTTCAGACGCTTTGCACCAGAAGGCCAGTGCCGCGCATCCGGTGCTGCCGAAACCGTTCGATTTCGCCACTTTCGAGGCCGCTTTCCTGAGGGCCAGTACATGAGCACGCAAGGCTATGTCGCCATCATCGACGACAACCCCGATATCCGGCATATGTTGTCGGCGGCGTTGACCGATGCGGGTTTCACCACGCAAAGCTTTGCCCGTGCTGCGGATTTTGAACGTTCGCTGGCTACGAAACGGCCCGAGGTCTGTGTGGTCGATCTGGGCCTGCCGGACAAGGACGGCCTCAGCATTGTTGCGGCTTTGGCCAATAGCGCCACGGCCACCTTGGTGATTTCGGGCCGTTCGACCCTGCAAGACAAGATTGTTGGCCTTGAATTGGGGGCGGATGATTATCTGGCCAAACCTTTCGAGATCCGCGAAGTCATCGCAAGGGTGCGTGCGCTTTTGCGGCGCAAGGCCCCGACGACTGCCAAGCAAGAGGCCGAGAAGCTGACATTTTCGGGTTGGACGATTGATTTTGCGCAATTCATCCTGATCGACGCAGAAGGCAACAGCACGCGGGTTTCGGCCAGCGAGGCGATGCTTTTGCGTATTTTCCTGACCCGTCCAAACAGGCTGATCACACGGGATCAGCTGCGCGATGAGTTGAACGAAAAAAGCGACGCGGAATCCTTTGATCGCGCGATTGATGTGCGCCTGTCGCGCCTGCGCGCCAAGCTCAAGGACAGCACCAAGGACCCCAAAATCATCAAAACAATCTATGGCGCAGGGTATATCCTGATTTCGGATGTGTCTCCGGTCACGACATGACACGGCAATCCGTGTATTTTTTTGCATATTTATGTTTTTAAGGGTTGTCTCACTCGCGTTTAGCGTGTCCGGTGTGGCATGAAGTTGAACGGCCCCTTTCTTTTCATTCTGATGACGCTTGTGATTGATGCCATTGGGGTGGGTATCGTCTTTCCGATCATGCCCGATTTGATGGACCGCGTGGGTGCCACCAGCACCGCTGAGGGCGCGTTGCTAGGCGGCATCATGATGTCGTCCTATGCGGCCGCCATGTTCCTTTTCGGCCCCATTATCGGAAGCTTGTCAGATGCCTACGGCCGCAGGCCCGTCCTGATTTTCGCCTTGGTGACGCTGACCATCGACTACGTCATCATGGCGCTGGCCGAGACCTATTGGGTCTTGCTGGTTGGCCGTATTCTCGCAGGGATGGCGGGTGCGACCTATATTACCGCCACAGCCTATATCGCGGATATCGCCAAACCCGAGGAGCGCGGGGCCGCTTTTGGAATGATCGGCGCCGCTTTCGGTGTGGGCTTCGTGATGGGCCCCGCGCTGGGCGGTTTGGCCTCGGGGTGGCATATCACGGCACCGTTCTGGATTGCGGCGGTTTTGTCGGCGCTCAATGTGGCGTTCGGGTTTTTCATGCTGCCTGAATCGCTCAAACCCGAAAACAGGCGTCCCTTCGGGCGGCGTGATCTGAACCCCTTCGGCACCATCCTGCGCGCCTTTCTTATTCCGGGGCTCGCCGTACCGCTGGTTTGCATCTTTGTTTTTGAATTTGCCAATATGGTCTACCCGACACTCTGGGCTTTCTGGGGCCGCGAGGTGTTTAGCTGGGACGGCTTCACCATCGGGCTGACGCTCTCGGGCTATGGTATTCTAATCGCATTGGTGCAGGCAGGTATTCTGCCGCGTCTGACGGGGCGTTTTGGTGACTACCAGACACTGCTGATCGCAACGGTGGCCGCTATCATCGGACTTGTCGGGTTCGGCGCAACCACGGCGGTCTGGGCGGTGTTTCTGTTTTTGCCCATCGCCGCGCTGTCGGATATGGCCCCCCCTTTGATCACTGCCTTCGCCGCCAATCGGGTAGAGGAAGACCAGCAAGGGCTTGTGCAAGGCGTGATCGCTTCCTTGTCGTCTGTCGCGGCCGTCACGGCACCGCTGTTTCTGACAGGTGTCTTTGAACGATCGGTCAATGATGAGGGGATTTATCTGCCAGGTGCGCCCTTCCTGGTGGCGGCTGTTTGCGTCATCGCCATCGTTCCGCTGATTTTCCGGCTTGATCCGAAGCGGCAGGCCCACAAACGTTAAAAGTTACCGCGATCCGCGACGATGCGGTCGCCCTGCGCATCAAAAAGCACTGCATCGGCGTCAGCGAAATCGAGTGCAATGGGGGCACCGCGCGCGAATTCCCATTGCCCTGGTAAACGCGCGGTCAGCTTTTGCCCTGCTCCGACATCGGCAATGACATGGGTGTCGGTGCCAAGACGTTCATGCAGCAGGACTTTGCCAGACAAGCGGCCATCTTCGGCAATAAACAAATGTTCGGGGCGCACGCCAATGCATGCGGCCTCCAAGCCCGGCAGAATATCAGGTGCGATGAAATTCATCGCAGGTGATCCGATGAATCCGGCCACGAAACGGTTATTGGGCGTATTATAAAGCTCAAGCGGCGCGCCGATTTGTTCAATCCGGCCCGCGCGCATGACCACAATCCGGTCAGCCAGCGTCATCGCTTCTGTCTGGTCGTGGGTGACATAGAGAATGGGTGTTTTGAGGGTCCGGTGCAGATCGGCAATCTCGATGCGGGTATTCATGCGCAAAGCGGCATCTAGATTGGACAAGGGTTCGTCAAACAAGAACATGCGCGGCTTACGCACAAGCGCACGGCCCAAGGCCACACGCTGACGCTGCCCGCCCGAGAGCTCGGACGGTTTGCGATCAAGATAGTCCGAGAGCGAAAGGGTTTGCGCCACCTCATCAATGCGCTGCTGTATCTGCTCCGACGTCATGCCTGCCAGTTTCAGGGCAAATTCAAAGTTCTTGTAGACCGTCAAATGCGGGTAGAGCGCGTAGGACTGGAACACCATCGCAACCTCGCGCTGGGCGGGCGACATTTCGTTCACGACCGTGTCAAAAAGCATGATCTCGCCTGCATCGGGTCTTTCCAACCCTGCAATCACGCGCAGCAGGGTTGTCTTGCCACATCCTGAGGGGCCGACGATGACGATGAACTCTCCGTCTTCAATGGTCAGGTTCACGTCGCAGAGGACATGGTTATCGCCATAGGATTTCTGGATGTCAGTGAGGCGTAAAGCGATCATTTGGGGCCTTTCTGTGCCGGCTTGGCCTATGTCGTGCTTTGGCTGTGCAAATAGGCAAGCAGATCGTCAAAGCTGCCCATCTGGTCGTAATCCGTCTCTGGCATCGGCAAGGACAGGTCTTTGCCCAAAGCGGTGATCAACGTCATAAAATCCATTGAATCGATGTCGTATTCTTCGCGCAGGTCGGCGCCGGTATCGACGTCATCAAAGGAAATGTCGGGGGCGATACGGCCCAAATGCTTGATCAGCAAATCGCGTAGTGGATCGTCAGTCATAGCTGCTCCGGATTTTGCATGTGTTTGATGATCGTGCGGAGGAAATTTGCACCCTGGTGTCCGTCACTGACGCGGTGATCAGCGGCAAGGGTAATCTGTGCAAGGCGGCGCGACTGAACCGTACCGTCGACAACCGCTGGCTGGAGGCCGGGTGTGCCAATCCCGACAATGGCCACCTGCGGCGGAAAAATTACGCCGGTGATGCCGGCCACACCACGGTCGCCCAGACTGGTCAGGGTGATTGTTGGGTCTGATAATTCACGCGCCCGAAACCGCCCTTGGCGCACGCGCGTCACAAGGTCTTTGAGCCGCGCCATGAGTGTTTCGAGGTCGTCTTTGTCGGCATCATGCAGGGCAGGGGCGACAAGCCCGCCGCCGCGCAGGTTGATCGCCATGCCCAGATGCACGGCTCCGGCAGGGCTGAACTGGTCATTTTCGAAATGGCCGTTGAAGTCGGGGTACTTTCGGGCGGCCATTGCAACCGCACGGATATAGAGGACACTGAGCGCGAGACGGGCATCGGGCGGTTTATCGGCATTGTAGGTACTGATGAACGTCTCTGCCAACGTCAGGTCAATCGTATCGGACAGGTAATAATGCGGGATCTCGCGTTTCGCGCGCGTCATTGCCGCCGAAATCGCCTGCCGCATTGCAGAGAGGGGGTCCGTGTCGGGCTTGTCCCTCGCGTCTGGAAGATCGGCAAGTGAGATAATCCTGCCTGTCCCGAGGCTTGCCAGATCAAACCCTGTTTGTGCGGCCCGCCTGCGGGCTGCGGGACTGACACGCTGCCGGACCGGTTGTGACAGCTCCTGCGGCGGTTCGGCAGGTTGTTCCGGGGCGGAGGGCGGCTCTTCCGGCACGGCGGGCGGCGCGACAGGATCTTCGGGCTGCGGGGCCTCAGACGGTGGCGGTACTGGGTCTGGATCGGCGGGTTGCGGGAACGCGGGTTCGTCAGGCTCTTGACTGGCGCGGATCATCGCAAGAGGCATTCCGACAGGTACTTTTGTGCCAAGCGGCACCAGCCATTTATCCAGAAATCCGTCTTCGAAGACTTCGATTTCAATAACCCCTTTCTGGGTCTCAACCGCTGCGATGATATCGCCACGCGTGACCGCGTCGCCGGGATTTACGAGTTGTTCAACCAAGGTTCCGTCCTCCATGTCTGCGCCAAGTGAGGGCATGAGGAATGTACTCACAGCTTATTCTCCATGACCTGTTTTGCTGCGGTAATGATGCTATCCACTTGCGGGATGGCAGCCTGTTCGAGGTGGGCCGCATAGGGGATCGGCACCTCGGTGCTACAGACCCGCGCGAGCGGCGCATCAAGGTCGTAGAACGCATCCTCGGCCAATTGCATCCCGATTTCGGCTGCAAGGCTCCCTGTGCGCCAGCCTTCATCGACCATCAACGCCCTGTGGGTGCGGGCAACCGAGGCGCGGATCGTCTCCATATCCAGCGGTCGCAGGCTGCGCAGATCAATCACCTCAGCATCTATGCCGTCACGCGCCAGCGCTTCGGCGGCTTCAAGCGTTTTGAACAGTGATCCGCCATATGTGATCAGCGTGATATCGCGCCCCGCGCGCCGCACCACGGCGCGGTCAATATCAACGGGGCCTGCGTTCTCGGCCAGTTCACCCGTGCGATTATACAGCATGATATTTTCAAAGATCAGCACCGGATCGGGGTCTTGCAGCGCTGTCCAAAGCATGCCGCGCGCATCTTCCATGGTGGCAGGTGTCAGAACACGCAGACCGGGAATGTGGGCATACCAGCCTTCCAGCGAATGCGAGTGCTGCGCGGCGAGCTGTTTGCCGGCACCTGTTGCCATGCGGATCACCACGGGCACGCCGAACTGGTTGTTGGACATATGCCGCAGGGTGGCGGCTGTGTTCATGATCTGATCCAGCGCGAGCAAGGAAAAGTTCACGGTCATCACCTCGACAATCGGGCGCATCCCCGCGATGGCCGCCCCGATACCCGCACCGGTAAATCCGGATTCCGACAAAGGCGTATCGCGGATACGGTCCGGACCGAACCGGTCAAGCAAGCCCTTGCTGACGGCGTAGCACCCACCATAGTGGCCCACGTCCTCACCCATCAAAAACACACGGTCGTCGCGGGTCATCGCATCCGTGATCGCCGCCTTGACAGCCTCGCGGTAGGTGGTCTCGACCATCTTTGCCGGTGCTGCGACCTCGGGCGAGGCGGGGCGGTCAGGGGCCAAGACGAAATGGGTCAGATGATCCAGCGGTTCATCCGTGCCAGCCTCGGCAAATGCCACGGCTTCACTGATTTCAGACGCGATCTCGGCCTTGATTTCATCAATGTCATGCGCGTGCAAAAGCCCGCTTTGCATGGCCCATTTCTGAAATCGCACAATCGGGCCTTTCTTGCGCCATGCGGCCACTTCTTCCTTGGGGCGATAAAGCTGGGCATCAAACATCGAATGGGCGCGGAACCGGTATGTGCGGCATTCCAGAAAGTAGGGGTTGCCGGTCTCGGCGATGGTTTGCAGGGCGCGGCGGGCTGCGGCCTCAACTGCTACGACGTCCATGCCATCCACAACCTCGGATGTGATTGCATAGCTTCGCGCTTTGGCTGCGATGTCGACTTCGGCCTCGGTCAGGTCCAACCGTGTGCCCATCGCATAGCCGTTGTTTTCGCATATAAACAGAACCGGAAGTCCCCACAGTTTGGCGAGGTTGAGGCTTTCGTGGAATTCCCCTTCGGCGACCGCACCTTCACCAAAAAAACAGGCGGTTGTCGCTTGATTGCCCTGCATGCGATCGGCCAGCGCAAGCCCGACCGCAAGCGGCAAACCGCCCCCCACAATCGCATTTCCGCCATAGAAGTTGCGGTCCGCATCGAACAGATGCATCGACCCGCCGCGCCCGCCCGCGCAGCCATTGGATTTGCCGTACATCTCGGCCAGTACAGCCCCCATAGGCACACCGCGTGCCAGCGCGTGGCCATGTTCGCGGTAGGTCGCAACCAGTCTGTCGGAATCTTCCAACAAAGGAATGATTCCCGCGGCGATCGCCTCTTCACCATCATACAGGTGTAGAAACCCGCGGATTTTTTCCTGCGTATAGGCTTCGGCACATTTTTCCTCGAACATCCGGATACGCAGCATGCTGTGCAGCAGTTCGCGCACATGGGCGGTATCAAGGCGGGGCTTTGTGCGGGTCACGGTCATGTCTCGTCACTCTCCAGTGTTGAAATATCGCCTTCAGGCAGCCCCATTTCGCGGGCCTTCAACAGGCGTCGCATGATCTTGCCACTGCGTGTTTTTGGCAGGTTTTGGCGAAAGGCGATCTCTTTGGGGGCAACCGCCGGTCCAAGCCGCTTGCGGGCATGTCCGATCAGATCAAGACGCAGGTCATCGGTTGGCGCATAGCCCGGTTTGAGCGCAACATAGGCCTTGACGATTTGCCCGGCGGTTTCATCCGGCAACCCGATCACCCCGACTTCGGCGACAGCTTCATGTTCCATCAAGGCACTTTCCACCTCGAAGGGACCGATCAAGTGACCTGCGCTCTTGATCAGATCATCGGCGCGCCCGACAAACCAGTAGTATCCGTCGGCATCGCGCATCGCGAGATCGCCGCTAAGATACCAGCCATCCTTAAAGCACTTCAGATAGCGTGCCTCTTCGTGAAGATAGGCCCGCATCATCGACGGCCAGCCGGGGCGCAGCGCCAGTTCACCCATGGCCATCGGGGCAGTCAATTCGGTCACCGTATTGCCCGAAACCTCGACAATTCCGGCGGTAATGCCGGGCAGTGGTTTACCCATCGAGCCCGGTTTGACATCCATCGCGGCATAGTTGGCAATCATGATGCCACCGGTCTCGGTCTGCCACCAATTGTCGTGGAATGGCATCCCGAAGGTGTCATTGCTCCAGATGACAGCCTCGGGGTTCAATGGCTCGCCCACGCTGGCCATGAACCGCAGGTCCGGAAAGCTGCGCACGCCAATGGCATCGGCTCCGGCCTTCATCAACATACGGATGGCTGTGGGGGCGGTATACCAGACGTTCACGCCCTCGGTGCTGAGGATGTCGTACCAGCGGGTCACATCAAATTCTGCTTCATCCACGATCATTGTGGCGCGGTTCGTCAGTGGCGCGATGATCCCGTAGGATGTGCCCGTCACCCAGCCCGGATCAGCCGTGCACCAATAGATATCACCGGCGCGCAGATCGAGGGCGATCCTGCCGGTCGTGTCGTGGGCCACAACGGCTTGGTGCACATGCACCACGCCTTTGGGTTTGCCGGTTGTCCCTGAGGTGAAATGCAGCAGGGCAGGGTCTTCGGGCAGGGTCTGTGCGGTTGTGAAGCTGTCGGAGGCCGCAGCCATCAGTGGCGCAAGATCGGTCGTGCCCTCTGCCGCACCGTCTATGGTGAACACATCCTTGAGGGTTTCCACCGTATCACGGATACTGGCTACCTTGCGTTTATAAAGCCGGGTTGTGGTGATCAGCGCACGCGCTTCGCCAATCTGCATGCGGGCCTGAATGGGCTCAGGTCCAAAGGCCGAAAACAAGGGGCAGAAAACGCAGCCGGCTTTCAGCGTACCAAGTGCCGCGATGTAAAGCTCGGGCACCCGCCCCAGCAGGCCATAAACCGTGTCACCCTTTTGCAGCCCACGCGCGTGCAACACATTGGCAAAGCGGTTCGCTTGCTGCGCGAGGTCAGCATATGTGTAGTCGGTGCGATTGCCTGACTTGTCGATCCAGCGTAGTGCCGCCTGCTCACCGTGACCAGCCGCCACATGCCGGTCGAGTGCTTCATGCGCGATGTTGAGGTGCCCGTCAGGCAGACCATCCAGCAACGCTTGCGCGTCTGACCAATCGAAACTGTCGCGCATTGCATCATAGTCAGACATGTTCGCGCGGGTCATGACTTTGCGGATGCGTTGGACGCTCATGATCATGCTCCTTTTTGCCACGGAATGCAGCGGCCAAAGGATTTTGGCATGATACCATCAGAACGGATTGACGGATATCAATCCGGTTTTGGGGCCTCAGCCAAACCGCGTGAAGCATGCCAGTATGTCCGAGCGAGGGACAACCCCGCAACCGGACCGGCCCATTCACAGTGATAGCTTGCGTGCAATGCCGCCTTGTCGCGATGGACAATCCGCGCTCCGCCGAAAGCCTGCGCCGGACGCAACCAGTGGTCGTGCAAACGCCCGCGGAAAAGGCCATCGCGAACGATGCCGCGCAGCACCCTCTCTGGCTTTGATCAAAATCGGCGCTTTGGTTTTCGGGTCCGGCAGCGTCAGTGCAATGTCACTGATCCGTCGTCACTTTCTTCTATATCATCATCCTGCGGGGATCACCCAGCAGGCCGGTTAGATAGGTGACAAAGCGTGCGGCCTCGGCCCCATTGATCACGCGGTGATCATAGCTCAGATCAAGTGGCAACATCGGTTTGGGCTGAAAGTCTGCGCCATCCCAGACGGGGGTGATTTCGGTGCGCGTCAGGCCAAGGATTGCCACCTCGGGCGGGTTCACGATGGGGGTGAAAGCTGTGCCGCCAATGCCGCCCAGATTACTGATCGACATGGACGCGCCGCCCATTTCATCGGGGCCCACCTTGCGGGCTTGTGCGCGCGTCGCCAGATCGGTGATCTCGCTTGCGATCTGCCAAAGACCCTTGCGGTCCGCATCACGGATCACAGGCACCATTAGGCCGTGGGCTGTATCAACGGCGATCCCGATATGGGCATAGTCCTTGAGGATCAGTGTCTTGCCATCCGGTGTCAGCGACGCATTGAAGCGCGGGAACTCGCGCAGCGCCCGTGCCAATGCCTTGACCTGAAACGCAAGTGCGGTGAGCTTAACGCCGCGCGCTTGCGCCTCCGGTTTCAACTCTTTGCGCAGCGCCTCGATCGCCGAGACATCGGCGCGGTCGTGGTGGGTGACCTGCGGGATCATGGTGTTTGCAGCACCGAGGTTTCCGGCCGCGACCTGGGCAAACCGGCTCAGCGGTTCTTCGGTCACAGGGCCGAACTGGCTGTGATCTACATCCCAGTATTTCGCGTGATCGCTTTGGGGTGACGCAGGTTTGGCATCGCCCGCCAGATCCTCGCGGGCGATTGTGGTCCGGCCCAGATCGCGGGCCAGTTTTTCCAGATCAATGCCTTTTTGACCTGCAAGAGTGCGGACGGAAGGAGAGGCGATTACATCTGTCATCACATTCACCAGCTGGCCGAGATGTATTGCGTTTCCATGAATTCGAGCATGCCCTCGTGCCCGCCTTCACGCCCGAGGCCTGACTGTTTCACGCCGCCAAATGGTGCGGCAGGATCGGAGACCAAGCCGCGGTTCAGACCAACCATGCCGTATTCCAGCCGCTCGCAGACCTGCAAGGCGCGCTTCATGTCTTCGGAAAAGACGTAAGCGACCAGCCCGTATTCGGTGTCATTGGCGCGGCGGATCACGTCTTCCTGATCGGTGAATGTCTGGATCGCGGCGACAGGGCCGAAGATTTCGTCATGCACGCAGTCCGCGTCCTGCGAGACGTTGGACATGACGGTTGGCGGGTAGAAAAAGCCCTTGCCGTTGGGGGTGGTGCCGCCACATTCGATTTTGGCACCCTTGGCGACGGCATCCGCCACGAAAGCAGCAACTTTGTCGCGGGTGTCTGCATTCACCAAAGGGCCCACGTCAACAGATGGGTCGGTACCGTCGCCGACCTTCAAGGCGGCCATTGCGGCGGTGAATTTGGCCGTGAAGGCTTCAGCCACATCCGCGTGCACATAGATGCGGTTGGCGGCGGTACAGGCCTCGCCCAGATTGCGCATCTTTGCCAGCATCGCGCCTTCGACGGCAACGTCGATATCGGCGTCTTCAAACACGATCAGAGGTGCGTTGCCACCCAGTTCCATCGCAGGTTTCAGAACCTGATCCGCCGCAGAGTGCAAAAGTTTGCGGCCCACCCCGGTCGAACCTGTGAAGGACACAACGCGCACGCGCGGATCATGCAACATATGGTCGACCAAGGCACCGGTACGCTTGGACGGCAACACGTTGACGAGGCCCTTGGGCACGCCAGCCTCTTCCAGAAGCGGCATAAGCGCAAGCATCGTCAGCGGTGTCTCTGAGGCGGGTTTGATGATCACCGCACAGCCAGCAGCCAGTGCCGGTGCAATTTTGCGCGTCCCCATCGCGGCGGGGTAATTCCACGGGGTCACCAGCACGGCAAGCCCAGCCGGTTTATGCTGCACCATGATCCGCGCGCCGGATGCGGGGGCATGGGTCAGCATCCCGTCGGCGCGCACGGCTTCTTCGGCAAACCAGCGGAAGAATTCGGCGGCATAGGTCGCCTCGCCCATCGCATCGGTGCGGGCCTTGCCGTTTTCCAGCGTGATCAGATGGGCAAAATCTTCGAGCCGCGCTGTCATCAGCTCCCACGCTTTGCGCAACACCTCAGAGCGGTGGCGCGGCGTTTGGGCGGCCCATTTTTTCATCGCAGTTTCAGCGGCATCCAATGCAGCGTCGGCATCTGCGATTTCGGCAGAGGCGACCGAGGCGATCACCTCTTCTGTGGCGGGGTTGATCACATCAAAGCGTTCGCCTGATGCGCCTTTGTGCCATGCGCCGTCGATATAAAGATCGGTAAAGTCCATTTTGGTCTCCGATGTGGTCAGAGCAGGTGGCGGAGCGGTTGCTCCATCCGGCCTGCGAAGTTGGAAAGAAGGGTGATCGCGTCGCTTGGCGCCAGTTGCGCAGGCGCAAATTCAAGCGTGATCGTGAGGCCAGCGCCGTTGCGCGTGAGCGTCAGTGTTGGCACGTCTTCGGCCCCCATGGCTACGCTTGTGATCGCGCTGAAGCGCAAATCGCGGACCCGCAGTCGGGCGGCGTCCTCACACGGCTCTGTGGCGCTAAGCTGGGCCGAGGCCGCGTAGATCCTGGTCATGCCAAAGCTCTCGACCGCCACTGTCGTATCGCTGCCATGGCTCGCGGCGCAAAGACCTGCGAGCAAGGCAGAGGTATCGGTCAGTTGCGCAGATTTTGCGGCCCAGTCGGCGAAATCCGTGAAACCTTCGCTTGCGATCTCTGCCGTCAAACGGCCGGATATCTGCGCTGCGGTCGTTCCCGTTGCGCCAGAGGTTTGCGGCAATGCGCGTAGCGCGTCGATGTCTTTGACATGAAAGGGCTGTGGATGCCCCGCGTCGACCAGCCGCTGCAAATCCAGCCCTTGTTCAAGCGCCAAACGCCGTAGTTTGGGGGACGCAAGGATGCGCCCGTGCGTTGCGGGGGCAGGGGTCACTTTCGCCGGTTGCGCTTTGGCGACGGGTGCGGGTTTTTCCTCTGCGACGGCGGCTTGCGGTGCAGGGGCCGCAGCACTTTTGCGTGCGACAGGGTTGGCGGGCTTTTCAGCAGTAATGATTGCGATGGTCTGGCCGGTGGGCACGTCTTCGCCCGCTTCGGCGAGCGTGGCACCAAGGTAGCCGTCAAAGCCTGCGTTGACTTCATTGACGCTCTTGTCGGTTTCAACTTCAAAAAGCACGTCATCAGCGCTGACCGCATCACCGGGGCTTTTGTGCCACGCCACAAGCAGGCCTGAATCCTGCGCCATGCCCAGCGTGGGCATGATGACTTCTTTGCCTTCGGGCAGGTTGTCGGATGGGGCAGGGGCCGCGTCTTGGGCAGGTGCAGGGGCTGTGCTTTCGGCACTGTCCGAAATTTTGGCAATAACATTGCCA
>NZ_DASYOK010000272.1:0-4334 GCF_036007805.1 Yoonia sp.
GGATGGTCTCCTGTTCAAAGATTGGTCTCAGCAACCAAACCTTCTCATCAGGAGGCCATTCCTGCCAATAGCGGCGCCCATCCCGCGTTAGCGGGTTCGTTCAATCCCACAACGATTCAAGATAAGCAGGAACCGCTCTAATCGGGGTCTATGAATTGAACAACGTCGCACTGCCGCGCGAGGTCTGTAGGGACGCGTACTTGGCTTCCACCGAGAAGTACCGAATTCTCGGGGCCGAGGTGGAGAGCCCTGAAAAAGCTGCTGTTGTCTATCGGGAATTTTTTCGCGCTGCGGTCCAGCGTTGCGTTCTCGAGTTCAAGGAGTTCCGAGACGGTGCGGTTGACGAGATGGCCTCGGCCGCTGGCGTAGCCGATGCAGATCGCGCAGATGTTGTCGCTTACGTCCGCGAGCAGATCGCGGGTCTCCATGATGGCAACGTAATCCGCTATCGGTTAAAACCAGTTGATCTGGAAGGAGTAGTGAACCTGCGCTCGGGACAGGACTCTGAGATCCATGAAAAGTCACCGCAGCCAGTTTATGCCAACCAACCTTTCAGGTTGCGGTTGATCACACCACACAGCACGTCGATATGCGCCGCATGGTCATTCAGGCAGGGGATATAGGTGAAATGTGCGCCGCCTGCTTCTTCAAAGCTTTCCTTGATCTCTTCGTTGATCTCTTCCAGCGTTTCGATGCAATCGGCAGAAAAGGCGGGGGCGCAGACGGCGATATGCCTGATACCGTCTTCTTCGGCCAGTCGCGCGACCTCTTTGACCGTATAGGGTTTTAGCCAGTCCTCTGGCCCGAACCGCGACTGGAACGTCGTTTTGATCTGGGTGTTGTCCCAACCCAGCCGTTCTTTCAGCAAACGTGTCGTTTTCTGGCACTGGCAATGATAGGGGTCGCCCTCACGCAGATAGCGTTCCGGCACGCCGTGATAGGAACAGATCAGCATTTCCGGCCTGACCGCGATCTCGGCATAGGCCTTTTGGATGGATTGGGCCAGCGCTTCGATATAGGCTGGTGCCTCGAAATAGGGCTCGACAACACGCGCGGTGGGCTGCCATTTTTCATCCATCAGCGCGCGAAAGAACTGGTCATTCGCAGTGGCTGATGTGGCACCCGCGTAATGCGGGTAAAGCGGTAAGAACAGGATCTTGGTACAGCCCGCTTCAACCATTTCACGCACTTTGGATTTGGTGGACGGGTTGCCATAGCGCATGCAGAAATCGACGCGCACATCGTCGCCGTAGCGGTCGATCATCTGTTTTTTGATTGCGGCGGTCTGCGCTTTGGTAATGGTCAGCAAAGGGCTTTCATTGGCGTCTTCGTTCCAGATGGATTGATAGGCCGCACCCGACGACAATGGCCGTTTGGTCAGGATGAACAGCTGCAACAGCGGCTGCCAAAGCCAGGCAGAATAATCCACCACGCGTTTGTCCGACAAGAATTCGTTCAGATATCGCCGCATTGACCAGTAATCTGTCGCATCCGGCGTGCCAAGGTTGGCCACAAGAATGCCAACCCGTGCAGGCTTTATGGCCGGATGGTCCTTTGCTGCATGCATGGGGCATGTCGCAGGGCGTTCCGTCGGGGCGGATGTCTGTACATCGAACATGTTCATGAGCCTTTGGTTGCTGCTCATTCAAGAGCTTTTTTATCGGTTAAACTGATGCTCAAGGCCGGTGTTTCACCGATGTAAAGTTGAGCCACTGCCAGCTCTTTGCGTTATACTATTCCATAGAAGGCGCGAACCTTGCAGCAACTCGGGGACTACCGCTACTTGCTGGACTTGCCGTTCTGAGCGTAGTGGCGCAGTGACGTTCACAGGCAGCACGAGGCCGCCTGTGAACTTGTTATCAATAGTGTAGATCAAAACGGTCTGCATTCATGACCTTCGTCCAGGCCGCGACAAAATCCTCGACAAACTGCTCGGTTCCGTCTCGTTGCGCATAAACTTCAGCGTAAGAACGCAGGATGGAATTTGACCCAAAAACAAGATCAACCCGAGTTGCAGTCCAATGGACCTGACCAGTTGTCCTGTCTTGCAAAACATAGACCCCCTCTGCCGTTGGTGCCCAGCGATAGCGCATGTCCGTAAGATTGACGAAGAAGTCTGTCGTAAGCGCTCCCGGTTGATCCGTGAACACACCGTGCATGGTTGCGCTATGATTGGTACCAATTACCCGCAAACCGCCAATCAGGGCTGTCATCTCTGGCGCGGTCAGCCCCATGAGCTGGGCGCGGTCCAAAAGGAGCTCTTCAGGGCTGACGATGTAATCCTTTTTGACCCAATTTCGAAAGCCGTCGTGGATTGGCTCTAACACATCAAACGAGGCAGCATCTGTCATTGCGTCAGTCGCATCACCCCGTCCTGGCATGAAGGGCACGGTCACTTGAGTGCCAGCAGCATAAGCGGCTTGCTCAACACCGACATTTCCGCCCAAAACAATGACGTCTGCAAGACTAGCGCCGGCACTCTTTGCAATTGGCTCGAGGACCGACAATACCTTGTCAAGCCGATCGGGCTCGTTACCCTCCCAATCTTTCTGAGGAGCAAGACGGATCCGAGCACCATTTGCACCACCACGTAAATCGGACCCGCGGAAGGTACGCGCACTATCCCATGCCGTTGAAACCAGATCGCTGACGCTCAAGCCACTTTGTGCAATTTCTGCTTTGACGGCAGCAATGTCCCAGTCAGTTGCACCTTTCGGTACTGGATCTTGCCAGATCAGGTCTTCAGCAGGAACATCCGGGCCAAAATAGCGAGGTTTTGGCCCCATGTCACGGTGGGTCAGTTTAAACCAAGCCCGCGCAAAAACGTCAGAGAAGTAGTCTGGATCCTTGTAAAACCGCTCCGAGATCTCCCGATAGACCGGATCTTTGATCATCGCCATGTCGGCGTCGGTCATGATCGGGTTGTAGCGGATCGAGGGATCCTCCACATCGACGGGCCGGTCCTCTTCCTTGATGTTGATCGGTTCCCATTGCCAGGCACCTGCAGGAGACTTCTTCAATTCCCAATCGTAAGTGAAAAGCAGGTAAAAGTAGCCATTATCCCATTGAGTGGGGTGGGTCGTCCACGCGCCTTCGATGCCACTTGAGACAGTGTTGCGGCCTATTCCACGGGCTGAATGGTTATTCCAACCCAACCCTTGTTCCGTCACATCAGCAGCCTCTGGGTCGGCGCCAAGAAGCGCGGCGTCTCCATTGCCATGGCATTTGCCCACTGTATGACCGCCGGCCGTCAGAGCGACGGTTTCTTCATCGTTCATGGCCATCCGGGCGAATGTCTCGCGGACTTGAGCTGCTGTTTTCAGTGGATCCGGCTGTCCGTTCACGCCTTCAGGATTCACGTAGATCAAGCCCATCTGAACGGCAGCAAGCGGGTTTTCCATCGTCGATGGGTCATCAAGATCGCCATAGCGTGCATCGGATGGCGCAAGCCATTCCTTTTCAGCGCCCCAATAGGTGTCTTTTTCTGGATGCCAGATGTCCTCGCGGCCGAAAGCAAAACCGAATGTTTTGAGGCCCATCGATTCATATGCGACGGTGCCTGCCATAATGATCAGATCAGCCCAGCTGATTTGCTTGCCATATTTTTGCTTAAGCGGCCAAAGAAGGCGGCGCGCTTTGTCGAGGTTGACGTTATCCGGCCAAGAGTTCAATGGCGCAAAGCGTTGGTTGCCAGTTCCGCCACCGCCGCGGCCATCGGCAATCCGGTAGGACCCAGCCGCATGCCAAGCCATACGGATCATCAGGCCGCCATAATGACCCCAGTCTGCCGGCCACCAATCCTGACTGTCAGTCATCAATGCGTGCAAGTCTGCCTTCAATGCAGCGACATCTAAATCTTCGAGCGCTTTACGATAGTTAAAATCTTTTTGCGGATTGGTCTTGGTGTCATGTTGATGCAGGATGTCGAGGTTGAGGGCGTTTGGCCACCAATCCATGTTGTCCTTGCCGACAGCGCTGTTTGCGCCATGCATAACTGGGCACTTACCGCCTGATTGCGCATTCCCGTCCATTCTTAGATCCTTTCCAAATGATATCCTGGGCCCCAAGTATGTCTGGGTCTTTCTACACACTACGCAACAAGAGACATTTTGAAAATCAAATATTTGAATATCAATTATAGTTAAGATCTATTATCTGAAGTGTTTTGATAGAAAATATTGAGTTATTGTCAAATCTGGTTCTCTGAGTGCGGCATGTGTCAAGTCCGTTGTTGTGTCCATCGGGGGTCATGGTTCTCTCCGAAGTCACCGCGTAGGCGCTTCATAATGGCTTTCGGGAGCTGACTGTCATCAAATGTGTTTGGCGAGCTCGAA
>NZ_DASYOK010000273.1:0-4147 GCF_036007805.1 Yoonia sp.
GATACCATCGTGGCGACCTGCGCCGGTTCTGGTTCGGTCAAGGTCATCGCTGCGGCTTGCAATGCGGCAGCGGTTGCTGGCGATCCTGTTGCCTATGCGCAGGGCTACTTTATGGGCGGCGGCGATAACGAGATCACGGGTAACGATCCAGAACAGGGCATCGTGACCTTCAAGCAAGAATTGCCGACGGTCAAAGACGAAGAGCCGGTATAAGGTCTAGGTCATGTCGGATTGGGAGATATACACGCATCGCGGAACGGAAGTTTTCGTTTCCAGCGATGGCGTGACATTCTCGCGGCTCGTCGGTTATTCCGGCGGGCTGACATTCGGCATGACCGAAAGCCTTGGACAGCTTGACGGCTTTGACGATGGCATAACGCGCGGCATCAAAGAAAGCAGCGCGGGCGCGGAAAGCAGCATTGCGGTTCGCCGCGTGGTCGGAGATGCAGGGGCGGCAATCGTCAAGACCCTTTGCCCGATTGATAATGAAGGACACGGCTCCATGCGGGCCGTGTATTCAGATGGCCGGACGCTGACAGCGGAAGGCATATTTCATAGCAGGAACGAAAACCCCGTCGATGGCGGGTCGGTGCAGGGCTTCACCTTTTCGTTTTCTCAGCAAGAGCCTACGCAAGAGGATTAACATGGATTTTGGCGACTTCGAGATTGAAGAAGCAAAAGCTGGCCATTGGGTGCATTTGGAAGTGGCGGGCAAGCCGCTTTTCTGGGATGGCAAAGCGGTAACTGTAGACGAAACCGACAAGCCTTGCCGCGTTGAATTGCGCCCCGCTGACAGCAACGAGGTATATGAAGCGTTCCGCAAATACCAGATCGCGGAAAGCGCGCAAAATCGCCGTGTTGAACGTGCCAAGGATAAAGAGATCGACGCCTTGGAGGCGCGCCATGCCGAAAAGCTGGAAGGCTTGCTGGATGATCTAATCGTTGTGGCAATCAGCAAATGGGAAAACGTGTATGTTGCGGGTGACGACAAATGCACGCCTGACAACATTCGCAAGATGATTGATCGCAAGGCATCGAGCGCCAAGCGTCAAGTTCGTATGCAGCTATTTAGCGCCATTGCGGAGAAGCGGGCAAATTTGGACGACGCCGCGCAGGTCTAATCACCTACGCGGCACAAGTCGCATGGCTGAACGTCACGCCTGAAAAGCACAAGGAGGCGCGCTATGAGGTTTTCGGGTGGGAAGTGCCAAGCCTTGCGCCGGATGAAACGCTGCACGAAGTCTGGCATGCCCTGGGCGAAGCGCGCGACGGCAAGCCTTTAGAATGGCAAGAGTTGCAAGCCTATGCTAATATGACGGGCAAGACGCTAACGGCGGAAGAATGGGAAACGGTTTACGACATGTCGCGCGCATATTGCTCTGAAATGCAGAACCGTTCGCCCTTTGCTGTAAGCCCCATGGAAAAGGCTCAGGCGGATGAGTGATTTTGCAACCCTTGGCATGGGGATTGACAGCAGCGGGCTTGTGCGCGGTCGCGATGAGTTGGGGCGGCTTACTGATGCGGGTGGGCGCGCAGAAGATCGGCTAACCCGCAACGCTGGCACCATATCCCGTGTGTGGGCAAGGCTTGGCGGTGTTCTTGCGGGCGCGTTTAGTATTCGTGAAGTGTCTCGCGCGGCTGACCGATACACGCAGATGACAAACCTTTTGCGGTCCATGGGCGCAAGCGCGGAAGGTGCGGCGCGTGAATTGCAGGGCATTGCCGATGTGGCCAAGCGGACCCGTGCGCCGCTTGACGCTATGGCCAGCCTATACCAACGCATTAGCATTGCCTCGGATGAATTAGGCGCATCGCAAAAAGACGCGCTGCGCTTTACGGAAAATATCGGTCTAGCCTTGGCACAACAAGGCGGGTCGGCGGCGGCGGCATCGGGTGCGCTTTTGCAGTTGTCGCAGGCAATGGGGGCTGGAACCGTCCGGGCAGAGGAGTTTAACTCCATTCTTGAAGGGGCTTTCCCTATTGCCCAAGCGGCGGCGCGCGGGATTGATGCTGCGGGCGGTTCGGTCGCAAGGCTGCGTCAGTTGGTAGTCGATGGCAAGGTTTCGTCCGATGAATTTTTCCGGGCTATTTTGTCACAAACAGATCAGCTTGAGGCCGCTTTCGCCAATACCGTTCCAACAATCGCGCAAGCGTTTGGGCAGTTGTCCGATAGCTTCACAATGTTTATCGGTCAGGCCGATAGCGCAACGGGCGTTTCTGCCCTATTGGCGCAGTCCATTATTGCGATTGCAGACAACTTGCAGCTTATTGTTGTTGTCGGGGCTACTGCCGCCACGTTCTTTGGTGTCAGGCTTGTCGGAGCGTTTATAGCGTCACAGGCGGCGGCGGTTTCGCTTACAGGCGCTCTTGTGGCGTTGCGCACAGCGCTTATCCGAATTGGCATCGGCGCGCTAATTGTCGGAGCGGGTTATTTAATAGATCGGTTTTTGACGCTAATCACGGCCACTGGGTCGCTTGGAACTGCGCTGGGCTTGGTTGGCGACGTGTTCAAGGAAGTATTCGACCGTATGCGCCTCAGCATTCCGCTTATAGGTGACATTATGGCTGGCCTTGGAATGCAGATCGAAGGCGCGTTTATGTCTGCGTTTGGCGTGGTCGATCAGGCTTGGCGCACCCTTGCCAACGGGATTATTGAGGGCATAAACAGCATTGCCAGCAGTCTAAACTCGGTATTCAAAACAAACTTTGGCATGGCGGAACTAATTCCAGACAGCACACTTGGGGCAGAGGGCGATAACCGTTCTGCGTTAGGTGCTGAGTTGGTTGGAAGCGCAAGCGGAGAGTTGGGACGCTTTCTTGGCAGTGAATTAGAAAGCGTTAACGCGCTCAAAGCGGCTATTGATGAAGCTAATGCGGCGCTGACCGGTGGCGGCGAAGGCGAAGGCGCAGCACCCACACCAGCAGGCACTGCAATGGGCGCTATGGGCGAAGCTGGCGGCGGCGGCGCAGGTGGGGGCGGTCTATTAGGCGGCATGCAGCGCCTTAACGAGTTGTTAGGCCAATTCCAAGAACAAGACCCTCGCGCGGCAATCGAAGCGTGGCACGCCGAGGCTATGGCGGCGCTTAATGACGCGAACCTGATCGAGCGCGGCATGATGGAAGAGCACAACGCCTATAAGCTGGCCATTGAAAAAGCATATTCAGACCAGCTTGTTGCATTGAAAATGCAAGAGGCCGAAATGGTGCGAAATGCGGCGTCCGGCATGTATGGTGCATTGGGCAGCTTGATGCAGCAATTCGCTGGCAAAAGTAAAGCCGCTGCGATTGCCGCTATAGCAATCCAAAAAGGGCTTTCGATTGCGCAGATTATAGCCAATACAGCGGCGGCGCAAATGCGGGCGCTTGCGGAGTTGGGGCCTATTGCCGGACCACCTGTTGCTGCAAAAATTGGGGTTATGGGAAAAGTGCAAGCTGCCCTTGTTGCGGCGACAGGACTTGCTCAGGCTATGGGTTCCCGCCCCGGCGCATCCGGCGGAGCTGCGTCCACACCGGCCGCAAGCCAATCCACCGAACGGGTGCAAAACACAACAACGCAACAGATCAGGTTCGAGGTTGTGGGCGAGGGCGCTGGCGCTGATGCAGCGTTTCGGACGTTGCAGCTTGTGCAGCAGGCGATTGACAACGGCGGGCGGATTGATGGGCTTGTCGCGGAAAGGGTCGGCGTATGAGCGTGATTATCGAAAGCGGTTTCGGCGGCGGCACGTTTGGCCTAGATCACCCGCGCCTATGCTGGCGGCGGTTGGCTGGCACGATCACGGCATCGACCGAGGCGGATGGGTTCAGCGCGGCCTTTGCTTATGCAGAGGAAGTGGTCAACGCTTGGAAGCCTACGGCGGTTCCTGCGGATTGGACGCTGACCTTTGCCACAGATCAGGCGGTGTCGTATGTCGGCATCGGCGCGCATACACTTGGCACCGTGGGCGCAACGGTCAAGGTGCAGGTGTCGGACGGCCTGGGCGGCTGGGATGACATATCCGGGTCGGAAACAAGCCCCACGGATGACGCGGCGCTGTTGTTCTTGTTTGCGACCAAGACCGTTGGCGCGGTGCGGATTGTGGTCACGGGCGCGGCGGCTGAGATCGGCTATATCCTTGTCGGGCAAGCAACAGTGTTTCCTCAACTCGCG
>NZ_DASYOK010000274.1:0-3034 GCF_036007805.1 Yoonia sp.
TCGCGCTCGGCGATTTCCCGCTGCAAACGGCGGTTCAATGCGCGAAGCTCTGCTGACTCGCGCTGGAAGAAAACCAGACGTGACGCCGTCCGGCGCGAACTGCCCCAGAACAACAGCGCCAGAAGGATCGCGATTCCCATGACCTCAAGCGCCAGAATACCGTTCACACGCTCACGCACGGAGTCGTAGGTTGTATAGCTGACCATGCGCCAACCCTGATGCGGCACCCGCATTTCACGTCGCAACACCGCCTCGCCGCGCAAGTAGGCATCAGCGGGCAGCGCAGCCCAGCCTTGGGTCGCCCGGATGGCACGTTCGATGGCAGAGGGGGCAGATTGCCGCGCCAAGGCCTCTTCTTCGTTCAAACCCCGCCAGCGTGGTTCGGTTGACATGATGATCGTACCCTCACTGTCCATCACCAGCACCGCATCCGACACCCCTGCCCAACCGGTTTCAAGCCGTTGGCCGTTGACCTCGACCATAATCACCCCAAGCAACGTGCCCGCCAATTCAACCCGCCGCGAATAGACATAGGCAAAGCCGCCTTCAGCACGCGCAAAAGTGGTGTAAACAGTCTGGTTACTCCGCTGCGCGTTTACAAAATACGGGTTCTGCCGGTGGTCTGTCCCGATCCGGTTTCGGTCTGTCGCAGCCACCGCGCGCCCGTCACGATCCAAGAGCGTCAGCGACGCGGCACCAATCTCATCCACGAAAGACAAAAGGCGCGCCGTCGAGAGCGAATAATCCTTGTTCTCCAGCGCCTTGATCAAATCAGGGTCACGCGACAAAAGCTGTGGCACAACAGAATTGCGCTGCAGCTCGTTCATCAGGTTGGTCACGTAGAGTGCCAGCCGCACGTCGGAGCGATTGCTGATGGTTTCGGTAAAACGCTGTGTCAGAAGCTGGTTGGAAACATAGATGACGATCACGCCAAACAGACAAACAACCAGCACCGCCAGCCGCAAGTACCATTTGCCGCGGCGTCGACCGCTGCCCAGATCAGTCATACCCAACATATGCTGAGTTTATAGCCGTGGCCGCAACGCGGCAAGCGAGCAGATCACGCTTGGGCAAATTGCCCCACCAACCCGCGGAAAAGCGCCTGTCCGTCGGTACCGCCATGGCCCGTATCAACTGCGCGTTCAGGGTGCGGCATCATGCCAAGCACGCGGCGGTTCGCAGAAAGCACGCCTGCGATATTTTTGATCGACCCGTTGGGGTTGTCTGCGTAGGTGAATGCGATGCGATCCTCTGCTACAAGCGCTGCCAGCCCTTCGGCATCGACTGTGTAATTGCCGTCATGGTGCGCCACAGGAAAGCCCACGCTGTCACCGGCGTTGTAACCTTCGGTAAATGCGGAATTTGATGTTTCCACTTTCAAATCAACGGTCTTGCAGATGAACTTCAGGTTCGCGTTACGCATCAGCGCACCCGGCAAGAGCCCTGTTTCCGTCAAAACCTGAAAGCCGTTGCACACGCCCAGCACATACCCGCCACGGTCGGCATGGGCGACAACGGCCTTACAGATCGGGGATTTTGCGGCAATCGCACCGCAGCGCAGGTAGTCACCAAACGAAAAACCGCCCGGGACAGCGACAAGATCGACATTGTCAGGCAGGCTCGCGTCCTTGTGCCAGACCATGCTGACATCCGCACCTGCAGCCTTGAGTGCAACCGCCATATCGCGGTCACAGTTCGATCCGGGGAAAACAATAACCGCAGCGCGCATCAGACCACCTCGACGCTGTAGCTTTCAATCACGGTATTCGCGAGAAGCTTTTCGCACATTTCGTTAATCGTGGCCTCGCTTGTGCCGTCGGCCAGATCAAGTTCGATCACCTTGCCCTGACGCACGCCGTTGACCCCGTCAAAGCCAAGCGTGCCAAGCGCATGACGCACCGCCTCGCCTTGTGGATCCAGCACACCGTTCTTGAGCATGACATATACGCGGGCTTTCATGGGCAGGTCCTTTGTTCGCTAAGGTCGCAAGATTAGTTGATCAATGTGGGCTTGTTGGGCGTGTGGGTCACATTCGATGGCATCACACCCAAACGCCGTGCAACTTCGGTATAGGCGTCGGTCAGATTGCCCAGATCGCGGCGGAACACATCCTTGTCGAGCTTCTGGCCGGTTTCGATATCCCACAGACGGCAACTGTCAGGGCTGATCTCGTCTGCCAGAATAAGGCGTTGGAATTCGTTGTCCCAAACGCGGCCAATCTCGATCTTGAAATCAATCAGCTTGATGCCGACGCCATACATCACACCCGACATCCAGTCGTTCACGCGCAAGGCAAGGCTGACGATATCGTCCATTTCCTGCTGCGAGGCCCAACCGAATGCGATGATGTATTCCTCGGGCACAAGCGGGTCGCCCAGTTTGTCGTCCTTGTAGGAGAACTCGACAATCGGGCGCGGCAGCGGCGTGCCCTCTTCGATGCCCATGCGCTTGGCCATCGACCCCGCAGCAAAATTGCGCACGATAACCTCAAGCGGGATGATTTCGGCCTGACGGATCAACTGCTCGCGCATGTTCAGGCGTTTGATGAAATGCGTGGGGATCCCAATCTGGCCCAGACCGGTCATGAAATATTCGGACAGACGGTTGTTCAACACGCCTTTTCCTTCGATCACGGCCTTCTTCTCGGCGTTGAACGCGGTGGCATCATCCTTGAAATACTGGACAAAAGTGCCTGGCTCGGGGCCTTCATAAAGAACCTTTGCCTTGCCTTCATAAATCTTTTTACGACGTGACATGCTGACCCCTTGCCCCATTCCGGCCCGGCGCGGACCGCATCATCTGCGCGTCATAGTGCAAGCCCCCCTTGCGGGCAAGCACCGTGAGAGGCATATCATAAGCAAGATCTTCCAAAACAAGAGGCCAAATCCATGACAACCTTCGATGATCGCGAGAATGCGTTTGAAAACAAATTCGCCCACGATGCCGAAATGCAGTTCAAAGCCGAAGCGCGCGGCAACAAATTGCTCGGTCTCTGGGCGGCGGAACTGATGGGAAAAACCGGCGATGAGGCCGC
>NZ_DASYOK010000275.1:0-2059 GCF_036007805.1 Yoonia sp.
TGCACAAGCAGCGCTTTTCAGAGAGCGCATGCCTGATGTTCCCGTTTCTGTGTAAACAATGATAAGTGTAGGCATGACTTTTTTCGTTCACGATCAATACACTGGCTTGTGACAGGGATTGTGTTGTCCAGACTCTGACAAAGCCGCAGGCCGTGAGACAAGCTGCCCTCCGTGCCAATAAGCGTGAGACAATTGAGTGGCTAAAGTTTACACTTGAGGGCGCAGGAGAACGAACCCATGGTTATGCCTTCACAGACACCACTTTTGCCGGATGCTGGATCTGACGGTGTTTTGTCCACGACATTGCCCGCCCGCGTTGTCTCAGCGCCAGTGGTTTCCACGGCCGAGCTGACAAGCACACCGAAGCGGCGCAGCTTCACAGCCAAATATAAACTGCGCATTCTGGATGAGACGGATCATGCTGCAGACACCGGCGGTGTTTCCGCCATTCTACGGCGGGAGGGGCTTTACTCCTCGGCACTGACGGATTGGCGTAGGGCGCGCGCGGCCGGCACATTGGGTGCATTGCAACCGCGTCATCGTGGCCCGAAAATGTCGCCTAACAATCCACTGCAAGCTGAGCTGTCCAAGGCCAACCGTGAAGTTGCAGCGTTGCGGCGTCGTCTGGATCAGGCGGAAGCTATCATTGCAATCCAAAAAAAAGTGGCGGCACTTCTGGACGAGATGGAGCAGACGCAAGAGCGCGGCGGCAAATCATGATGGCCACCGCGATTGCTTTGCCCCCCGGCAGCGGTCTTACCTCCGCCGTTTGCTCCGCGCTGTCCTTGTCCCGTGCAAGCGTTCTTCGACACCGCGCGGCACTGACGGCCCCGCCACCTCTGCGCAAGGCAAGACCACCTTCTTCGCGGGCCTTGCCTGAAAGGGAACGGGACCAGGTGCTGCACCATCTGCGCGAACCCCGCTTTGCGGATCAGACGCCCACTGAGGTCTTTGCCACCTTGCTGGATGAAGGCACCTATCTGTGTTCGATCCGCACGATGTATCGGATATTGGCCGCTCAGGGCGAAGTGGCCGAGCGCCGCCGACAGCGCACACACCCCGTCTATCAAAAGCCAGAACTTCTAGCTGAAGCCCCCAATCAGGTCTGGTCTTGGGACATCACCAAGCTGATGGGCCCGGTGAAATGGTCCTACTTCTATCTCTATGTCATCCTCGACATCTTCAGCCGCCGCGTTGTTGGCTGGCGCGTCGAGCACGCGGAGAGCGCCAGCCAGTTCAAAGAGCTGTTCATCGACGCGATGGAAAAACACGAGGTCCCACGCGATCAGCTGACATTGCATGCAGATCGCGGTGGGCCCATGAAGGCAAAGACGACAGCCCTGATGCTGGTTGATCTTGGTGTGCTCAAATCCCACAGTCGGCCCCACACCTCAAACGACAACCCGTTCTCCGAAGCCCACTTCAAAACACTGAAATATCAGCCAGAGTTCCCCAAACACTTTGAAACCATCGAACAGGCCCGTGCGTTCTGCCGCAGGTTCTTTGCATGGTATAATCAAGACCATCATCACGCTGGGATCGGCCTAATGACACCCGACCAGATTCATTTTGGGCAGGCCCAAGAAATCTATGCCGCACGACAAGCAACACTCGACGCGGCATTCCTCACCACGCCCGAACGCTTCGTACACAAACAACCAAAACCGCCTCAAATCCCGACCGCTGTCTGGATCAACCCACCAAAACCAACCGAAGAAACCCAAGCCTAAATTCCAAAGGCCACTGTCTCAAAGTCGTTGACACGTTCCGGGTCGTCATCAAGGTGGCCTATGCGGGGGTCAACCGACCTGACGCCTTGCAACGGGCAGGTCTCTATAATCCGCCCGAAGGCGCAAGTGACCTGCCCGGGTTGGAAGCGTCAGGAGAGATTGTATCATGCGGTGGGGGTGTCACGAGTTTCAAGCCGGGTGATCAGGTCTGTGCCTTGCTGCCTGGCGGTGGATATGCGGAATATGTCGCGACACCGGCCGCCCATTGTCTGCCCGTCCCTGGCGGGCTGTCACTGCAACAGGCGGCTTGTCTGCCAGAGACTTATTTT
>NZ_DASYOK010000276.1:0-2089 GCF_036007805.1 Yoonia sp.
CTTTACCCACGAGAGGATAAAGCAAATGCCGCTTAAAGAACTCGTTGAACGTCGCAATATCCTGCACCGCAAGAGCGATGCGCAAACTGTGCTGCGTCATGCGCTGGATGATGTGGAACTTGGCAAAATTGCTCTTGTGTCCTCCTTCGGGGCCGAGAGTGTCGTGCTCTTGCATATGGTGTCAGAGATCGACAAGGACGCACCCGTCATTTTCCTCGATACCGAAATGCTGTTCGAGGAAACGCTGGCCTATCAGAAAGAAGTCGCAGAACATCTGGGGCTGCGCGATGTGCGCGTGATTACGCCAAACCGCAACGCGGTGCTGACCGAGGATGTGGACGGGCTTTTGCATCAGGCCGACAAGGATGCCTGCTGTGATCTGCGCAAGACCCGGCCCCTGGCCGAAGCGCTAGAAGAGTTCGACGGCTGGATCACGGGCCGCAAACAGTTTCAAGGCGGCAGCCGTGCGACGCTCCCGCTGTTTGAAAAGGACGGCCGCAAGATCAAGATCAACCCGCTTGTCCAGTGGAGTTCTGCCGACCTGAACGCTTACATTACCGATCACAACCTGCCACGCCATCCGCTGGTGGCCAAAGGCTATCCCTCCATCGGATGTTTGCCCTGCACCACCCGCGTGAGCGACCATGAAGACCCGCGCGCAGGCCGCTGGCGTGGTAGCGACAAAACCGAATGCGGGATTCATTTTGGGAATGGCAAAGCCGTACGACAAGGACAGGCAGCATGAGTGTGATTGTAACAGACCGCGGGTTTACCACGGATGATTTCACAGCCGGCTTTGTCGGCTTGGGTGAAAAAGCCGCAAATGATTGCGGCTATGGCATCGACCTGCCGTCCGACACGTCACCTGACGCCTTGGCCGATCTGACACAGGCCAAGATGATCCGGATTGATTTCCCCTCCTCGGCAGACGGGCGCGGCTTTACGCTTGCCGCGCTGTTGCGGCGGGCGGGCTATCAGGGACGGTTGCGCGCCAAGGGCCATGTGCTGGCCGATCAATACGCCATGGCGCGGCGGTCAGGCTTTGACGAGGTGGAGATTGACGACGCCCTCGCCACACGCCAGCCCGAAGACCAATGGCTCTACCGTGCAGATTGGCAAAACCACCACTATCAGGCCCGTTTGCGCGGCTAATCGGCAAAGAATAGACCCGCACCCCTTTCCCTGATCCAGATCAACGACTAAACCGGAGGGCGGCCCTATCAGGGCTGCCATGAATGATATGACCGAGCAAAAACCTGTGACTTTAGATACCGCCAAAGCCGTGCCCACCCTGCCCGATGCGCAGACCGTGACTGAAGTGAAACACTACACGGACCGTCTGTTTTCCTTTCGGGTGACGCGGCCTGCATCCTTGCGGTTCCGGTCGGGCGAGTTTGTGATGATCGGCCTGATGGGCGATCCGGACCCTAAAACCGGCAAGCAAAAGCCGCTGCTGCGCGCCTATTCGATCGCGTCGCCCTCTTGGGATGAAGAGCTGGAGTTCTATTCGATCAAGGTGCAAGACGGCCCGCTGACATCCCGCCTGCAACATATCCAGCCCGGTGATGAACTGATCCTGCGCCCGAAACCCGTTGGCACGCTGGTGCATGACGCCCTGCTGCCCGGCAAGCGGATCTGGTTCTTTGCCACCGGCACAGGCTTTGCACCATTCGCGTCCTTGCTGCGCGAACCGCAGACCTACGAAGACTATGACGAGGTGATCATCACCCACACCTGCCGCGAAGTGGGTGAACTGACCTATGGACGCGACCTGATCGAAGCCCTGAAAACCGACGAATTGCTGAACGAAGTGATCGGCGAAGGGTTCTGGAAGAAGATCAAATACTACCCGACAACCACCCGCGAAGAGAGCCCAAAGATGGGCCGCATCACTGACCTGATGCGCTCGGGCGAGGCATTTGCCGATCTGGGCGTGCCGCCACTGTCACCTGAAACCGACCGCGCGATGATCTGCGGCAACCTTGCCTTCAATCTTGAGCTCAAGGATATGCTGGAAGAATACGGGCTGGTCGAAGGGGCCAACTCGAACCCCCAGCATTACGTCGTAGAAAAGGCATTTCTGGACTAA
>NZ_DASYOK010000277.1:0-3483 GCF_036007805.1 Yoonia sp.
ACCGATGACCCATTCCTCGTCCGCCCGTTCTTTCAGGATGGCGAACATCATGTCGCCCTTCCGCATCGTCGATGCGTTCTCGATCTCGAGCTCTTCGGCCAAAGACAGCAAATCCTTCGGGCTCTGCGCCTTCAGATCAGCGAGGTTCAAACGGTGCTGTGACATGAGTAAATCCTGCTGCCAGCACGGATGCCAGCATTTCTACGGTTTGGAATGGAAAATCACTTTCCCGGACGGGAAGCATAGCCACACATAGGCACGCTAAGCATCTGAGTCAATCGCGCTTAGAAGGGCCGCACAATTACCGCCACAACAATCAACACCATCAGAACTGTGGGCACCTCGTTAAACAACCGGTACGTCCGCCCTGACCGTGTATTCGTGCCCGCTGCAAACTCTTTGCGTCGTGCACTCATCCAGCCATGCGCGCCAGTCATCAAGATCACCGAGACAAGCTTGACCCAGGACCATGCCGCGCCCCAGTCAAACGCACCCAAACCAATCATGATCAGACCGGCAATCCACGCCACAATCATCGCAGGGTTCATGATCACCCGCAGAAGTTTCTCTTCCATGATCTGAAACGTCTGATCCAGCTCTGACCCAATAGCGGCTTTCTCAGCATGGTAAACAAACAGGCGCGGTAGATAGAACAATCCAGCCATCCACGCGAGCACGGCCATAATGTGGAGTGCCTTGATCCACGGATAAATACCACTCAAAAAATCCATCATGTTTTGCGCCTTCTTTGCTCCTCTCTTCCTTAATAAATATAAAGAGAAAGAAAAGATGATGTTGTTATTTGTCACCCGATTTTCTGTGGGTTGTTTTTTCATCCTCAGATTTATCCCGAGGTGTGATTTCTCCAAGATACTTGTCGAAGATCAGAAATCGCGAAAAAATACTATTAAAAACAGTAACTTGAATGAAATATTTTTCTAGTTAAACTGATCAGACTCAGCATTGCCTCTCCAATCAGTGCGATTCCTCCACAGGCCCGACTTATTCATACCCACCGTGGAAAAAACCTGGTGGGACTGTTTGGCGCATGTCAGTTCTACACAAACCCCCGCAGCCTGCTAGTTATGCCCGTATCAATCCGCACTTTGACACAAGACTTGTCCAAAAGGTTATCCACATGAGCGATCAGATCGTCCTCGCATCAGGCTCGGAAATCCGTGCGCAATTGCTCAGAAACGCGGGGCTCGATTTTGACGTATCCATTGCCCGCGTCGATGAGGATGCAGTACGCGCGTCCCTTTTGGCCGAAACTGCCAGCCCGCGCGATATTGCCGACACGCTGGCAGAATTGAAGGCCCAGCGTGTCGCGGCCCGTCACCCTGATGCGCTGGTGATCGGCTGTGATCAAATTCTGGCAATGGGCCCCCGGATCTTCAACAAACCTGAAACACCCGCCGAGGCCCTATCGCAACTTCAGTCCCTTCGCGGTCAAAAACACCAGCTTTTGTCAGCTGCTGTGATCTATGGTGAAGGAAAACCGCTTTGGCGCCATGTCGGGATCGTTCGACTACATATGCGCGACGCGTCTGACGCCTATCTTACCGATTATGTCGCACGAAACTGGGACAGTATCCGCCATTCTGTCGGCGCCTATAAGCTGGAAGAAGAAGGAGTGCGACTTTTTACACGCATTGAAGGAGATTATTTCACTGTCCTTGGTTTGCCGCTCTTAGAACTCTTGTCATATCTGACACTTCGCGGAACATTACCCTCATGACCAGTATTCCCCGCGCCGGTGTTATCGGCAATCCGATCAGTCATTCGCTTTCGCCAAAGCTCCATAGCTATTGGCTGCAACGTTACGACATTGAAGGTGAATACACCGCGCTTCAGGTCTCAGAAGACGCGCTGGAAAGCACTTTACGTAATCTTTCAAAGCAGGGGTTCATCGGCGCGAACGTCACCTTGCCGCATAAAGTCAGCGTGATGCAGTATGCCGATCAGATCACAGATCGCGCTACGCTGATTGGTGCGGCGAACACCCTTATTTTCAAAGAAGACGGGCGTATTTTTGCGGACAACACCGATGGCTATGGATTCATGGCAAATGTCCGTCAGGGTGCGCCGGATTGGGACCCCAAAGCAGGCCCGGCTGCCATTTTCGGGGCAGGTGGCGCTGCCCGTGCGATTATTGTGGCCCTTGCTGACGCAGGTGTTCCCGAAATCATCATTGCAAACCGGACCCGCCCCAAGGCTGAGGCCCTGCGCGCCGATTTCGGCGCCCGTGTGTCAGTCGTGGATTGGGTGCAGGCTGATCAAATGCTGGATGGTGCGAACACCGTGATCAACACCACATCGCTGGGCATGGTGGGTGCGCAGGAATTCAAAGTGCCCCTAGATGCGCTCTCGAAAGACGCGGTCGTGACCGACATTGTGTATAATCCTTTGCGGACACCGTTTCTCAAAGCGGCCGAGGCGAAAGGTGCCCGAACGGTTGATGGGCTCGGGATGTTGTTGCATCAGGGTGTGCCTGGCTTTGAAAGATGGTTCGGGAAAAGGCCAGAGGTTGATGATGCCACCCGCGCGGCGGTTCTCGCATGACACATATGTTGGGATTAACCGGTTCGATTGGAATGGGAAAATCTACAACAGCCCAAATGTTTCGTGATGAAGGGATCCCGGTTTGGGACGCGGATGAAGCGGTTCATGCGCTTTATGCCAAAGGTGGCGCGGCGGTTGGCCCAATCAGCGCCGCATTACCCGAAGCGATCGAGGACGATCATGTCAGCCGCGAGCGGCTAAAAAACATGATTGCGGATGATCTCAGCGTCATGGGAAAACTCGAAGAGATCGTGCATCCGCTGGTCGCAGAGCACCGCGCGGCGTTTCTTGCGTCCCATAGCGACCCTTTGGTCGTTCTGGATATCCCGCTTTTGTTCGAAACCAGTGCACAGAACTGGCTGTCCTCGGTCCTTGTCGTCACAGCCCCCGCAGATGTGCAAAGAGAGCGCGTTATGGCCCGCCCGGGCATGACCGAAAGCCAGTTTCAGCGGATTTTGGAACGCCAAATGCCGGATGCTGAAAAACGGGCCTGTGCCGACCACATTATTGAAACCCTGACACTGGACGGCACCCGACAGGCCGTGCGACACCTGATCGCGAAACTGACAGGGCAAACAGATGCGTGAAATCGTACTTGATACGGAAACCACCGGTTTTGAACCCCATGAGGGCGACCGCATTGTTGAAATTGGTGCAGTTGAATTGATGGGTCACGTCCCGACGGGCCGCACCTATCATCAATATATCAACCCCCAACGGTCGATGCCGATTGAGGCCTTTGGCGTGCATGGCATTGGACCCGACCTGCTGGAACCACCGCAAGAACCCAAGCCGGGGCAAGAAACGCTGCGCGATAAGCCGCTTTTCAAGGATATCGCGCAGGATTTCGTGGATTTCATCGGAGATGCGAAACTGGTGATCCATAACGCGGCATTCGACATGAAATTTCTCAATGCCGAA
>NZ_DASYOK010000278.1:0-18434 GCF_036007805.1 Yoonia sp.
GTGGGGGGCACTGGTCGTGTGCTTTTTCTACGCTTTAGCGGTTTTCCGCTGGGTTTAGGGAAAAGCAATCAGGAACCCGGCGCGCAAGAGCTGGGTAACTTTAAACGTTCTTATTTAGGGAGGAACACGAATGAACTTGCGATTAAGAGGAACAACAACGCTTAGCCTTGCAGCATGTATGCTCGCGGCGCCGGCGTTCGCAGATATGGAAGCTGCAAAGGCATTCCTTGACAGTGAAATCGGGGATTTGTCGTCGCTCAGCCGTGCCGACCAAGAAGCCGAGATGCAGTGGTTTATCGATGCTGCAGAGCCATATGTCGGCATGTCGATCAATGTGGTCTCGGAAACGATCGCGACGCATGAATACGAGTCTTCGGTTCTGGCACCAGCGTTCGAAGCGATCACAGGTATCAAGGTCACGCATGACCTGATTGGTGAAGGTGACGTTGTTGAAAAGCTGCAAACGCAGATGCAGTCAGGCGAGAATATCTATGACGCCTATATCAACGACTCTGATCTGATCGGGACGCACTGGCGTTACAAGCAGGTCCGCAACCTTACTGACTGGATGGCCGGTGAAGGTGCTGCCGTGACCAACCCGAACCTGAATTTGGAAGATTTCATTGGTCTTTCATTCACAACGAGCCCTGATGGTGCCCTGTACCAGCTTCCCAGTCAGCAGTTCGCGAACCTTTATTGGTTCCGGTACGATTGGTTCAACGACGAGCAGAACAAGGCCGACTTCCTGGCTGAATACGGCTATGAACTGGGCGTTCCAGTGAATTGGTCAGCCTATGAAGATATTGCCGAGTTCTTTACGGGGCGTGACTTGTCGCGTCTTGGCGTAGAAGGCGAAGTCTTTGGCAACATGGACTACGGCAAAAAAGACCCGTCGTTGGGTTGGCGTTACACTGATGCCTGGCTGTCCATGGCAGGTGCCGGTGATGTGGGCGAACCAAACGGTCTGCCTGTTGACGAATGGGGTATCCGCGTCAACGAGAACTCGCAGCCTGTTGGGTCTTGCGTCGCGCGTGGTGGTGCAACGAACGGCCCAGCAGCAGTCTATGCTGTGACCAAGGCAATCGAATGGCTGAACAAGTACTCTCCGCCAGCGGCGATGGGGATGACATTCTCTGAAGCGGGTCCAATTCCTGCGCAGGGTAACGTCGCACAGCAGATGTTCTGGTACACTGCATTTACGGCCGCCACGGTAGAGCCCGATCTGCCTGTGATGAACGAAGATGGCACGCCAAAGTGGCGTATGGCACCTTCGCCTCACGGTGCATATTGGACTGAAGGAACCAAGATTGGCTATCAGGACGTAGGCTCTTGGACGCTGATGAACTCCACACCCTTGGATCGCGCACAGGCTGCTTGGCTCTATGCGCAATTCGTCACCTCCCTGACTGTGGACGTGAAGAAAAGCCACGTGGGTCTGACGTTCATTCGTGAATCGACTATCCAGCACGATAGCTTCACCGAGCGCGCACCGCGTCTGGGTGGTCTGGTCGAGTTCTATCGCTCGCCAGCACGGGTTCAGTGGTCGCCAACCGGCACCAATGTGCCTGACTATCCAAAGCTCGCGCAGCTGTGGTGGCAGAACATCGGCGACGCAATGTCCGGTGCAAAGTCGCCTCAGGAAGCACTGGATGCACTTTGCGCAGATCAAGAAGCGGTAATGATCCGTCTTGAGCGTGCCGGTGTGCAAGGTGAACTTGGTCCTGTGATGAACGAAGAGCGCGATCCATCTTACTGGCTCGAGCAGCCTGGTTCGCCAAAGCCAATGCTTGCAAACGAAGAAGAAACGCCGGTGACAGTTCCTTACGACGAACTGATCCTTTCCTGGCAGTAAGCTTCCAATCTGGGGCCAGTTTTCTGGCCCCAGATCCCACCGAGAACAAAAATCATCTGAAAATTGGGCTAGGCGTCGGGCGTCTGGTTTTGATCAGCTGCCACCTGTCGTGGCGGTAGCCCTTCTTACAGCCTAAAGAACCTTGGGGACGCGCATGACCTATATTCTTGCAATCGATCAGGGCACAACGTCGACCCGTGCATTTGTGTTTGATGCCAAAATGGGCGTCGTTGCCAGCGCACAAGAAGAATTCACCCAGCATTTCCCGCAGTCAGGTTGGGTCGAGCATGATCCCGAAGACCTCTGGAAGACGACGATTGGAACATGCCGGATGGCCATCGCGCGATCGGGGATCAGTCCTTCCGAGATTGCAGGCATCGGCATCACCAATCAGCGTGAAACAGTTGTGGTCTGGGATAAGGCCACCGGACAGCCAATTCATAACGCCATCGTCTGGCAGGACCGTCGCACATCAGAGATATGTAGCGCACTGCGCGCCGCCGGACATGAGGCAATGATCACGGACCGCACCGGGCTTTTGCTTGATCCGTATTTTTCCGGCACGAAAGTAAAGTGGCTTTTGGATAACGTTCCGGATGCGCGTGCGCGGGCCGAAAAAGGCGAGCTCCTGTTCGGGACGGTGGACAGTTTCCTGATCTGGAAACTGACCGGCGGTGCCACGCACGCCACAGACGCGACCAACGCGGCGCGCACATCGCTTTACGATATTCGCAAGGGCAGGTGGAGCAAAACAGTCTGCGAGGTTTTCGACATTCCGATGCAAATGTTGCCGAATGTGAGAGACTGCGCTGCTGATTTTGGTGAGACACAGCAGGATCTCTTTGGTTGCCGCATACCGATCCATGGGGTTGCAGGCGACCAGCAGGCCGCCACTATCGGGCAGGCCTGTTTTGAACCGGGTATGCTGAAATCAACCTATGGCACGGGCTGCTTTGCGCTTCTCAATACGGGTGACACGCCGGTTGCGTCGAAAAACAGGTTGCTGACGACGATTGCGTTCCAGCTTGACGGCAAACCAACATATGCGTTGGAAGGGTCGATCTTTGTGGCGGGCGCCGTGTTGCAATGGTTGCGTGATGGTTTGCAGATCATTGAGAGCGCGTCCGAGACCCAAGCGTTGGCCGAGAAAGCAGACCCGCATCAAGACGTGATTCTCGTTCCTGCCTTTGTGGGCTTGGGCGCGCCCTATTGGAACCCCGATTGTCGTGGTGCGGCCTACGGTCTGACGCGTGGAACGGGCCCGGCTGAAATGGCTAAAGCGGCCCTTGAAAGCGTGGGCTACCAAACACGCGATTTATTGGAGGCGATGTCCTCGGACTGGCAATCGAGTGGCGTACAACCGATCTTGCGCGTTGATGGTGGCATGTCAGCCAGCGATTGGGCGATGCAATTTCTGTCAGATATTATCGCCGCACCGGTGGATCGGCCCAAGGTTCATGAAACCACAGCACTTGGTGTTGCCTGGCTTGCTGGGATGCATGCAGGCATTTACCCAAATCAGCAAGAATTCGCGGCATCCTGGGAACGCGAAACGCAGTTCCAGCCGCAAATGGATAACGCACAGCGCAACGCCAAATACGCGGTCTGGAAAAAAGCCGTCCATGCCACGATGAGCTTTTGAAAGAGACCCATGACTGAAAAAACACTTCGCCGCTATCTGACCGAAAGTGCGCTGGATCCAAACCTGATCTTCTTGCTTGAGGATATCGCAAGTGCCTGTCGCGTGATCGCCAACCGAATCCGCAACGGTGCATTCGAAGGGAACCTTGGTTCTGCTAATGCGACGAATGTGCAGGGCGAGACACAGAAAACGCTCGATATTCTGGCCAATGATGAATTCGAGAGGATTTGTTCGAACAGTCCGCGCCTTGCCGCGCTTGTGTCTGAAGAGGTTGAAGAGGTGACCTGGCTCAAAGAGCCGGAGGCCGGTGATTATCTGCTTTACTTTGATCCTTTGGATGGCTCGTCAAATCTGGACGTGAACCTTTCGGTCGGGTCGATTTTTGCGGTTATGCAGGTGCAATCCGACGCAGATCGCAACGTCCTTCATGCAGGGCGCAAACAGGTGTGCGCAGGCTATGCGCTCTACGGTCCGTCAACGACGCTTGTTCTGACAACCGGATCAGAGGTTGCAGGGTTTACGAACGAGAGTGGAACGGGCGACTTCCGGTTGACGCACCCCGCGATGACTGTGCCGCACGAGACATCAGAGTTTGCGATCAATACGTCGCGCTACCGCTATTGGGACGAGCCTATTCGGCGCTATGTCGATGAATGCGTCGCTGGCGAAGAGGGCATCCGGGAGCGCGCGTTCAATATGCGCTGGACCGCTTCGATGGTGGCGGAAATCCACCGTATTCTGACGCGGGGCGGCGTATTCCTATATCCCGCCGACAGTGAAAACCGCGTTGCGGGTGGCAAACTTCGCTTGATGTACGAAGCAAACCCGATGGCAATGATCATTGAAAACGCCGGTGGCGCCGCGACAACTGGCCACCATCCGATTTTGGATATTCAACCCACCGGACCGCATCAGCGGGTGCCCGTCATTCTTGGATCAAAGTCTGAAGTTGATCGGTTGGTTCGCTACCACAAGGCAGATTCTCAATAACCGAAAGGACGCCTCTATGGCTCTTGTATCACTTCGCCAACTTCTTGATCACGCCGCCGAGCACTCCTATGCGCTGCCGGCCTTTAACGTGAACAACATGGAACAGATGTTGGCAATCATGTCCGCAGCTGATGCCACAGACAGCCCCGTCATCATGCAGGCCAGCCGTGGCGCACGTGCGTTTGCCAACGATATTGTCCTGTCGCACCTGATCCGCGCCGCGATCGCGCTCTACCCGCATATCCCCGTGTGCATGCATCAAGATCATGGGAATTCGCCCCCGACATGTATGTCCGCGATTACAAACGGCTTTTCGTCGGTCATGATGGACGGGTCTTTGCAGAGTGATGGGAAAACGCCGGCAGATTTTGCCTACAACGTGGCCGTCACCGCGAAGGTGACAGAAATGGCCCATTTTGTAGGGGTTTCGGTTGAAGGGGAGCTTGGACATCTGGGGTCCCTTGAAACCGGCAAAGGCGAGGTCGAGGACGGCCACGGTTTCGAAGGGAAACTGGATCGTGCATCACTTGTCACAAATCCTGAAGAAGCCGAGGCCTTCGTGCGCCTAACACAGGTTGATGCGTTGGCGGTTGCGATTGGCACGTCACACGGGGCCTATAAGTTCTCGCGCAAACCCGACGGAGAGATATTGGCGATGGACGCGCTCAAAGATATTCATGCCCGTATCCCTGACACGCATTTGGTGATGCACGGATCGTCCTCCGTCCCGCAAGAACTGCAGGATATCATCAACACATACGGTGGTGAAATCGCGCCGACCTGGGGCGTTCCCGTCGAAGAAATTGTGCGTGGGATCAAGTATGGTGTGCGCAAGGTGAATATCGACACAGACCTGCGCATGGCACTGACGGGTGCAATCCGAAAGGTTTTCGCCGAAAGACCCGGCGAATTTGATCCGCGCAAATACCTTGCACCAGGGGTGGACGCTATGTCGGCGGTGTGTCGTGATCGTTTTGAGAGTTTCGGGGCTGCAGGCATGGCTGGCAAGATCGACCCGATCGCCTTGCCGGTGATGGCCAAGTGGTACGAAGCGGCCAATCTTCAACGCGCGTCATAAGGGGTAGCTACTATGTTTTCATTCCTCAGTCCGCACGCACTCCATTTTGGGCGTGGTCAAAGTGCCCAGACTACCACGCTGGCCAAGACCTACGGGACTGCTGTCTTATTGGTTCATGGGTCGTGCCCGTCGCGGGCACAGTGGCTGGTGACATCATGTAAAGAGGCCGGATTGAGCACAACCACACTCAGTTGCCACCGCGAACCGAGCTTGCCCGATATCACAGCGGCCTTGGACCATCTGGGTGATTTTCGTCCCGATGTGATTATCGCGCTGGGGGGCGGATCTGTCATTGATTTCGCCAAGGCGTTGGCTGCGCTGATCCCCTGTGAAGGAGAGGCCTCTGAATATCTTGAGGTGGTCGGCAACGGTCGTCCGCTGGAAAATGCGCCGATCCCGATGATTGCTTTGCCCACGACAGCGGGGACGGGGGCTGAGGTGACCAAAAACGCGGTCATCTCGGTGCCGGAGTGCGGCATCAAGGTAAGCCTGCGCGACGGGCGTATGATGCCGCAAATCGCCATCATTGATGCTGCGTTGATGCAAGGCGCGCCCAAGACCGTGACGCTCGCAGCGGCGTTGGACGCGGTCACACAAGTGATCGAGCCCTATTTATCTGTCAAAGCAAATCCGATGACCGATGCGCTCTGCGTTGCCGCAATTCCAAAAGGTCTGAAGTCTCTTCGTGATGTGGTCGAAAAAGACATGCTGGACGCTTGGAATAACATGTCGTGGGTCAGCACATGCGGGGGGTTGGCATTGGCCAATTCCGGGCTGGGCGCTGTCCACGGGTTTGCAGGTGTGATCGGTGGCAGAACCAACGCGCCGCACGGTGAAATATGCGGCGCACTTCTTCCCGCTGTTTTGAAGTCCCATTTGGGCAAAGCAGAGAAAGGTAAAGAAATCTTCAAGCGTCTGAAATGGGTCGAAACTTTGTGCGATGCGCAATTTGCGAACAATGATCCAGGAAAAGGCATTTCTGCGTTGGCGCGCTGGTCCAAGGGACAGGGACTGCGCGGATTGGGGGAAATGGGGCTGAGCCTTGAGGATCATGCAGAGGTTGCTGATGCAGCGTCCAATGCGTCATCAATGAAGGGCAATCCGCTCACCTTGACGAAAGAAGATCTCGTGGCGATTTTGCGCGAAGCGCACTGACCAGACGGGCGCGCGACAAATCTTTCAAGTGTGAATTCGCTCGTCCTGTTCTTGATAGCGGACTGTTGCGGCGGGCAAATCGAAAACTGTCCAGAAATTGTAGCGTTGCTTGATAACGTCGAAACCCGGTAAAGCAGTCGTTCGTGCTGTCGCAGCGAGATATCGCTTTGTCCCGCATCTTACCAGTTGGCGGCGCTCGCGGCGAAGGGCAGCTATCGCAAATTCGAGCCAAGGACTGCGGGTCCGCTTTGGGCTGACAGCGGTCGTTGCTTCCGAAAGCCCCAATAGCCGCATATCCCCCACACCTGACTTTTGGATTTATTCGGGTCGGGTAGGTTCTGTCTTGGTCCTTCCGCCAAGTGGAAAAGAAAAAGATGCCGTAATGGGGCTTTCGGTGAATCAAGCACGTTTCGCTTGTTTGTCAGCATGATCTGAAGGGGACTGATGCATTAGTTCGCCCAAGTCACAGGTGGTTAGTGCGGTGTCCAGGGTCACACGGCTTCGAACAGCTCGGTTATGAACTGGATCTGTCCGCTGACGCCTGGTTGTTTGTCGTGGATGTGTCCTCGCTTGATTGTTCGGATTGTCTCGATCCTACTCAAGGTCGCTTTAGCAGTGGGCAGAGATTGAAAGCTTTGACGGAAGCCAAGCAGCCGTTTCATGGCAGCGTGATCGCTCTCGATAAGATTGTTTTGCCATTTTTTGTCGATATGCCTAATGCTGCCGAAGTGATGGTCGTATCGGTGATTGATCTCGCGAATGACGCGCCGATATGTCGGCGCCTTATCAGTACAAATCGTGACCGGACGATGGAGCCATACGCGTTCGATCGCCTTGTTGAGAAAGGTCTTGGCAGCCTTCGCGTCGCGCCGTGCGGTGAGGCGGAAGTCAATCATCTGGCCATTCGCATTTACGGCGCGCCACAGATAGCGCCATTTGCCGCCAACGCGAATGTAGGTTGCGTCCACGTGCCAGTCGACGCTCGCGCGGCGCAAGTGTTTCTCGGTCCGCTTCGTCAGTTCAGGACCGAACTTCTGAACCCAGCGATACACCGTCGGGCGATCAACCGTGATGCCCCGCTCACCCAGCAGATCGACAACATCCTGATAGGACAGTGGATATCGCAGATACCAACGTACTGCTCACAGGATGACCTCGTGTGGGAAACGGTGATGTCGAATGGTGACTTGCACGGCATGCTCGACCGCAAAAACCCTAGCGTGACCAAACCCTGCGATTAATGCAACAGTCCCCGTCATATCGTGCTTTGCTGACGCGGCATCCGGAAGAGAGGGCGGAGTGCGGACTGTGAGGTTGCGGCATTGCGTCAGTAGCCTCCAGCGGAAGCGGTCAGTCGCCATGCCCGGAGAGACAGGCTGTTGTGCGCAAGGATGGGCTTTTGCAAACTTAGTCTTCCTGCCAGATTGGGCGATGTTTCATGCTTCGAACCAGCGGTCAAAAGCGGACGCTCGTAGTTGTTGCTGTATGAGCTTTCAATCAAATGCCCGGAAGTCAGGTCTTTCCTGAGGTTAATAGGGGCTTTGCGTTTGGCGCTTATACGGCAATGAACTTGGTTTAAAATGCGTGCCCTCACTCTCTCAATAAATATTCCGCGCGCCCAAAAGTTTGACTTGCGAACCTTTCGCTTATCGGGCACCCATTCCTCACCACAGGGGAGCCGCGTAATGCCGCGGCTGAGATGGGGGCGCAAGCCCACGGACCCTCGAAGCTGATCTGGATAATGCCAGCGTAGCAAGGAGGACAGAAATGTTTGCAGGCGCACAAGTTTCCCTTTACCCGATGACCGACGGTTTCGTTGACGTCATCATGTTATCACTCGGCGCACTTGATCCGTGGCGCGACAGGCTGCGGATTGAAACTGACGATATCTCGACCCTGATCGTTGGCCCCCCCGAGGTGCTTTTCCCCGCGCTGCGTGATCTTTATGCGGCGGCGGCATCTTCCGGTCAGCATGTTGTCTTGCGCGCCACACTGTCACGCGGTTGCCCCGGTGAACCGGATGATCCAATCTGCCGGACCGGTGCATTGGCCAACCCGTCAGAGCCGCTGGCCCTGCGCCAGGAGAACGCGCTGGCAGCTATCGCTGTAACCCCCGAAAAGGGGCAACATGCGGATGCGCAATTCTCGCTTTATGTGATGGGGGCGGGCGATCATATGGTCGAGATCATGGGCTGTATCGACTTCCTGCGACAAAGCGGGACCTTTGACCGGTCCAAGAATTTCTGCACGCGCCTGACGGGTGATGCAGGGCCGGTCTTTGCCACGCTCCAGCAGGCGTTTTGCAAGTTCGGGCCACCGAATGGCCATGTCACGATCGATCTGACCGTTTCTGCCAACAGCCCCAGCAAACGCTGATCTGATGCAGTTTGATGTGCCTCGCCGTTCCGGCAGAGGTCTGATCCGCGGTATCCCTGCCGTCCTGAGCGTGGTCAGCGCCTTTTTTATCTGGGAACTTTATGTTCGCCTGTCGGGAATTTCTCCGCTGATGCTGCCAGCACCCTCGCGGGTGCTGGACCAAATCGTATTGAACCGCGCTCTGCTGTGGGACAATACGGTGCCGACACTGAAAGCCACCTTCGCAGGGTTTGCCTTGTCGCTTAACGTGGCCTTCGGTTTGTCGGTGGTGCTGGATTTCATGCCCCGTGTCCGTCGCGCACTGTTCCCGATCTTTGTGGTCAGCCAGACATTACCGCTTGTCGCTATCGCGCCCTTGGTCGTGCTGTGGTTCGGGTTCGATCTGACGCCCAAGGTTCTCTTGGTGGCGCTTGTCACCTTCTTTCCCATGCTGGTCGCCCTTGTGGACGGATACGCGGCGACCGACCCCGAAATCGAGGATCTGATGCGGTCGATGGGCGCCACGCGCTGCCAGATATTCCGCAGCGCGCGGTTTCCGTCCGCGATGCCCTATTTCTTTGCCGGTCTGCGCATCTCGATCACCTATGCGGTCGTCGCGGCTATTTTCGCAGAATATGTGGGCGCGCGTGCCGGTCTGGGCATCGTGATCTTGAACGCCAAGAACAGTTTTCGCCCCGATCTTGTGCTTGCGGCTGTGGTGATCAGTTCAGCGCTCACCCTGGTGCTGTTTGCGATCACCGCCCTGTTGCAGCGGGTAGTGCTGCGCTGGCGCGATGTGGAGGGGAACAGATGAGTGTTCTGGACATGCGAAATGTCAGCCTGACGATTGGCGGTACAGCCATACTGGATGATATTTCATTACATCTCGCAGAGGGCGAGTTCGTGTCAATCCTCGGGCCGTCAGGTGCGGGAAAATCGACCATATTCCGCCTGCTGACCGGCGCTGTGCTACATGACAGCGGCACGATCACCTGCAACGGTCAGCCATTGGCGACAAATCAACACGGCTTTGGTTTCATGCCGCAGCGCGATGCGTTGATGCCGTGGCGGCGGATTATCGACAATCTGACCTTGGGGCTGGAGGTACAGGGCATACGCCGCAAAGATGCGCGCGCCCATGTTACGCCGCTCCTGGCAGATTTCGGTCTGGATGGGTTCACCGACCATTATCCCGCCCAACTATCCGGCGGGATGCGCCAGCGCGCGGCCCTTTTGCGGACCATCGCGCAGAACCGGCCTGTGCTGCTTTTGGATGAACCTTTCGGTGCGTTGGATGCGCTGACGCGGACCCAAATGCAGGCATGGTTCGAAAAGCGCTGGCGCACGGCGCGCTGGACAACCTTGCTGGTGACACATGACGTCCGGGAGGCTGTGGCGCTGTCGGATCGTATCTATGTCCTGTCGCGCCGACCGGCCCGCGTGACCGCGGAAGTGCATGTGCCCGCCCCGCGCCCGCGGCTGGGACGCCCCGTCAGCGCTGACGCCCATGCAATCGAGGCGCAGTTGCTTGAAATTCTACTTAACCAAACCGGAGAGAGCCTATGAAACATCTGATCACCGCTGCTTTGCTGATGCTGGCCCTGCCTGCCACAGCGCAGGAAAAACTCAGCGTCGCACTGGACTGGACACCGAACACAAACCACGTCGGCCTCTATGTGGCGCAGTCGCAAGGCTGGTTCGAGGACGCGGGGCTTGATGTGGATATCCTGCCTTATACCGACACCTCTTCGGGCACATTGGTGGCGGCGGGTGTGGCGGAATTTGGCATCCTGAGTGCGGTCGGGTTTCACAGCCAGCGCGCGACGGGGGCCGATATAACAGCCGTCTTGGCGGTTGTGCAGCATGAAACCGGACGCGTGGTCTTTAACGGTGAACGTGACGATATCCAGCGCCCCGCCGATCTGGACGGCAAGATATACGCAGGTTTCGGCAGTGCGTGGGAAGACGCGCTGATTTCGACGATCATCCGCAACGACGGCGGTGAGGGTGTTTTCGATACCGTCACGCTTGGCACGTCTGCCTATGAGGCGCTGGCCAACGGCAGCGTTGATTTCACGCTTGAAGTCAGCACATGGGAAGGTGTTAACTCTGGTCTGTTGAACCGTCCTCAGCGTGCGTTCCGCTATGCCGACTACGGCGTGCCGGACCAGCACACGACGTTTCTGGGCGGCAATGGGACCTGGCTGGCGCAGAACCCCGACACCGCGCGCGCCTTTGTGCAGGCCGCGCAACGTGGCTATGATTTCGCCGCCAACAACCCCCAGGAGGCCGCAGAGATGCTGATCGCGGAAACCTCAGGCATGCTGACGAACCCCGATCTTGTGCGCGCTTCGATGGCAGCGCTGGTGGATGGCGGCTATCTGCAAGACCCAGACGAGCCTGTCGGCCTGATCGACACCGAGATGTTCGCCAATATCACCGTATTTCTGTTCGAGGTCGGGATCATGCGGGGCGAAGACGGCAGACCGCTTGATGTGATGCCCGATGTGTCGAGCTGGTTTACAAATGAATATTTGTCACAGGTGGACTAAAAATTTACGGGGAATAATAGGTGGCATTTGCGTGCCATCTATCATGTCTCTCTGGTCCTGCCTTTCGCTACACATAGTACCAATTTCAGTGCGCGGGGTCGTGCAAAGGCTTTGTGGCAGGCACCTTCCTTATGAGGCACGGGGCTTGAGTGGCAGTGCATTAGAAATGCCATTTAATTGCTCGACCGACGGCTACCAATAATTGAATGCCGCAAAAGACTGCCTTTGACACCTCGAGGCGTGGGCCTTTCCAGATACTAATTCGTATCTGCCGTGGTGTCCCGTTGGGGTCGGTGCGGGTGCGTGATGGCCGAGGGCGCGCCCTCGGCGGTATTGGGGCGCAATCAGTCATTCAAAAGAAGCTGTCAAATCCAAGATTGCTCTGCCGCAAGGCTTCGCGCAACCGTTGGAAGCCCCGTTCGCGTAGCTGGCGCACCCTTTCCCCCGAAATTCCATATCGCGCGCCAAGCCCTTCCAGCGTGGCCGGAGGATCGCTCACTTGCGTTGCGACGACAATGTCACGTTCGCGATCGGGTAGAGTGCTGAGCACGTCTACGAGTACGCGGCGTAGTCCGGCCATCTTCAGGCTTAGCAACGCGGCTGACTCTTCTAGACTGTTTGGGTCGATCAAGAGCGCAAGGCGGTCCACACCATCTTCTCCCCGAACAGGCACATTCAGTGAGCTATCACTACCAGTAACCTGATCGCGCAAATCCTCCGCCTTTTGGAGGTCCACGCCCAGTACGTCAGCGAGTCTCTTGTCCGCATCCGCCCGATTCATGTCCGGATTCGTCTCCATCTCGGCATCAAGAGCGGCGATCTGCACGGCTGCGGCCCGCGACTGCGCGGAATTGGGGCGCCGGACGACGGAAATGTTCGCCCGCAAATAGTCCTGAACTTCGGCCCGCACCCACCACACTGCATAGGTCGAAAAGCGAAATCCGCGATCCGGGTCGAAGCGGTCGACAGCTTTCATCAGCCCTATCTGGGCCTGCTGCAGCAGATCTGGGTCGACCTCACCACCCCCGCGCTTGAAGCGCTTCACGATCGAGCCAGACAAAGGTGCGAAAGCGTGGATCAGACGATCACGTGCATGCCGGTCCCCATGCGCTTGCCAAGCATCAATCAATGCCCGCTCCTCTCCGGCGGATAGCATCCCTGCGGTGCGGACGCGCCGGGCACCTTGGATCAAGTTCTTAACGGGTTTGTTCATTGGTTCCGCTCTTTAGTTTCGAACCGATACTAATCTGCAGATTTGACAATTGTCAAAGTAGTTTCGTTTCGCTATCAGATTAGCATGGATAGCAACCTGCAAACACCAGACCAGATCGCGGAACTGCTCGTCCATGTAGGCCGTACGGCGCGGCGCGAGGACGCAGGCTCCGCACTGACAGCCGCTCAATGGGCCGGTTTGCGCTTTTTCGCCCGGGCCAACGGCAGCACGCGCACCCCCTCGGGCTTTGCCAGCTTCCAGGCAACGACGCGGGGCACGGCGTCGCAGACCATAAAGTCGCTCGAACGCATGGGGCTGGTTACAGGGACCCGCTCTGACCGCGATCGGCGCAGCGTGTCTTTCGATCTGACCGATCGCGGGCGCGAAACGCTGGCACAGGATCCGCTTCGGGATCTGATCGACGTAATCGATAACCTTGGTACCGTTGAGCGCGACCGTTTCCTTGCGACGCTGTCCCAACTGGCGTCCACGCTGGCCATCCGGCGGGACCTCCCCGCTTTTGGAACCTGCCAGGATTGCAGCCATTACGCGCAATCGGGTGACACAGCCTATTGCGCCTGCATGGCGGCGGAACTGGCCATCGAAGACATTCCCAAGCTCTGCGCGAGCTACAGACCGTCCCCGGCCGCCGGAAAACCCAAGGAGACCCGAAATGGTACAGCCTGAGACCCCTGCAATGCCGCGCATGATCGCCATCAGCAGCGGCAAGGGGGGCGTGGGAAAATCCACGGTCACCGCAAATATCGCCGTGGCCATGGCCGATGGCGGTCTTCGTGTTGGTGTGGTGGATGCCGACATCTATGGGCCGTCCATCCCGCGCATGTTGGGCATCCCGGCCGGCAAGCCGGCAATGTCGTCAGACCAAAAGGTGATCCCGGCCGAGGCGTATGGGGTGAAGGTCATGTCTATGGCCATGTTGTCCGACGATGACAGCCCGGCGATCCTGCGCGGGCCGATGGTGACGAAATACCTGCAGATGTTCGTGCGACAGGTGGAGTGGGGCGCGCTGGATGTCTTGCTGCTGGACCTCCCGCCGGGCACGGGCGACATCCAGCTGACCTTGGCGCAGGCCTTTCCCCTAACGGGTGCGGTGGTCGTCAGCACGCCGCAGGATGTCAGCCTCAAGATCGCGCGGCGGGGCCTGCGCATGATGGAGCAGGTCAAGGTTCCGATCTTGGGCGTGATCGAGAATATGAGCGGCTTCACCTGCCCGGACTGCGGAACGGTGACGCATATTTTTCACCAGGGAGGAGGAGAGGCGATCGCGCAAGAACTGGGCATTGAATTCCTTGGCAAGGTGCCGCTCGACCCGATGGTGGTCGATTGTGGCGACGAGGGGCGGCCCTTGGTCAGGCACGCGCCTAATAGCTCGGCGGCACAAGCATACAGGACCATCGCGTCCACACTGGCGGGGACCGGCGGCGACGTCGCGGGAATCGCAACGCCCTTTGCCTGGACGGTTGCCGATGGCGTGGGAAAACCGTCCCCTGCGCCTATCGCCGAGGGTGGACCGTCCGACCGACTTGCAGCCCTCGACCACGCCGATGGCGCGCTGCTCTTGCGGTGGGCCGACGGCACGGATCAAAGGTTGAGCGAGCGCGACCTGCGGCTGGCCTGCCAATGCGCGCAATGCCGCGACGAGATGAGCGGCAAACGGCTGCTGAACCCGGACACCGTTCCGCTGAACCTCGGCCTGACCCGTGTCTGGAGCGTGGGCAACTACGCGCTCGGCATGGCTTTCAGCGATGGCCATGATACGGGAATCTACACGTTCAAGGCGCTGCGCGCGATGGCCGGGACGGAGCTCGAGGATGTCTGACACCGCCACCCGCCGCCGCATCCGGGCGCAGGGCTCGGCCAGCGATCCTGATGTCATGGGCTTTGTCCTCGACACGCCGATCCAGGAGGGCGCATCCGTCCGGTTCGAGGCCGCAGGTGATGCCCCGCTGGCGCGCGCGCTTTTCGCGCTGGATGGTGTTGTCCAAGTCCAAGTGAGCGGTGCAACGATTTGGGTTAAAAAGCATGCCGAATTGGACTGGGCAACGCTGAAACCTGCGATCGCGGATGCGATCCGAAAGCTGCTCGACGAAACCGACGCACCGCTCGGGCAGGATGGGCGGGAAGAGACCACGCCCGACCAGACTCTGCTCGAGGCGGTCGAGACTCTGCTGAACCAGCAGGTCAATCCGGCCGTGGCCGCCCATGGCGGGCATATCTCGGTGGACAAGGTCGAGGGCAGCGCCGTCTATCTGCGCATGTCCGGCGGCTGCCAGGGCTGCGCGGCCTCTGCGGCCACACTTCGCGAAGGGGTGGAACGCATGCTGCGCGCCGCCCTGCCGCAAATCGAAAAGATCGTCGATGTCACCGATCATGCGGCGGGAGACAATCCGTTCTACGCGCGCGACGATGGACCATCACCTATCTTGAACCGACCCGTTCCCGAAGGCGTCATCGGATGGGAGGACGGGCAGATCATCGTCGACCCGGATTACCTGGCACCAAAGCTCGGCATCACGCCAGAAGCGCTACGCGCGGGTTTGCAGAGGGGCGATGTCGTCGGCGTGACCGAGACCGGCGAAGGAAAGGACAGCGGCAAGACCCGGATCGTCCTGCGCACGACGACCCGCGCCTGGGCTGCGGAAATCGAAGCAAGCGGCGCGGCTCGCGAGATCCCGCCCCCGCGCTTGATCGAAGCAGCAGCGGGCAAGGAGAAAGAGCTTGCCAACTGCGTCCGTGCCCATCTGCAAGGTCTCGCCGACGACGAGGTGCCGATCGCCTACGGCGCATTGGCCCGCGTGTTCGGTCTCTGGGCCCCAGGTTCGATCGCCAAGGTCACCAGGGCCCTGGAAACCACAATGCGGGAGGATGCCGCAGCAGACCGTGCCTTTATCGCGGCCCGCGCCGTCAATCGCGGACGTGACAAGTGTCCCGGCAAAGGCTATTTCGATCTCGCCCGCGCCCTGTCCCGCGGACCGCGGGCCGGCGAAAGCGAGTCGGACTCTCACGCCCGAGAGCTCCGTCGCCTGAACGAGACGATGACCAAATAAACAACTTCTGGCGCAATTCCTCGGATTTCGAGCATCTAACCACAGCAGATGTTTCGCATCACGAAAGCTTCGAGGCTGACAGCAGCCCGTGGCATAAGACCGAGCAAATACGGCAAAGTTCCGCAGACTGTGAGTTAGCCGATCATCAAGATTTGCGGTTGCAGCGAATGACAGGAACGATGGGCCGTGCTGCAGCATCCAGGACCATTGGTGGAGGTCGGCTCTGGGCCGGGTGTGTCTTGAAGGGCGACCATAGTTTGCAGTTTTGCACTGCCGTTCTCAAGTCATTCTTCTGCTTAAATACCGGTGCACACCTTTTGCGAGAGTAGCCGTAAATCAATGAAATACAAAGGCTTATCGAGGCAAACCTATTCCTCCTAAGTGATGGTATCTTGCGCGTCGGTAGTTTACTGGCTTCTGCCCCCCAGCTTGGCTTCGCGTGTCGCAGGGGAGAACGGCCCTTCGGTCCGTCGCGCATTCGGCCATGTGGCCTCACCGCGGCGTAGCACCCACGTCCCCGGTTTGCCCGCCTCGCGAGCACGCCCCTCCCCGGCCGCTCCGCCGGATTGCGCTCTGGTCTGTTTTGGCCCGAGGCCAAAACGATCCCGCCGCTCCATCCGTCTTCCGCGTCCGGTCGGGCCGTTTGCCTGCTCGGGTCGGGCAAACCTACCGTCAAAACACACACACATGAGCGCGGAAGCATATCCTCCGGATGGCCCCCAAATCAGCCCGCGTCAAGGATCGCAAAACTTTTCGGCGTGGGCGGAGCCGGTGGCTTGGGGCGGTCCCGTGCGTGATGACGCGCGTGTGTCAGTTGCTGCAAGCGGAAAACTTTTGCGCCCGGCAAGCCGGCGGCTGCGCCGTCCCTGACCCGGGCAGATTCGGAGACCAGGCATTCGGCCATGCCCCCACACTCACGTGGTGGCCTAGGAACCGAACACTGGAGACCAGACATGGCTTACGACAACGCAAACACCTACGAGACCATCGAGCTTTTCGGGCTGACCGAGAAGGACGCGCAGCTGCCGATCCCGGAGGATCACATCCTGACCGACCGCATCATCCGCGAGAGCTTCGAGGCTTTGCTCGGTCAGCTACGCGGGACCGGGCTTGAAGCCGAAATCGAACCGCTGGCCCATGGGCTCGCGACGATCCTGCAGCGCCGCAAGGTGGCGCTTGGCAAGGAGGTCGACCGCACCGCCGACAAGATCGGCGCGCTGGCAAAATCCCACGACGGATCGGAGATCGCCGAGACCGCGATTGAGGAGGCGCAGGCGCGCTTTGTGCAGCTGCGCGAGATTGTCAGCGCTATCGAGGTGATGAGCGAGGCGGCGGCGGAATGCTACGAGGTCGAAACGGGCCACGCCTTCATCCCGGCAGCCGGGTCGCGCGCAAGCGTCCGGGCGCAGGAGACCGGGGCGGTCTTCGAGGCGCGGCAGCTCCTGGAGCAGCACGACCGTGAAACCGCCGAGAAGTCGAAAGTCGAGGGCGTGCCCCTGATCGTCTCAGGCGCCACCGACTGGACAGATGTCGATGTGATCTTCAATACGCTCGACAAGGTTCGCGAACGGATCAAGCAGAACCGCAACCAGGAGATCTTCCTCTGCCACAAGGGTGGCAAGCACGGGGCAGAGATGATTGCGGCTCGGTGGGCCAGGGCACGCGGGGTCGCACAAGCGCGCTTCGATCCGCGCTGGTCCGCGCACGGGCGGGCGGCACCGTTCAAGTGCAACGACGAAATGCTGGACGACAAGTTCGCGGCGACGGGGGTTGTTCTCTTCGGAGGCAACGGGGTCGCGCTGAACCTCGGGCAGAAGGCGGAAGCGAAAGGCCTGACGGTCATGCGGGTTGCGGACCCGGCGAAGAAGACTGCGGAGACATGAATAGAGAGGGTCGCCTTCGGGCGGCCCTTTCGTCGTTTCTCATGGGCGTGACGGTACCCAGAGAACTATGCCTAGCAATTTCATTTTTTGATAGGTATATGCGTGCCAAGCAAAACTTGGAAATGATTGGCATGACACCTCTTAGCAGCATCGCGATGAGCGCCTATACCGACCTGGTGCGTCTCTTGAAGGACGACGCCTTGTCCGGTGCCGAAGGCAAGCCGACGCTCAAAGAGCGCGGCGACAAGGCCTATTGGTACGCGGCGCGCCGTGTCGGAACGGAGATGCGCTTCATCTATATCGGCGAGGACAGCGACGCGACGCGCGCGCGCATCGATCGGATTGAAGAGGTGCGCGCGATCGCCAAGGATCGGCAGGCCGCACGGTCGCGGCTTGTCCGGCTCTTGCGCGCCGAAGGCATGACCACCACCGACCGGGCGACCGGGTCCATCCTGTCGGCCATGGCCGCAGCCGGGACCTTCCGGTTGGGCGGCACCATCGTCGGAACCAATGCATTTCGCCTCTATGAAGGCGAGCTTGGCATCCGCCTGCCCATTGGTGGTATGGCCAACACCGGCGACATCGACATCGCCCAGTTCGAAAAGCTCAGCGTGGCGCTGCAGGATCAGGTTGACCCGGGTCTGGC
>NZ_DASYOK010000279.1:0-3752 GCF_036007805.1 Yoonia sp.
ACTTCTGGTGCGCTGGCTGACACCACCGGAATGGCCCCCCTTCTGGGACAGCCTGACACTGATGTTCCAACGCGAAGTGGCGCAAAGGATCGTCGCGACACCGGGCAGCAAAGCCTACGGGCGTCTGGCGCTACTGGCGCAGTGGCGCACGGACGCCAAGATCGTGCTGGAATTGCCGCCAGAGGCCTTCAGCCCCCCACCCAAAGTAAACTCCGCCGTGGTGCACCTGACCGCCCTGCCCGCACCGCGCTACCCTGCGGATCCTGCCACGCTGAACAAAGTGGTGGCCGCCGCGTTCAACCAGCGCCGCAAGATGCTGCGCTCCGCGCTCAAATCCGTCAGCCCCGATATTGAAGACCACCTGAATGCAGTCGGGATCAAACCCACGGAACGCGCCGAACAGGTCGGGCTAGAGGCCTTCTGCGCCTTGGCAAGAAGCCTCGACGCGTCCTAGGCTTTCCATGTCCCTTCAAACTTCCGCCGGAGGCAATCCTGCCCCCGCCAAACAAAAAGCCCCCCGAAATCGGAGGGCTTGTGTCTATTCGGCAGCCTCTGGGGCATTGTCGTTCTTTGGCCCCTCATCGGGTGCCTTGCGCGGTTTGCGTGGCTGACGCGGGCGCTTTGGCTTGGCCTCGGGTGTTTCCACCAACCCGCTGTCGCCTTCTTCATGCGCATGATCGGGCTGATCCATCTCCAAAGGCGCGTTCGCGGCCTCTTCCTGCGCGTTCAGGCGCTCTTGGCGCTCGCGATCACGCTCGGCCTGACGTTGACGGTTCTGCTCTTCCTGCTCTTCGCGCTTGGCGTCTACTTCGCGCTGCGCTTCGGCCAGAAGACGCGTGTAGTGTTCCGCGTGCTGGGCAAAGTTTTCCGCATCCACACGGTCACCCGACACAACGGCATCGCGGTGAAGTTGGTTATATTTTTCAATAATTTGCTGCGGCGTACCACGCACTTTGCCATCAGGGCCCGAGCTGTCAAAAACCCGGTTGATGATGTTACCGCCCGTGGGCCGGTTGTTGCGACTTTTATTCCGCGACCGTGACTTAGATGATCTCATAAGTTGCTTTCAAGCCTTTGGCTGTCGTTGCTGGGCCAATGTCGCGCTAATAGCGCGCCTCAAATGTGTAGCCTTGCGATGTTTGGCGACTGATCGGGGGGAGGTCAGTGGCGAGCCTCGTCCCATCCGATGGGAATGAATAAGCATGTGGGGGGGTGCAAGACAAGACTAAAGTGAGCAAAAGGCGTGTTTTCGCCAGTTAATGTGGCGCATGTCGGTCAAAAGCTCTTGGTTTTGCCGATCACAACGCGGTCACGGCCATCAAGGTCGGGAATCACGAAAACATGCGCCAGCCCCCCTTGCAGCATCAGTTCGGCCACCGCGCGGCCTTGCGTCGATCCGATCTCGAATATCAACCGGCCGTCGGGTTCCAGCACATCTTGGGCCTGCGCGATGATGGTGCGATAGGCCGACAGCCCATCGGCCTCATCGGTCAGTGCCAAACGCGGTTCCCATTCGCGCACATCGCGTGACAGAACCGCCATTTCATCGGCGGCAATATAGGGCGGGTTCGCCACGATCAGATCAAAGGGCCGCCTGATACCCGCCATCCAGTCGCTTTGCACAAAGGTTGCCCTGTCATCCACGTGGTGTCGCTGCGCGTTGCGCAAGGCCACGGCAAGCGCCTTGGGCGACACATCGGCCCCCACACCAACCGCCTGCGTATTTTCCGCCAGCAGCGTCACCAGAATGCAACCCGAGCCGGTCCCGAGATCAAGCACACGCGCAAAAGGATCCCGCAGCGCCACATCAATCAGGGTTTCCGTGTCAGGACGCGGATCAAGGACATCCTTTGTGACCTCGAAATCGCGACCATAGAACGCGCGTGATCCGGTCAGATGCGACACAGGTTCGAACCGCGACCGGCGCGCAATCAGGTGCTCAAAGCGTGTGGCGACCTCTGCCGACACGGGCTCTGGCAAAATCAGCGTCAACCGCCCTGCATCAACGCCAGCGGCATAGGCAAAAAGCTTGCGCGCATCCCGCGCGGCATCGGGTACCCCGGCTTTCGTGAGTTGCTGAACAGCCGCCGCCAGAACCTGACTGCCGGTCTTGTCGTCACTCACGCGCCCATCTCGGCCAGCATCGTGGCTTGTGCATCAGACTGCAAGGCGTCGATGATTTCATCCAGATCGCCTTGCATCACCTGCCCCAGAGAATAGAGCGTCAGGTTGATCCGATGGTCCGTCAGCCGCCCTTGCGGGAAGTTATAGGTCCGGATCCGCTCCGAGCGGTCCCCCGACCCGACCTGACTTTTCCGGTCAGCCGATCGTTCGCTGTCCACGCGCTGGCGCTCCAGATCAAACAGACGCGTTTTAAGCACCTGCATCGCAATCTCGCGGTTGCGGTGCTGGGATTTCTCGGAACTGACCACAATGATACCTGTGGGAATATGCAGGATCCGCACCGCACTGTCGGTCGTATTGACGTGCTGTCCACCCGATCCGGAGGCGCGCATCGTATCAATGCGCAAATCATTCGCATTGATCTCGATATCCACGTCCTCGGCCTCGGGTAGCACTGCCACCGTCGCAGCAGAGGTGTGAATACGCCCGCCACTCTCGGTTTCCGGCACACGCTGCACACGGTGCACACCGCTTTCGTATTTCAGCCTTGCAAAAACACCATCACCGACAACCCTTGCGACGACCTCTTTCACGCCCCCAAGTTCGCTCAGGCTTTCTTCGAGGATTTCGAATTTCCAGCCCTGCTTTTCGGCATAGCGCTGATACATCCGCAGCAGATCAGCCGCAAAAAGCCCTGCCTCGTCACCGCCCGTGCCGGGCCGGATTTCCAGCAATGCTGGCCGGCTGTCAGCGGCATCTTTGGGCAAAAGCGCGAGTTGCACATCATGCTCGGACGCTTCCAGCGCCGCTTTCAGATCAGGCAATTCAGCCTCGGCCAGTTCCTTCATCTCCGGATCGGCAAGCATCGCCTCAGCATCGGCGATCTGCGCGAGCAGGTCCTTGTAGGCGGTCACGGTTTCCACGACGGGGCGCAAATCGGCGTATTCCTTGCCCAGTTTGGCAATATCATTGCCCGCGGCACCACTGGACATTTTCGCCTCCAGAAACTGGAAACGGTCAATCAGTTGTTCGATTTTATCAGATGCGATCATGGATCACCGATTGGCGGATCAAAGCGGCTCGGTCAAGGGGGCAAGCGTTTCAAGCCAGCTTTCAACGCGCGCCTTGTTCACCCCCATATCGGACTGGCCGAACCGCAACCTGCCATAAATCACAAGCAAATCACCCTGCACAGCAACAGTTGTATGATCGGGAAAGCCCCACAAAAGCGACCGTGTCTGAAAGGTTATCATACCCTCCGCCACACTGCCCGCCAGCAACCGTGTTCTTGGTGTCGCCAAGGCCCGCGCTTCGACCATCGCCAACACGTCGGCTGCGGGGGCGTTTATGCGGCGGACGGCAAGGAATGATCCTGCCCCCTCCGTATCGCCTGCCGTGGTCACTTCGGGCACTTGATGCCAGCGCGCTATGTCCGTCGGCGCAAACCGCACATAGGCGGCAAGACCGGCAACAATGAGAATGATTAGATAAAGAATACGCATGATACGGCCCTCATAAGTCATTTCGGACGCAGCTCCTGCGCCGATGGTCACGTGTGAAGCCTAGCGGTACGGCACACCCGGCAGGATCGACAGCATTTCGAACATCAAATTCGCCCCCGTCAGTGC
>NZ_DASYOK010000280.1:0-5840 GCF_036007805.1 Yoonia sp.
TTCGTCATCAACCTGGTCAACCTTGTTCATGTAAACGACCATGTAAGGGATACCAACCTGACGGCCGAGCAGGATGTGCTCGCGGGTCTGTGGCATCGGGCCGTCGGCTGCGTTCACAACCAGGATCGCGCCGTCCATCTGCGCGGCACCGGTGATCATGTTCTTCACATAGTCAGCGTGGCCGGGGCAGTCGACGTGGGCGTAGTGACGGGACTCTGTCTCATACTCGACGTGTGCGGTCGAAATGGTGATACCACGGGCCTTCTCTTCTGGCGCGCCGTCAATCTGGTCGTAGGCCTTGAAGTCACCGAAATACTTGGTGATCGCAGCGGTCAGGGTGGTCTTGCCGTGGTCAACGTGGCCGATTGTGCCAATGTTTACGTGCGGCTTGTTACGTTCAAACTTTGCCTTTGCCATGGTGTGGCTCCTTCAAATTTAGGTTTGGGCGGCGGGGCAGGCCCCGCCCTACGGGGTGTTGGGTAGGGCGGGGTTCACCCCGCCATCCCGATTAAGCGTATTTTGCCTGGATCTCTTCAGAGATGTTGCTTGGCACTGGATCGTAGTGGTCGAACTGCATCGTAAACTGCGCACGGCCCGAAGACATGGAACGCAGTGTGTTGATGTAGCCGAACATATTCGCCAGAGGCACCATCGCGTCGATGACAATCGCGTTGCCGCGTGTGTCCTGACCCTGCACCATGCCGCGGCGTGATGTCAGGTCACCGATGATCCCGCCGGTATATTCCTCGGGTGTCACCACCTCGACCTTCATGATCGGTTCGAGCAGTTTCGCACCGGCTTTGCGCATGCCTTCACGCATACACATACGGGCCGCGATTTCGAACGCCATGATGGAGGAGTCAACGTCGTGGAACTTACCGTCGATCAAAGCCACCTTGAAGTCGATCACAGGGAAGCCGGCCAACGGGCCGTTATCCATGACAGACAGGATGCCTTTTTCAACACCGGGGATGTATTCCTTCGGCACAGCACCACCGACGATGCGGCTTTCAAACGAATAACCCTCGCCTGGCTCTGTCGGAGAAATGATCATCTTCACTTCCGCGTACTGACCGGAACCACCAGACTGTTTCTTGTGGGTATAGGTGTGCTCGACTTCGTGGCCGATGGTCTCACGGTAGGCCACTTGTGGCGCACCGATGTTGGCTTCGACTTTGAATTCGCGCTTCATGCGGTCGACGAGGATGTCGAGGTGCAATTCGCCCATGCCCTTCATGATGGTCTGACCGCTTTCGATGTCAGTTTCCACGCGGAAGGACGGATCTTCTGCCGCAAGACGCGCCAGCGCGATACCCATTTTCTCCTGGTCGGCCTTTGTCTTTGGCTCGACCGCAATCTCGATCACCGGATCGGGGAAGGTCATTGTTTCAAGAACAACAGGATCGGCTGCATCACAAAGTGTGTCACCGGTTGTTGTGTTTTTCAGACCACCCAGTGCGATAATGTCACCGGCCCAGGCTTCGCTGATCTCTTCGCGGTTGTTGGAGTGCATCATCATCATACGGCCAACACGCTCTTTGTTACCCTTGGTAGAGTTGAGCATGGTGTCACCCTTCATCAGCTTACCGGAGTAGATCCGTGTAAACGTCAAAGAGCCCACAAACGGGTCGTTCATGATTTTGAACGCCAGACCGGAGAACGCCATGTTGTCATCCGCACGACGCGGGATGTTGCGTGTCTCTGTCTCGTCGCCTGGCTTGAAGCCCATGTAGTCAACGACGTCCATCGGGCTTGGCAGATAATCGACAACTGCGTTCAACAGAGGCTGAACCCCTTTGTTCTTGAACGCGGAACCACCCAGCACAGGAACGAATGCCATCGCCAGCGTACCCTTGCGGAGCAGCTTGCGCAGTGTTGGCACGTCAGGCTCGTTGCCTTCGAGGTATTCCATCATCGCGTCGTCGTCCATTTCGACGGCGGCTTCGATCATCTTGCCACGCCATTCGTCGGCCATATCCTTGAGGCTGTCACGGATAGGTGCCTTGATCCAGGACGCGCCCAGATCTTCACCTTGCCACAGCCACTCTTCCATGGTGACGAGGTCGATGAGGCCTTCCAGCTCGTTCTCTGCACCGATCGGAATCCCGACTGGCACGGCTTTTGCACCGGTCCGGTCTTCGATCATGCGCACGCAGTTGAAGAAGTCAGCGCCGATCTTGTCCATCTTGTTGACGAAAACCATACGCGGGACTTTATAGCGGTCAGCCTGACGCCAGACAGTCTCTGTCTGCGGCTCAACACCGGCGTTGGCGTCGAGAACACAGACCGCACCGTCAAGCACAGCCAGCGAACGCTCGACTTCGATGGTGAAGTCAACGTGACCGGGGGTGTCGATGATGTTCAGACGGTGCTTGGGGCTGTCAGGCTCAACGCCGTCCTCAGTGCGCTCCCAGAACGTGGTTGTCGCAGCAGAGGTGATCGTAATGCCACGTTCCTGCTCTTGCTCCATCCAGTCCATGGTAGCGGCGCCATCATGCACTTCGCCGATGTTGTGTGATTTACCGGTGTAGTACAGGATACGCTCGGAACAGGTGGTCTTACCTGCGTCGATGTGCGCCATGATCCCGAAGTTACGGTAAAGTTCGAGGGGGTAATCGCGTGCCATTGTGGTGCTTTCCTCTTACCAGCGGTAGTGGCTGAACGCTTTGTTCGCGTCGGCCATTTTGTGGGTGTCTTCACGCTTCTTGACGGCTGTGCCGCGGCCGTTGACCGCATCCATCAGCTCGCCTGCAAGGCGCTCTTCCATGGTGTTTTCGTTGCGCTTTTTCGCAGCAGCGATCAGCCAGCGGATCGCCAGCGCTTCGCGGCGCTCGGGGCGCACTTCAACAGGCACCTGATATGTCGCACCACCAACGCGGCGCGAACGCACTTCGACGGCTGGCTTGATGTTATCAAGGCTCTCGTGGAAGACTTCCACAGGGGATTTCTTCAGCTTGTCTTCAACACGGTCAAAGGCGTTGTAGACGATACGTTCGGCGACGGATTTCTTACCGTCAACCATCAGGTTGTTCATGAACTTGGTCAGAACGATATCGCCAAACTTTGCGTCTGGCAGAACTTCGCGTTTTTCAGCGGCGTGACGACGTGACATCTGATCTCTTCCTTACTTAGGACGCTTCGCGCCGTACTTCGAACGACGCTGCTTACGGTCTTTGACACCTTGTGTATCAAGCACACCGCGCAGAATGTGGTAACGCACACCTGGAAGGTCTTTTACACGGCCGCCGCGGATCAGAACCACAGAGTGTTCCTGAAGGTTGTGGCTTTCACCGGGGATGTAAGAGATGACCTCAAAGCCGTTTGTCAGGCGCACTTTGGCAACCTTACGCATCGCCGAGTTCGGCTTCTTTGGTGTCGTTGTATAAACACGTGTGCAGACGCCGCGCTTCTGCGGGCAGCCTTCCATGTGCTGAGATTTGGATCGTGTGACTTTTGGCTGGCGCGGCTTGCGGATCAGCTGCTGAATCGTTGGCATCGTTTGATGTTCCCATCTATTCACATTTTGCGTCCGGCAAACGCGGGTTTCAAAAACATGCTTCCAGTTCGGAAAGCACAAAAATTCCGCAGTCGAACCCTTACCGGAGGTTCGGTGCGGTGAGCTCCAGAGGAACAAAGCAGAAAAAGCGCTCGGTTCTTGGCCACTACGTGGTATGATATCGGGACGACGGGGATTGCCCCCAGCCCGGATGAGCGGCGTATAGGGGGAGTCTCTTGGCCTGTCAACAGCGCCGCGACAGCCACGCGACTTCTGTGTCGCACGCCTGCAATTCCGCCTCTGTTATCCCATATCATGCTGGCTTTATTGCCTAGCAGATCACACTGGTCCCAAGTCATGGTCCAAGGCGCGCCCGTCGTGCCGTCCAATACAAAACACCCTTTGTAGGAGACCATCACATGACACGGCTCACTCTCAGTCTCATGACGCTTGCCACCCTCGCCGCCTGCGCCACAACAACCGTCGAACCCAATGCCCCAACCGTTTCGTCACGCGATGTTGACAACGCCATGTTCGAGGCAGAACGCATCGCCGCGCTTCCGTTCACGCCCCTGTCTGACCTGCCCTCTGGCGGTGTCACCTACCGTGGGCACGTCGGGGCCGATGTCAGCGGTGACGCGCAGGGCAGTATTCTGGGCGATATGACAATGCTGGTCGATTTCGGCGACAACGATATTTCTGGCAGCGTCACCAATATCAACCTGATTGATCCAAACGGCACCCCGAACCAGCGGTTCGGTGGCAGCCTTGGCATCACCGGCACCGAAACACGTGGTGATCTCGATGCCTTTGCATCCGGTCAGATCTCGGGTGTTGATAACGACGGGTTCGCGGTGGAAAGCCAGATGGTGCTGACGCTTGACGGAACTGTGCGCGACCACTTCAATGAAGGCGACGCCGTCTTTGGGTCCGCGACGGGCTTTGCGACGGGCGACTTCAATATGGACGTGAATGGCGTGTTCTTCGGCACCGCAAACTAGGGCAACCTATCTGATCCGGTCCGGAACCATCCGGTTCCGGATCCGCAGCTTGGTTTCACGGTAAAGCGTAAACAGCCCCGTCGCGACAACGATCATGCCACCGACCAGCGCCAGCGCATTGGGCCATTCGCCGAACACAAGCATCCCGAGCACAAGTGCAACAAGGAGGCTTGTGTACCGGAACGGCGCGACAAACGCGATATCCCCGAAACGCATGGCACTGACCGACGCGATATACCCGAAGATCAGGAACCCTGTCGCGCCCGCCAACTGCATACCGGAGAGCGCGGTAAAGGGCTGCCATTCCACAAAGAGAGAGCCAACGCCGCCAAGCCCCGTCACACCGACCGCCGCGACAAGTGCAACAAAGACTGAAGGCACATTCCGTGACATCCTGCGCACCGCAATATCACGCAATGTGACACAGGCCACCGCCGCGAGGGCATAGATGCTGTATGCGCTAAAGTCCGCACCACCCGGCTGGATAATCAAAAGAACACCGCAAAAACCGACGATAATGGCCGAAAGCCTGCGCCAGCCCAAAGGCTCGCGCAGAAATAGCGCCGCCGCCAAAGCAACCGAGAGCGGCAGGACCTGCAAAATAGCGCTGACATTTGCGATGGGCATGTTGAAAAGCGCGGTCAGAAAAAAGTAGGTGCCGCCGATCTCGCCCACGGTCCGCAGGATCACAAGGCCCCAATCCCGCGCGGGGAATGTAAAGCGAAGTTGCCCCAGAACCTTGCACATAAAGACAAGGAACACGATCGCCCCCAGCCCACGGACAAAGATCGCCTGAAACAACGGAATTTCATCCGCCAACGACTTCATGAAAGCATCGTTCAGCGTATAGGCGCACATCGCCCCCATCATCAGAAGCGCACCGCGAATATTGTCAGACAGCACCGGCATGGTGCTGGCGTATCAGCGCATTTGAAACCTGACCAGCGTTATCGTAAGACGTGCACTGCGCATTTTGCATGGCGCACAACTTTGGCCGCAGTCGACCCCAGCAAATAGTCCTGCATTTCCGGCTGATGGCTGGCGATGATAATCAGGTCAACATCGTTCTTTTCGGCAAAACCCAGTATGGTGCGGGATGCATGACCATCGACCACGACAGCGGTCGCATTGTCGACATCCGCCACCAATGACTTGAGGTTCTCGACCATCTCGGCCTTCGCCGCCTCCAGATGGCCCGGAGGAAGGTATTGCGTCGCATATTGCGGTAGCTGCTCGATGACGTGCAGGCAGGTGATTGCGCCGCCTTCTCCGCACAGAGCCTTGGCGATTTCCATCGCGCCTTGGGCATTGCGGTCGGCTTCGAATGAGACGGGAACAAGGAT
>NZ_DASYOK010000281.1:0-4375 GCF_036007805.1 Yoonia sp.
CTAAGACACCTGTATGACTGAAATCAAATCACTCTTCGCGACCCGCCTCTATCACGCCAAACTCTCCGAGCATGGCGCGCCCGTTGACCCTGCCGAGCTTGAAAACTCCTGCCTTGTTATCGCGGATGATGACGAAGCCGGCCAGGACGGGGGCGAAGAGCACGGGTATCCAGGCTATACCTCTTATGCCTCACTCAGCGACCTGCCGTGGCGGTTCCCGATCTTCAAAGATCTCGTCGCCGTTCTCGATGCCCATGTCGCGGCCTTTGCCAAAGACCTCGCCTTCGATCTTGGCGACAAGAAACTGCAACTCGAAGACATCTGGATCAACATCCTGCCCGAAGGCGGTATCCACACCGGCCATATCCACCCCCATTCGGTGATCAGCGGCACGACCTACGTCGCCATGCCCGACGGGGCGAGTGCGATCAAATTCGAAGACCCCCGCCTTGCCATGATGATGGCGGCACCCACACGGATGAAAGACGCGCGCGACGAGCTGCGGACTTTCTTTTATGCGAAGCCCGCAGTGGGTGATGTTCTGCTCTGGGAAAGCTGGCTGCGCCACGAGGTGCCGATGAATATGGCGGAAGAAGAACGGATATCGGTGAGTTTTAATTACGGGTGGGGGTGAATGGCCTAACGAAGGGCAGCGCCCGGACCTCGGGGCGGGCGCGCCAACAGGGCTGATTGGCGGAGCGCCGCAACCACGCACGACCGTCCCGATCTTTGCAACGTCGCAAGAGCGCCCTCCCCATGGGGGAGGTCCGGTCGCTGCCAGGCGATGCCGGGCGGGAGCTTGCTGCGACAGGCTGAAACAAAAAGCCCCCGCCGATCTCTCGGCAGGGGCTTCTTTATTCTCACCGTAGGTCGGGGCCCGCCCCGACATACGCATTTCATCAGCATCCTGTGCGGCCCGCGAGTTTGCTTCGCAAATTCGCTCCACCGCACACCGTTAAATCCTGCGGATTTAACGGTTTACCAATCTTCGCGAACCACGGTCCGTGTCTTGATCGGCAGCTTCATCGCGGCAAGGCGCAGGGCCTCACGGGCGACCACTTCAGTCACGCCGTCGATTTCGAACATAACGCGGCCTGGCTTGACCTTACATGCCCAAAAATCGATGGAACCTTTACCTTTACCCATACGCACTTCGATAGGCTTCGAGGTAACTGGCAGATCCGGGAAAATACGGATCCAGACACGGCCCTGACGCTTCATGTGACGCGTCATGGCGCGACGTGCAGCTTCGATCTGGCGCGCAGTGATACGCTCAGGCTCGATCGCCTTCAGGCCGTAGGTGCCAAAGTTCAGGTCAGACCCGCCCTTTGCTTCACCACGGATGCGGCCTTTGTGCAGCTTGCGGTGTTTTGTACGCTTTGGTTGCAGCATATCATCAGCTCCTTAGCGACGTGGGCCGCGAGGGACAGCGCCCTCTTGCAGCTCAGCATGTTTACGGTCGTGCGCTGACGGATCGTGCTCCATGATCTCACCTTTGTAGATGAAGACCTTGATGCCGATGATCCCATAAGGCGTCATTGCCTCATACAGTGCATAGTCGATGTCGGCGCGCAGCGTGTGCAGCGGCACACGACCTTCGCGGTACCATTCCGTCCGTGCAATTTCAGCACCGCCCAGACGACCGGCAAGGTTGACCCGGATACCCAGGGCGCCCATGCGCATGGCGTTCTGAACCGCACGCTTCATTGCGCGACGGAAAGACACACGACGCTCAAGCTGCTGGCCAATGCTTTCGGCAACCAGTGCTGCGTCAAGCTCGGGCTTGCGGACTTCAACGATGTTCAGGTGCAGCTCGGAGGCTGTCAGCGCGGCAAGTTTCTTGCGCAGACCTTCGATGTCTGCACCTTTCTTGCCGATGATCACACCGGGACGTGCTGCATGGATCGTGACGCGGCACTTTTTGTGCGGACGCTCGATGATCACGCGGCTGACGCCGGACTGTGCGCATTCTTTCTTGATGAAAGCCTTGATCTTGAGGTCTTCCAGCAACAGGTCGCCATAGTCTTTGGTATCAGCGTACCAGCGGCTATCCCAGGTGCGGTTGACCTGAAGACGCATACCGATCGGGTTTACTTTGTTACCCATTATGATTGCTCCTCAACTTGACGCACCTTGATGGTGATCTCTGCAAACGGCTTGATGATCTTACCAAAGCGACCACGGGCCCGAGGGCGACCGCGCTTCATGGTGAGGTTCTTACCGACATAGGCCTCTGCGACGACCAGTTCATCGACGTCAAGGTTGTGGTTGTTCTCGGCGTTGGCGATCGCCGACTGAAGGCACTTCTTCACGTCGTCCGAAATCCGCTTTTTCGAGAAAGTCAGGTCGGTCAGCGCCTGCTCGACTTTCTTGCCGCGGATCAGGCCAGCAACGAGGTTCAGCTTTTGCGGGGACGTCCGGAGCATGCGCAGTTTTGCCATTGCTTCGTTATCGGCCACGCGGCGGGGATTCTTATCCTTGCTCATGGCTTATTTCCGCTTCGCTTTTTTGTCAGCAGCGTGACCGTAATAGGTGCGGGTTGGTGAATATTCACCGAACTTCTGACCGATCATGTCTTCTGTGACGTTAACAGGGATGTGCTTCTTGCCGTTGTACACACCAAAGGTGAGACCGACGAACTGAGGCAGGATTGTCGAACGACGCGACCAGATCTTGATCACTTCGTTGCGGCCGCTTTCGCGTGTGCTTTCCGCCTTTTTCAAGACGTAGGCATCCACAAAGGGGCCTTTCCATACGGAACGAGCCATAATTAACGACCCTTCTTCTTGGCGTGACGCGAGCGGATGATCAGGCTCTGCGACGCTTTGTTCTTGTTACGGGTACGCTTGCCCTTGGTGTCTTTACCCCAAGGCGTAACCGGTGTCCGACCACCAGATGTCCGGCCTTCACCACCACCGTGCGGGTGGTCGATCGGGTTCATCGCAACACCACGCACAGACGGGCGGATGCCCTTGTGACGCATACGGCCTGCTTTACCGAAGTTCTGGTTCGAGTGGTCCGCGTTGGACACAGCACCGACAGTGGCCATGCATTCCTGACGTACCAGGCGCAATTCACCGGATGACAAACGGACCTGCGCGTAGCCACCGTCACGACCAACGAACTGGGCGTAGGTACCGGCTGCACGGGCGATCTGGCCGCCTTTGCCTGCTTTCATTTCGATGTTGTGAACGATCGTACCGATAGGCATGCCGCTGAAGGGCATTGCGTTGCCTGGCTTGATGTCAGCCTTGGCGGATGCGATCACCTTGTCACCAATCGCGAGGCGCTGGGGGGCAAGGATGTAATTCTGTGTACCGTCTTCGTACTGGATCAGCGCGATAAATGCGGTGCGGTTCGGGTCATATTCGATCCGTGCGACAACAGCAGGCATATCCAGCTTGTTGCGCTTGAAATCGACGATGCGGTAAAGACGCTTTGCGCCCCCACCAATACGACGCATAGTGATCCGTCCGGTGTTGTTCCGGCCGCCCGATTTCGTCAGACCCTCAGTGAGAGACTTGACAGGACGTCCTTTCCAAAGCTCCGAACGGTCGATCAGCACCAGCCCACGCTGGCCCGGCGTCGTCGGTTTGTACGACTTGAGTGCCATGTTAGCTTCTTCCGTTTGCTTGGCGGGCCCCTTACGGAACCCTGATGTGAGAGGCCCCCGTAGGTGCCCGATTTAGAGATGTCGGGGAGAACCCCGACCTACGTAGGCCGGGGTTCTCCCCGGCGTTCCGCAACATCACAAAGACCCCGGAACGAATCCCGAGGTCAGGTGATTGAGGGCGTATAGCGGGGAGGGGTGAGGGTGTCTAGCCTTCTTCAAAGGCTCTAACGAAAGAAGCTACTACATACTGCGCAACTCGGTGCGCTTCGTATACATCCAGCAGTGTCGCGGTTGTAGAACGCTCGTGTGCATATGCATTCCGCCACTGAAATAGACTAGTGTAGCTCCCCATCATATCTTTCCGGAAGCGACGCTCAACGACTGGACGTCGTTCCGCGATAATTCTGTGATATGTTGTCGCATTCTTCGGTGCGTTGGGATGCTCCCAAGAAGACAGACCAAATCGGATCGAATGCTCCTTGAGGTCATTACCCGATATTCTTGCATTGGACTTCTGAAAATCCTTTTCAACGTATTTAAAGTATTTCGGGTGCACCCTAGATGCGTAATCCATCAAAGTGGTCTTTACTATCCCCTCATCAGTCGCAACGATTGTTACGGCAAACATACAAGCAAGCTCATTACGGATTACCCTGTCCGTAGCCGTGTCAGAGTGCAGGCGTGCATCAATATTTCTCGACAGCTGCCGGAGGTGCGAAAAATTCTCAGTAAGCAAATCATTCATCGGCGAACAATATCTTT
>NZ_DASYOK010000282.1:0-18598 GCF_036007805.1 Yoonia sp.
GCGTCAATCAGGATGGGAACGCGGGGGCACCGTTAGCGAGCAAATCCTGCGAAGGAGATAGAGGGAAATACCGTCCAGTATATGGACTTCAGGTTATGCGTGTTTAGCGGCGCTCTGGTGGCTGTTTTTTACGTTCACGTCTCTCGAAGCGACGCGATACCCGTACGAGATCATCCTTCAAGGTATGAACGCTCGCTTTGTGGGCGTTGTGCGACACCATCGCGATGACATCCTTGATCAGGTTGATCAAACGACCGCCACGTTGATCTTTCAAGGCTGTGCTATCGCTTGTGTAGGTCACCCGCCAGCCGGCGTCGCGCGCCACATAGCAGCAGGCCTCGACAACAAGAATACGACGGCTATCGCGTTCCTTGGTGCGATCGTCAGGTTGCAAGATGCGTTGGGCATCGTCGAGGCTTACGATTGTAACGCCGTCATGGTGCATCTCGTGCCTGGTGGGGGCGCCAGAGTTTGAGCGCGAGACAACCGCCTCTTCCGCCACGCGGACGTCGCACCCAAAACCGTCGAACAAGGCATTGGCTTCAGCGGCATCGAGTTGCTTGTCCCGGTTGCGCTTGCCAAGTTTGCGGTTCCTTAGGCGCCGTGCCGCAGTTGTGCGACTGATCGATACGAGACTGACTTGAGATTCAATGTCGAGGGCATATCCGACCAGCCGAGAAAGTTCGCGGATCTGTTCTATCGTCAGGCTGTGTCGATCAGATAGCTCTCGGATCTGGTCCTCATTGAACGCGCCCTTGTCGCCATAATCATGGAGTTTAAACGGCATCGATGCCTGCGTAATGTGATCGCGGTGCGGGTAGATCGCGAAATCTTCATCTGCCGCCTGCGTGGGTTGATCCTCAGTGTTTCTTTTTGTTGGTTTGCTCATCCGGTCGCTCCCTCGGTCCTCAGCATGCATCACCGCATGGCCCGCCTCCATCGAGAACAAAACATGATCATTGGGAGAGTTATAGTCAAGGCGAGGCCCAAAGCAGGCCCGTCCGCAAGTTCTGGTGCAATCAATGCACTTGGTTAAACTCCCGCAAAACCCGGAAGGCTCGATGCGTGTTCCCAATCACGGAACACCGCCTTTGCCTTCGGTTTACACCCGTCGCTTCTCCAGGCATCCGCGCACGAAAAAAGAGCGATGGCCACGGTATGCCTGCGCACCGGCCGCCAAGCCAGGAACACGATCCGGGGACTACCCCACCCCGCGCCGACGCGGCTCCTTCTGGCCCGGCGCAGAAACACGACTACGGAACCCACCGGCCGAGCAAATCGATGCCAATGCACGATATGACGGATCGGGGACTGCTGCGGCCACAATAGCCAACGCAGGGCAGGTGCAAAGCCTGCGGGGAAGCGGCTGGCCACCGTCAAAAGGCATCGTGTGGATACGGATCTGAAAGTGAAGGGCCTTCCACCGTATAGCGGGGGGAAGGAGCGGGGGCCGGATATTGTCTGATGAAAACTTCACCCACGCATGGATGACGCATTGATGCTGATCCAAGCTGCCCAAATCACCGTGGCTTACATCATGGCGTTGCTGGCAGACGAAGACGGCATTGGAGCCAGAGGCCATGCTGCCGCACAGTGACTACCGCGTTTGTCCAAAGGATAGTCCCTTTGCTTTCAGTGTTTTTTCCCGCTTGGCGGCCCGCGACTTTCCAGGCATCCTCAACAGCATGGCATTTGGCGTTTTTATTCACCGCACAGATTCAATCTATGATGACGTCCCTTCGGAACGATACCAGTTTCCGAAGCAATACCTGTCGCGCGCACAGCAATGTGAAGGTGACTGGATCGTTTATCTTGAGCCTAGCAAGGTCAGGAATACCAAGGGATACTTCGCTGTTGCGAAAGTACAAGAGATCATAGCCGATCCAAGAAACGCCGACATGCACTTGGCCATCATTGAGCCCGGAACCTACCTCGACTTCGGTGATCCGGTCCCTTTTCGCGATGCTGATGATGTCGTTGAGCAGGGCCTATTGAACGACAACGGAAAAATATCAGGCCGTGCCCAGGCCGCCGTTCGGGAACTTTCTCCGATGGACTTCTCTCGGATTGTCGAACGTGGCTTGGGGCAAGATCATGATATTCTGCCAAGGGTTGATCAAGCCAGTCAGCCGGGTGATTTTCAGGAAACGCATGCGCCGTTCGCGCATCTATCTGCTCGTGATCGTGTCAATCAATTGACCAACCGCGTCGTCCGTGATCGCAACTTCAGAAAGACCGTGCTTCGCGCCTACGGTGAACGCTGTGCGATTACAGGGCTCCGCCTTATCAATGGTGGCGGAAGGGCCGAGGCGGAGGCCGCGCATATCCGGCCTGTCGAGTATGATGGTCCTGACATCGTCAGCAACGGTCTCGCGCTATCGGGAACCGCCCACTGGATGTTTGATCGCGGTCTGGTAGGGCTGGCCGAAGATCTGACCATACTCGTCTCTCGGCAAAGCAATGATCTGGATGCCGTAAAGGGTCTGATCAATAGGTCAGGCAAGCTCTGTGTTCCTGAACGTCCAGCAAACCGGCCAAGGCCGGAGTTTCTGACTTGGCACAGAGAAAACTGCTTCAAGCATTAGGGGTGCCCTCACCGGCCATTCGTCACCACAGCGCAGCCTAGCGGGAGCGGACATAAAGCGGCTGTACAGCCCCAATCGTCCCTACCAACGCCGCTCGTTTCGGTTATTGGGGGAACCAACCATCAGGAGCACGAAAATTGGCAGTCTCACAAACCCTATCGGAACTGGTTCACACCGCGCAGATTACAGCAAAGTCTTCCCAAGATCGGATTTCAGAAATTCTGAAACTCGCCGAGGGTCAAACCCTGTCCACTGCACAAATCAAAGAGATGACATCCGAAACACGCGCGATTGAACTGGCCGCAGTGGATATTTTCACCGTGTTTGAAGCACGCATGCAGCGCCATTTCAAACGTGGCCCGCTATCGCGTAAAGTAAAAGAAGCGCTCTTGGCTGCCGGGAATGCCCATCTCGCGGATAGACTTCACCAGTACTATCTTGCGATCAACGTATTGAAGCATGGGACGGGCGCGAGCTATCGCGAACTGCTGAACAACAAAAGTACACTCATCGTTGTGACACGTACGGCCGATACAGCTGACAAATCACAAGACGTGCCCACAAGTTTGATTGATGTCACGCCTGCGCCCTTTTTTGACGGGTTGGCAGAGACCATCCTTGAGGCCAGCCATTTTTTAGAGAATAGATGAGGTCCGTAGTCATTAACGGCCCATTCCGGCCATTTACCTTGCCGCTCCAATGCTGTGGTGCGGCCCGTCGAAGCTGCCACTCGTACATCGCGCAGCATTCGTCGACTGAATCGTCAGTCAGCGAACAAACCAATCTTTAAATTCCTTCACGACTTCCTGTTTTTTGCTTATGCTGCATCGCAGAAAGAGGCGTAGGCATGAGTGTTATCCTGATCTTTTTGGCGCTGGCTCTACTGATCGCAGGGGCATGGCGCGGTATATCTGTCCTGGTCCTTGCACCAGTGCTCGCGACGCTTGCTGCATTTGCATCGGGCGCACCCGTTCTTGCGGGCTATACGCAGATCTTCATGCAAGCAGCGGGGACGTTTGTGATCGCCTTCTTTCCGTTGTTCTTGCTGGGTGCGCTTTTTGGCAAGGTGATGGAAGCATCAGGTGCCGCAGCGCGTTTGGCCAGTGCGATTGCATTGGCCCTGGGTGCGAAAAACGCGATCCTCGCGGTTGTTCTGGCCTGTGCCCTGCTGACCTATGGCGGTGTATCGTTGTTCGTGGTGGCCTTCGCAGCTTGGCCGCTGGCCCACGCGCTTTTCGTGCAAACTGGTCTTCCGCAGCGATTGATCCCCGCCACCATCGCCTTGGGGGCCTTCACGTTCACGATGACGGCCCTGCCCGGCACACCGTCCATCCAGAACGCGATCCCCATGGCGACCTTCGGGACCACAGCCTTTGCGGCCCCCGGACTGGGGCTGATTGCTGGAGCGGTCATGTTGGTGCTCGGTTTGGTCTGGCTGCAATGGCGGGTGCGCAAGCTTACCGGCCACCACGTAGCTGCCGCAACCAATACCCCGACAACCTCCGGAGCATTGCCGCTCTGGAGAGCCGCCACACCGATCCTGTCGGTCGGGGTCGTTACGCTGATCATGGGCAGCGTCGTGCTACCCCTGCTGGATACCGGATATCTGGCTGATCCCGCCTATGGCGCGACCGATTTGTCCCGTTTGCGAGGGCTTTGGTCAGTCATTACGGCACTTGCTGTGGCACTGATCTTGGCCTTGATCCTCAGCCGCCCGCCGCGGGTCATGCAATCCCTGAACGATGGCGCGGAGTCTGCCCTGCTTCCCCTGTTCAACACAGCAAGTCTTGTAGGGTTCGGCGCCGTCATAGCTGCTTTGCCGGGGTTTGACGTCTTCCGGCAAAGCCTTGACGGTTTGGCAGGTGGGAATGCGCTCATCTCAGCGGCGCTATCATCGGCGGCCCTTGCCGGGATCACAGGGTCCGCATCGGGGGGCATGTCAATTGCGCTGGACGTGCTGGGGCCATCAATCATGGCGCAGGCAAGCCTACAGGGCGTTGATCCCGCCTTATTGCATCGTGTGATTGCGGTGGCCACCGGGGGGTTGGATACGCTGCCGCACAATGGCGCTGTCGTCACCCTTCTGGGTATTTGTGGCATGACGCACAGGCAGGCCTATGGCGATATCTTTGTGGTCGCAGTTGTTGTGCCGACCATCGCTTGCGCCTTGATTATCGCGCTTGGCATGGCGTTCGGGAGTTTTTAGGTCTCTGCCGTTCCAAACGGGTGGTCGAGAGGGCTTATGAAGCCATCAGGTTTCACCGCAAGAACGGGGCGTTCGAGCGTATTGATGATGTTTCCGGCGGTATTGCCGATGAACACCCCACTCAGGCCGGTTCTGGCCACTGGTCCCATCACGACAACATCGCATCGGCACCAAGCGCTCGGCTTTGTTCCTGAATGACGGTTTCGGGTATCGCCGAAGCTATCGCAATCTAAAAGACTGGGCCGTCTTCACAGCCCAGAACTGATCTCAAGCACCAGATGCGCGTCGCAGCTCAGCTTCCCTAAACCTGTGCGCTCACGGACTGGCGCTGCCGTTCCGTTCATCAGGTGCCTCGTCCGACCGTCCGTTTTCGGGGACTGTCGGATGAACTTCGGCCTCGGCCTTCTCGGCCTTCTGGCGTTCGGATTCCCGCAGCAGCAGGCGTTCGATCCGCTGCTCGAGAAGGCGCGCTTTTTCATCGCGGGCCGCGATCTCCTGCGACAGGTCACGGTAAAGCGAGACTGCGAGCAGGATCATCAACAGCATGAACGGGAACGCCGCGATGATCGAAACCGTCCGCAAGCTCTCCAGCCCTCCGGCCAGAAGTAGCACCACGACCAGCACCATCTGCAATGAGCCCCAAAGCACCCGCACCGCGCGTGTCGGGTTGAGCACCCCTTTTGACGTGAACATACCAAGCACGAACGTGGCCGAGTCCGCCGAGGTCACAAGGAACATGCCGACAAGCGCGATGGATGCGACGGTCAGCACCCCGCTGGCCGGCAATTGATCGAGCAGGGCATAGAGCCCGGCCGGAACCTCGGTCGCAACGGCGTCGGCGATACCGGCATTCGCGAAGATCTCGAACTGGATAGCCGCCCCGCCGAAGGTTGAAAACCACAGCATACTCAGTGCCACCGGAACGATCATCACGCCCAGAACAAATTCGCGGATGGTTCGCCCACGCGAAATCCGCGCGATGAAACTCCCGACAAACGGCGCCCAGCTCAGCCCCCACGCCCAGTAGAACATGGTCCATTGCTCAACCCACGCACCATCCGAATAAGGCGAGGTGACGAGGCTCATCTGGATGACGTTGCCCAGGTACTCGCCCAAGGTTTGGGTAAAGACCCCGAAGATGAAGGAAGTCGGCCCAAACAGCAGGACCGAGCAAAGAAGCGCAGCCGCAAGCATCATGTTGGCATTGCTCAATAGCCGTACGCCACGGTCCAGAGGCGTCATCGCCGAGAGCGTGAAGAGGATGCCGATAACTGCGAGGATCACCAGTTGCGCCGGGAAGCCGTAGGGGATGCCAGTCAGCTGTGAGACGCCGCTGTTGATCTGCAACGCGCCAAGCCCCAGCGTCGTGGCCACGCCGAAGACCGTCGAGACGACCGTCAGCACGTCAATCGCCTTGCCCCAGCCACCATCCACGCGAGTTCCCAAAAGCGGGCGGAAGGTTTCGCTTATCAAGCCATGGCTTTTGTGGCGAAAGCGGACATAGGCGAGGGCAAGCCCCACCAGCGCAAAAGTCGCCCACTGGTGCAACCCCCAGTGAAAGAAGGCATAGAGCATGCCGCTCTGCGCTGCCTCGGCCGTGCGCGGCAGCCCGGAGCCGATCGGAGGGGCGTTGAAATGCATTATTGGCTCGGCCACGCCCCAAAACACGAGACCAACGCCCATGCCGCCCGAAAAGATCATCGCAAGCCAGCTTTGAAATGAGAACTCAGGCCGCTCGTCCGGGGCCCCCAATCTTATGGTTCCGATCCGCGACAAGCCAAGGAACAACACGAAAAAGACAAATCCCGTCATGACCAGAAGGTACATCCAGCCGACGTTCTCCGCTGTCGCATGCAGCACGGCCTGTGCCACACGCTCAACCGTCGCGGGCGCAATCGCCGCAGCCAGTACGAAGAGCGCGACGATCGCAACCGACACGTGAAAAACGGTGCCGACATCACCAAGTATCGACGTCGAACTGACAGGCCGGCGCATTCGTGTCTCCTATTCTGATTGACATCCCAACCAGTGTGCCGATGCCTTGCGAACGCCTGGCAGCCAAGCGACGCTCCGCCCCGTCGCAGGTCGGGTGGCTTGCGATTTGATATGGCTACTTGTCGTCAATGACTTGCCCGTTCTCGGGAAATCCAACGCAAGGCCGTGATGATCGACCACGCCACTGCCGCCTGGATTGAACCTGCGGCAAATTGGAGGGGTGACGCCGCTTGATGTCGCGGGGAAAGGTGCGACGGTTGAGAAACGATTTTCCGGCTCGCTCCTCTCGAAAAAAAGATCAGCCCAGACGGGAACCTGTATTGCTCAAATTCAGGCAGCCCTGCACAGGCAAGGCCGAACGTCGTGCGGATCAGCGCCGCTTGTCGAGCTTGCCGAACTCGTTGTCCAGCAGCGCGCGCAGTTTCTTCCCCGCGCCGCGCAAAGCCGCTTCGACGTCAGCGTCGCTATGGGTGACGGTCTGCGGCTGCATCCCTTCGGGTCGCGCCTCGATCGTGCACTGAATATCATCCGCACCGCCCTTGGCCCCGTTCACATCGACCAGATGCACCTCGATACGTGACAGGCGATCAGTCAGATGACCCAATGCACTGGTAACGGCTGACTCGGCTATTTGGGCCAGACGCTCATCACCCAGAATGTGGCTGTCGGTGTTGAGCTGGAATTGCACGTCAGATCTCCTCTTTGTTCAGTTCGACGGATATGCGATTAAGGGCCTTTTTACAAGGTTATGATAGCCGATCCCACCGAACACCAAGCGGTGCACACTTTGCGCTTGGACTCGCAACGGTCCTGTGGCGGTGCAGAACATAACCTGACTTTCTGCCACCTGAATGTCTGCTCCCATCAAAACCGAATGAAAGCATCGCACCGGCAGCGAACTACCGCTCTCCGCCCTGCCTGCCGGTCGTGCTCCGTGAAGATGCCCGTATCAATCTGTCGTGCAGATCTGGTTCGGGGTCACTGTACCTCCTACGTTTTTTCGCAGGTCCGGATGTAACCGACCTTATGAGACGTTCTGTTTGGTGGATAGGCGTTGCTTGGGACCATCAAATCCGCCTAAGCTTACAACTCAAAGTATTTAACTGATTTGCTTCCTTGGGGTGGATCGAGCTGTCTGGATTTGACCGTATGGAGAAGCGATCGTTAAGCGAAAGGGACATCTGCACAAAGTTCATCACGCCTGCGTTGCGATCTGCTGGATGGGACGAAGTAAGTCAAATTCGCGAAGAGGTAAGCTTTACGAAAGGTCGGATCATCGTCCGGGGCAGGATGGTGAGCCGTGGTGAGGGGAAGCGCGCTGACTACATCTTGTCCGTAAAACCCAATATTCCGATTGCCATAATCGAGGCTAAAGATAACCGGCAGGCCATCGGAGCTGGTTTGCAGCAGGGGCTAGGGTATGCAGAAACCCTGAATATTCCTTTTGTGTTCTCGTCGAACGGCGATGGCTTCGTTTTCCATGATTTGACCGGTATGTCCGATACGGTCGAGCAAACCCTCACTTTGGAAGAGTTTCCGAGTCCGGACGAGCTATGGCAACGTTACTGCCTTTGGAAAGGTCTGACACCGGAAGGTGCGGCCATCGCGCTTCAAGATTATCATGACGACGGATCAGGAAAAGAGCCACGTTATTATCAAGTAAACGCGGTGAATGCGACCATCGAGGCCATGGCCAAGGGGCAGGACCGCGTGCTGCTTGTCATGGCCACTGGAACAGGCAAGACTTATACCGCCTTTCAGATCATCTGGCGGTTCCGTCAGGCATACCCTGGCAAACGCATTCTCTTCTTGGCAGATCGCAACGTCTTGATCGACCAAACCATGGTGAATGACTTCCGGCCGTTTCTTGGCAAGATGGCAAAGCTTTCGACGCAATCTAGGACGATTGAGCGAGCAGACGGATCGAAAACTGATGTGACCCTCGCGCTGGATAAAAAGCGTAGGATAGACACTTCCTACGAAATCTATATGGGGCTGTATCAGGCGATCACTGGTCCTGAAGAAAGCCAGAAACTGTATCGGGAATTTTCCAAAGACTTTTTTGACCTGATCATCATCGACGAATGCCACCGTGGCAGTGCAGCTGATGACTCTGCTTGGCGGGAGATACTCGATCACTTCTCGGCAGCCACCCAAATTGGCCTGACTGCCACACCGAAAGAAACAGAATATGCGTCAAACATCGGATACTTTGGTGATCCGGTATACAGCTACACCTTGAAGCAAGGTATCCGAGATGGATTTCTTGCCCCCTACAAGGTCATCAAAGTTCACATTGATCGAGATATTCAAGGCTATCGCCCGGAAAAGGGCCAGCTTGACCGCGACGGTGAGGAGATCGAGGACCGGATATATAACGTCAAGGATTTTGATCGCACGCTGGTTCTTGATGATCGCACCAAACTTGTCGCACAAAAGGTCACTGAGTTCTTGCGTGACAGCGGCGACCGTATGGCCAAGACCATCATATTTTGTGTCGACCAGGAACATGCAGCACGGATGCGACAGGCTTTGGTCAATCAAAACGCTGATCTAGTTGCAGCAAACCATCGCTATGTCATGCGCATTACTGGCAATGACAAAGAAGGGATCGACCAGCTGGGGAACTTTATAGACCCAGAAGCGGCTTATCCTGTAATCGTGACCACATCCCGCCTTTTGTCCACCGGTGTTGATGCCCAGACCTGCCGCTTGATCGTGCTGGACCGCGAGGTTGGTTCAATGACCGAGTTCAAACAAATCGTCGGTCGCGGCACGCGGGTGCATGAAGATACCCGCAAGCTCTACTTTACCTTAATGGATTTCCGAGGCGCTTCGAGCCATTTTGCTGATCCTGTTTTTGATGGGGAACCGGTCCAGATTTACAGTCCTGGACCAGATGAACCGATCACACCGCCTGATGAAACGCCCACCCCTGGTGATGAAACAACGACGGCAGAACCCGTTGATCCCAACGAAACGGTCGTGATTGACCCAGGCAACGCGAACTTAGGGCATGTCGGCACGTCGGGTCCAAAACCAAAAATCTATGTTGACGGCATCGGTGCACTGATCGTGGCCGAGCGTGTAGAATACTTGGACGAGCAGGGTAGGCTGGTCACTGAATCCTTACGTGATTTCACCCGAAAGGCATTTCAACGCCATTTCGTCAGCCTTGATGAGTTTTTGCGCCGATGGAACGGCACCGAACGCAAACAGGCGCTCTTTGAGGAACTCGCAGCAGAAGGTATCCCACTGGAAGCTATCGCGCAGGAATTGAACCTCGACCTCGACCCGTTCGACCTAATCTGTCATATCGCTTTCGATGCCAAACCCCTCACTCGCAAAGAACGTGCCGAAAGCGTCAAGAAACGCGACGTATTCACCAAATATGGCCCGCAGGCCAAGGTCGTTCTCGAAGCCCTGTTGGAAAAATACGCCGATGAGGGCGTCATGAACCTCGATGATCTTGGCGTACTGAAGATCGCACCATTCACTAGCATGGGAAGTGTGGTTGAACTCGTTAACGCTTTCGGTGGAAAACCCGGATTCGAACAGGCCGTCCACGACCTGCAAACTGCTATTTACGAAGAAAGCGCATAATCAATGTCCGTCCGTACCCTCGTTAAATCCATCCAAGACATCATGCGTAAAGACACCGGCGTGGATGGTGATGCTCAGCGCATCAGCCAATTGTGCTGGATGTTTTTTCTTAAGATTATTGATGATCAGGATCAGGAACTTGAACTGACCAAGGACAACTACACCTCGCCCATCCCCGATGCCTTGCAATGGCGCGCTTGGGCGGCGGACCCGGAGGGGATCACGGGCGACACGCTTTTGGATTTTGTCAACAATACCCTGTTCAGCGAACTCAAATCCCTTCCCACTGCCGCTGGCCCCCGCGCCAAGGTCGTACGCGATGTGTTCGAGGATGCCTATAACTACATGAAATCCGGCCAGCTGATGCGGCAGATGATCAACAAGATCAACGAGGTCGACTTCAACAATCTGACCGAACGCCAGCACTTCGGCGACATCTACGAGCAAATCCTGAACGATCTGCAAAACGCTGGCAACGCGGGCGAATATTACACCCCGCGCGCCGTCACCGCCTTTATGGTGCAGCAGATCGATCCCAAGCCCGCCGAAATCATCTTTGACCCCGCTTGCGGCACCGGTGGCTTTCTGACCTGCGCCATGCGCCACATGCGCGAAAATTACGTCAGACGCCCCGAGCATGAGGCCCTGATGCAGGGCGCCCTGCGCGCTGTGGAAAAGAAACCGCTGCCTCACATGCTCTGTGTCACCAACATGTTGCTGAACGGCGTGGAAGAACCGGACTTCGTACGTCACGACAACACTCTGGCCCGCCCGCTGGTTAGCTGGACCCGCGATGAACGCGTCGACATCGTGCTGACCAACCCGCCCTTCGGTGGCAAAGAAGAGGACGGGATTGAGAGCAACTTCCCCACCTTCAAGACACGCGAAACCGCCGATCTTTTCCTTGCCCTGATCATCCGCCTGCTCAAACCAGGTGGCCGCGCCGCCGTGGTCCTGCCCGATGGCTCGCTCTTTGGCGAAGGCATCAAAACACGGCTCAAGGAACACCTTATGGAGGAATGCAACCTGCACACCATCGTGCGGCTGCCCAACTCGGTCTTCAAACCCTATGCCTCCATCGGCACCAACCTGCTGTTCTTTGAAAAGGGCACGCCCACGCAGGACATCTGGTACTGGGAACACAAGGTGCCAGAGACGCAGAAAGCCTATTCGATGACCAAGCCGATCCGGCTGGAGCATCTGGATGACTGTGCAGCATGGTGGGGTGGGGCCGCGCGCGAGGGGCGGGTCGAAGGCGCGCAGGCGTGGAAGGTCACGGCAGACGAGATCAAGGCGCGCGGCTATAACCTTGACGTGAAGAACCCCCATACAGTGGCCGAGGATCACGGCGACCCCGAAACCCTGCTGGCCGATCTGATAGCGGCAGAGGCCGAGACAGCCGCGCTGCGCGATCAGTTGAAAGCCATCATGACCGAGGCGCTGGCGCGATGAAGGCAGATCGCCTGTTAGAGCTCTATGAAGAGATCAGCGACGCGTCTGATGCCATCGCGCGGCTCAGAGATGTTGTTTTGGAAGTCGGTGTCAGAGGGAAACTGAATGAACAAGACGACGCGGAAACCGTTTCGCCAGAGTTCTTAAATGAAACAAGTGACCCAAAGTTTCCAGCCAATTGGCGGACCCTAAATTTTGGCAAATACTGCAACATCGAAGGAGGCAACCAACCTCCCAAAAGTCAATTTGTCGACACACCGCGCGACGGCTACGTTCGCCTCTTTCAGATCCGAGATCTTGGTGAGCGACCCGTCCCGGTTTTCATCCCCGAGACATCAACGAAACGCTTTTCTGTCGAAGGTGAAATCCTCATCGGTCGCTACGGTGCGTCTGTCGGTAAGGTTTTTTGGGCGCAGAACGGCGCTTATAACGTTGCGCTCGCCAAGTTCATCTTTCCAGCAAATGCGTTTTTGCCAGACTTTGCTTTTCGGCTATTAAAGTCCTCATTTTTTCAGAAAGCCTTAGAAGGTGCCAGCCGAACCGCTCAGGCAGGTTTCAACAAGGGTGATCTAGCCCACATTGATTTTCCCCTCCCACCCCTCGCAGAGCAGCACCGGATCGTGGCTAAGGTCGATGAACTCATGGCGCTGTGTGATCAGTTGGAACAGGCCCGTGCGGGGCGCGAGGCCGTGCGGGATCGGCTGACCACCGCCAGCCTCGCCCGCCTGACCGCGCCCGACAACGATGCAGAAACCTTCCAATCCCACGCCCGCTTTGCTCTGCAATCCCTCCCCACACTCACCACCCGCCCCGACCAAATCAAACCCCTCCGCCAAACCATCCTGAACCTTGCCGTGCGGGGGAAACTGGTGGCGCAAGACGCAGCGGACGAACCGGCGGCTGAACTTTTGAAGCGGATTGCGCAGGAGAAGGCGCGGCTGGTCAAGTCGGGGCAAATTAAAGATCGCACATCGCCGCGCCGAAATGGTGATGCAGCAGAATTGTCAGTTCCTCAGGGCTGGGTTGTTTCCAATCTTCAAACGATTTGCACGTCTGTTACCGACGGGGATCACCTTCCCCCTCCAAAAGCAGAACAAGGCGTCCCATTCTTGGTCATTGGAGATGTAAGAACTCAAACCATAGAGTTCTCTGGTAACCGCTTTGTTTCACAGGAATACTACGATGCGCTTGACTCAATTAGGCGACCACGGGCAGGCGATCTGCTTTATACACTGGTCGGCTCATACGGTATTCCAGTGATCGTGAGAGACGACCGCGCTTTCTGCGTCCAAAGGCACATAGGTATTTTGCGCCCATCAAAACAAGTTGATTTGGGGTTTCTCGCCCGTGTCATGGAAAGTCAGTTCATTTTTGATCAGGCCACAGAATGTGCGACAGGTATCGCGCAAAAAACCGTGCCTCTTTCCGGTCTTCGGAACATCGCCATCCCCCTCCCACCCCTCGCCGAACAACACCGCATCGTGGCAAAGGTCGATGCCCTAATGGCCCTCTGCGATCAGCTGGAGGCCAGCCTCACCACCGCCACCACCACCCGTCAACGCCTCCTCACCGCCCTCCTGCACGAAGCGCTCGAGCCTGCCACACTTGAACTGGAAGCCGCAGAATGACACTGAAGACTGCAGATGCCGAATGTCTTCTTTCCGCGCGGCTGGGTGAACCTGCCAAGGCCCCGACCGACTATGTGATCGGTTTCCGCACCCGTACCGGCAAAGTGCTGGCGATGCACAGGCAGGCCAGTGAAACCCGCCTATGGTTTCAACCACCGATGCCTCCGGCGATGGATGGGGTTAATTTGTTGGCAGATGTCAGCAACGGCAATTCCAATATCAACGGCCCGCTTTCGCCGCTTGCCCGCCCAGACACACTTCGTGTCGAGATTGATGGCCCTGCGGCCTTGCAGCGTTTTGTGGACTGGTACGAAGGCGGCATCATTCCAACTGTCCTTCCGGGCAATTCGCTAATCCGCCCATAATGTCAGAGCCATCATTTGGTCCTTCCTTTGCCAATGAGAAGTTCTTCTGATGTTCGGTCAAGGTCAATGCGCCCTCCCGCAACCAAAATATCACAATAAATCAGTCACTTAAAACATGACAGATTTACTTGTGTATAAGCCCCCCACTTTCTGGTCAACGCCTGGTCAACATTCTTCGTGTCCTCTTGAGGCGAATAAGGTTCATCGCGTTCACATAGGCAGATTATCACGAAAGCGGTCCATCTGGTGCATCAGCTCGTGCAGGATCGTCACGTTACCGACGTCCCCGTCCGACAAACGCCGCCAGTACACGAAATGATGCGCGTGTCGGAAGTAAAAGCCCTCCACCCCGAACACGGCTGGGATGGGGTGGGACGCGACGCCATGGCTGTCGATCTGCCCGAACGCTTCGAAGAGGTCGGTGATGTAGCGATCTGCCTGGTCGGCGCCCCAGCGGTTGCGTGTGTAGTGGTAGATCTCGTCAAGCCGCAGCGATGCCGACTCCTGGACGCGAATGGCCACGTCGTTAGGCCCGGTTCCTGGCAATGACCTCTGCGGCGGTCAATGAGCTGTAGCTTTCCTCGGGAGCTGCGAACGCCCGTGTCAGCTCAGCCTTCAGACGATCAAAAGCCTCCATCTCGGCCCGCTCCTTGTCTCGCCTGATCAGGTCGCGTACGTATTCGCTGATGTTCTCATAGGAGCCGTTCTCGCCCACGTTCGACGCCACGAACTCACTCAGCGCGCCGCTGATGCGGACAGTCATCGTTGTAGTTTGGGACATGGTGACCTCCGCCCTCCGGTCTTCAAGATAAGCAATATTGAATGCATTGACAAGCGTGACCCTAACGCGAGTTTGCGTCCCCGGGTCTTGGGGCGGCGCGTTGACGATGAGGCCTAGTTCGTGAAGCGGTAGCGCACGCCTCAGGTTAGCCGTGCGATCATGCCCTCTTCGATACTCCAACGTGATTACACCTACTGCCAACGGTACATGGGCCGTGCATGCCCATTCAGCCACTTTGAGAGCGGTCGAAGTGGTGGAAATCGACATGTTTTGAAGTTGTCGGCGAACAGACCGGTCAATGCGCCCAGGCTTGACGATCCATCTGTTGAAACCTGAGCCATGTCCGCGTAGACTACTTAGTCATACTGGAGGAGCATGATGACCCACAAAACCACCCTGAGCTTTACCGACCGGCACCATCGTTTCTTGACGGAGAAAGTCGGTGAGGGCGTGTTTGCCTCACAAAGTGCGGCCGTTGCCGCAGCGCTTGAGCAGATGATCCGTGATGAAGAGGAGCGGGCTATCCTGCTTGATGGTATGGTCGACGAAATTCGGGCGAGGATGCAAACTTCGCGCGACGAATATGTTGAACCTGCGCCTGCTTTTGCGGCCGCGCGTCAAGCCATCTGAGCGCCGCGCGCAAGATGAAATACCGTATCCGGTTCCACCCGGCCGTCGCGGACGATCTGAAATCGATCGCGGAAATGATCGCCAGTTATGCGGGGTCGCAAGCGGCCGAGCGTCGCTTGTCTGAGATTGAGGAAGTTGTATTCAGCCTCGCGGACACGCCGCACAAGGGCAGCATCCGAGCGGAGATAGCTCCGGGCCTTCGCGCCATTCCTGCAGGCAGGAAGGCAGTGGTTGCCTTCACGGTCGATGATGCCACGCGAACGGTTTTCGTACATGTCGTCGGCTACGCTGGTTCCAACTGGGTTCAGCGAACATCATCACGAGGACAATAACTGTGGCTCGGCGTCCCGCACATAAATGGGCCTTCAAGTCGGGCATGCGTGCCGGTGCGTACAGCTGGCGCTCCTCGGCAAAGGCTATCGACAGGCTAAAGTCCGCCAGTGCCGAAATCCGGGCGGTGGCCCGCTCGGAACCTGTGATCGCCGCCGAGGGCGTCATTGCGCTGGCCCAACGCATTTGGCCAGCTTTTGAGCATATCGACACATCCTCCGGGGCGCTCGGCACAGCGGTCCGGAGGACGCTTGATGAGCTTTTGCCAATCTTGATTGATGCGCCGGCCGATAAGAACACCCGGACGAAATGGCTGGAGCTTCTGCGTGAGGCGATCCTCGATGACGGCGTTGATTACCTCGCACCGATCGCGGATCGATTTGGTGAAATCGCGGCTTTCCCGGCTTTGATGAACCTGCATGCTGACCGTGATCTCGATCTCATCCAGGCCGCATGGTCGGATCACGTACGTTATGCACATGTTCCGACGGCGACCTTGACGCTGTCCTGCCTGCTCGAGGCAGGGCGTTTCGCTGAGCTTCTAGATTTGCTGGCGATCAAGAAGACCCATCTGTGGTTTGACGAAAAGTTCGGCGCTGAGGCCCTGTTGCGTCAAGGGCGTGAGGATGAAGCCTTGGCCTACGCGGAGGCACTTCTTGCCGATGACCGCCAGCCTTGGGGGCGTCGAGACATTGCCCGCTTTTGTGAAAAGATCCTGGTCCGCCAAGGCCGTGAGGAGGATGCCTATCGTCGATTTGGTCTACCCACCGCCTCGGGTAATACCTATCTCGCCATTTGGCGTGATCTCGTGAAGCGCTACCCAGACCTCGACGCCCGGATGATCCTCGAGGATTTGATCGCTGCTCACGGTTCAAAAGGGAAATGGTTTGCCGCGGCAAAGACGGCGAGGTTCCTGGATATCGCGCTGGATTGCGCCGCTCAACATGACGCGGCACCGGCAACCTTGATCCGCGCGGCCCGGGACCTGAAGCTCAAGGAGCCCGATTTTGCCGCCCAGGTTGCCGTATGTGCGGTCTGGCATCTCGTTCAAGGCCGCGGTTATGAACCGTCGCCGTTGGACATTGATGAAGCTGTCGAGCACTTGATGGTTGCCGCGGGACGCATTGGCGCGTCTGACTGGGCACTGCAGGAGCTGCACCGCATGTCAAGTTCACCCAGATCAGTGGGCCTCATGGCGGATCGGTTGGCGCGTGTGCTCTCTGTGATGGACGAATCCAGAAATAAGCCATGAGGGCGATGTCGTCTGACCCGCTGGTCCCAGCCTCACGGGCAAGTTGAGGATAGTCCTCAGGCTGGCGACCCGTGCATTCCACTTGGCGGCCTAAAGAACAACGAGCGGATCACGGCAGTCAGCTTGTGCATGTGATCAAACGGCATTGCCAAGTTGTTGGCCGCGTGTCGTAAGGTGTTGCTGGTCTGCAAATTACGCCACCATCTCGATGGTGTATTCTGCCCAGAGGCTGAATGCGTCAGCTCGGACGTGGTGGTATGAGTTTGCGGTGAGTTGAAATCGGCGGGGTCGGAAAATCAGATTGATCTGATCGTGAGCGGACAGAAATCTCTGAGCCTGTCGATGTGACTTGAACCGGCCGAATATCTTCTCTCGCTTCCGGGTCGGCCTGTGTGATCCTTCGATGGCATTGTTCAATCCCTTGTGGGCGCGGTGGTCACCCAACTTTAACACTTCAGGGTGTTAAAGTTGGGGGATCTGAAGTTAGAATTTTCTAGCCAACGAGCAGATGTGAAGATTTCAACGATTCATAGTTATAAAGGCTTCGGCTCTAGTAGGTTGGTGGTGGTGGTGCGACAGAAAAGCTCTCCAAGGCACGTTTTTGCAGCTCTAAGTCGCATAAAAGGTTCTCCTCTTGGGCAGTCACTCTACGTGATGTCCGCAAACCAAGATATGAACAAATTTTATAAGAATAACTTTCCAAATTGATCGATCTGGCTCATAGATTGTTTTGGGATAAGTAATGTTCGTCCTGCTACCGCGACCATCAGCCAACGCCCACGTGGAAGCATTGTGGAAGCAAGAGGGGACAAAGTGCTGCCAGTTTCTGCGCAATCCTGTGGAGGGTGCCTATGGGGCAGGGGCCTCCAACTGGCGGAAATGGCGAAGTAAAACGCAAGTCAAAGCAATTGTTCGTTGTTTGTCCGCAACGGCTCATAACCTGAAGGTCGTAGGTTCAAATCCTACTCCCGCAACCAAAAACTTCGAATTAACAGTCGCTTAGAAGCCACCCTAACGGGTGGTATTTTGCGTTCAACATTTTGGAAGCACTGCGGAAGCAAGAGATTTCGTAGTTGGGAGTAATGTCGCGTGCCAATGGCTTCAAGATATCTGGCTCCGGACACAAGTAGACGCAGTCTTACAATCTGGCTAACTTTCCATGCTACATCGAACTGGCCGAGTCCAAGGATGATTGGTCGATTACCAACCTGCAACTGAAACTGATCAAGATCGGGGCACGTGTCGTCCGTCACGCACTCGCCATCCCCTTCCAGCTTGGCCGAGGTTGCCGTCACCGGCCCAGTGGTACGCGCCATCTTCGCTGCCATCCGCCGATTGCGAGCGCCACCGCTATGCGCATGACCGCGATCCGGACCTAAACTGATCGAAAGCGGCAGGATAGGTATATCCGCTGCGCTGAAAAAACATCGCGGCCGAGCCGGGATGCTGCGGCCTCTCAGCCTGATCCGCACAACTCTGGGCGTTTGCGCGACCACAGACGCCGCTGGGGGCGGAAAATACTTGTTCACCTGGCACAATTAGGCAATCTTGACATCAGACGGTAGGCCACTTGGGGAATGTCGGCTTGAGCACAATCAGATTGGCCGCGCTAGTCCTGGTACGCGCGGTTATCATCGAAAAACCAGGTTTAACGGGAGAATAGAATGAAGTTTACGAAACCAATTCTGACGACAATGGCCCTGAGCCTGTCCGCCACAACGTCGCTTGCTGACGGGCATATGGCATCGGACATGACACTGGTTAGCTGGGG
>NZ_DASYOK010000283.1:0-3158 GCF_036007805.1 Yoonia sp.
CCTCGCACGTGCGTTACGCCGCGGGCTTACCAAGTTCAGTTTTGTTTTGAAACGTGAAAGAGCAACCCGCGACAGATGTCAGCAGATAATAATGCAGCAGGAAATGATGCAGTTGCTCTTCATGGGGATGGGATAGCAGGTGGAAGAGAGTGCGTCCAGATGAACTTGGAAAGCGGGGTGAATCCCTATCATCTTGCGTAGGGTGGGTGGAACCCACGCGTTCTCGCCGCACTGGACTTGAGGAGCGTGGGTTCCACCCACCCTACCAAGGAACGCAAAAGCCAGATCCAACCGACCAAGCACCCTTCCAAACCGCCCACATCTGAGCCATCCTCCTTCCATGTCACGCGCCCTCGTCAACCAGATCTGCGCCGCCCTGCCCGGTGCCACCGCCGCCGACCCCGCAACCGAGCTGGACAGCTGGAAGGTGGGCGGCAAGATGTTTGCCTGTTTCGGTGACCGAATCGACGGTGTCTGTGTCAAGACCGACAGCGTGGACACCGCCGCTATGCTGATTGACGCAGGTGCCGCAACCAAGGCCCCCTATTTCCACAAAAGCTGGGTGCTTGTCCGTTTAGACAGCGCAGAAGATGAATTGCGCCATAGAGTAACCGTCTCTCACGACATCATCTTCAGAGCGCTGCCAAAGAAGGTCCGCGATCAGATTACGCAGGCGTAGCTGACCCTGAAGGTCAGCGCTTTGACCCGCATATCTGGCGGCGGCACCCCTTGACTTCGCCGCTGAGAAGCCGTTCCTCTGCGCCCCATGAAACTCTCGCATCGCATCACAAATATCACCGGCGGCGGCTCTGATGGCTGGGACGTCTTTTACAAAGCGCGGCGCATGATCGCCGAGGGCATTCCCGTGACGGAATTGACCATTGGCGAACATGATATCCGCACCAGCCCCGCGATTCTGGAGGCAATGAACAGATCGGCCACGAGCGGCCATACGGGCTATGCCATGGTTCCCGGCACGCTTTCTTTGCGCAAATCGGTTGCCGCAAGGATTGCCGCGCGCACCGGCGTGCCCACAACTGCGGAAAATATCCTAATCACACCGGGCGGACAGGCCGCGCTTTTTGCAGCCCATATGGCTGTCTGCGATCCCGGGGACACCGCGGTTTATATCGACCCCTACTATGCCACCTACCCCGGCACGATCCGCGGCGCGGGTGCTGTGCCCAAGGCGATCGTGACAACACCGGACACCGCCTTTCAACCGACCTCTGCGGCGCTGCAAGAGGCGACGAAAGGCGTGGCCTCATTGCTGGTCAACACCCCCAACAACCCCACCGGTGTTGTCTACGGGCAAGAAACCCTCGCAGCCATTGCGAGGGCCTGCATCGCCAATGATCTGTGGCTGATCTCGGATGAGGTCTATGACACGCAGGTCTGGGAAGGCCACCATGTCAGCCCCCGCAGCCTGCCCGGTATGGAAGAGCGCACGCTTGTCGTGGGGTCCATGTCTAAAAGCCATGCCATGACCGGCAGTCGCGTGGGCTGGATCTGTGGCCCGGCCGAGGCGATCAGCCGGATTATCAACCTTGCCACACACACGACATATGGCGTGGCTGGCTTCATTCAGGACGCCGCAGATTTCGCATTGAAACAGGGCGATGCGGTGGAAGAAGAGGTCGCAGCCCCCTTCCGCCGCCGACGTGCGCTCACGATGCAGGCGCTTGCGGGCCAGAACGTGGTGCGCGCGGTGCCTGCACAGGGTGCGATGTATGTCATGCTTGACCTGCGCGCGACCGGCATGAGCGGTGACGCATTCGCAAATGCGCTGCTTGATGCCGAACATATCGCGGTGATGCCCGGCGAAAGCTTTGGCGCGGCAGCGGCGGGCCATGTGCGGGTCGCCATGACGATTGCAGACGATCAATATCTGGATGCGCTCAATCGCCTGATCGCATTCGCCAGTGAACTGGCCGCACAATAAACCCCCGATTTTAGGGGGCACGGCTGCATAGAATCGGTTAGCGTCAGGGCATGATGTTTGATCTGCCTGATGACGACACGCTTTATGATGCGCTATTGGCGCGCGATCCTGACTATGACGGGCGGGCGTTTGTCGGCGTGTCCTCGACAGGTATCTTTTGCAGGCTGACCTGCCCTGCGCGCAAACCAAAGCGCGAAAATTGTCATTTTTACAATGATGTAGCGGCCTGCCTTCAGGCGGGTTTTCGTCCCTGCAAACGCTGTCACCCGCTGTCACCGGCGGTGCAAGGCAATTCGAAACAGATGTGACCCGCATCGGCTGTGATCCGTCGATTGTACGCCGTGACGCGCGCAAACGGAGCCAACCAGATCGTTATCGTCCCCCCTACCACCACGTATTCCACGATGCCGCGACCGCCATGTCCGGATCAGGTGATTTTTCCCCGCTCCGGAACGGCATCAGGACCGATATCATTGACGATCTGCTGAGATAAACATGCTCAAGCCATAAAAATGGGGCCTGTCAGTCTCCTGACAGGCCCCGTCAAAGTATCCAATGCAATTGTTTTTTGGGGAAGGGACAGTGCGGTTGGATACCTATTTGAACAGTTTCTTAGAATTTGAACGATGCACGCAGTGTGAGCGTTGTCGCGTCGACGTCGAGGCCGTCGTTGTCTGCAACATCTTCAAACTGGTGCTGCAAAACTTCACCACCCAACAGGATCGAATCGCTCATCATGTAGGACAGGCCGAGACCCGCAAATGTGCCGTCTGTGTCGCCGTCAAGGTCGCCAGACGTCTGTGCCTGTGCGTAACCTGCTGTGACATACGGCATGAATGCGCCTGCATCATAACCCAGCTTTGCTTTCGCGCGCAGAACCCCATCCAGATCGGAGTCTGGCGTGTCGAACGAGATATCTGTCAGGTCATAATCAATTTCACCACCCAATACGATGGAGCCGAAGTCATAGTTATAACCGGCGTGCACACCGTAGATCACGCCATCGGGCTCTGATGGATCTGTACCACCGACGCTCGGATCCAGTTTGCCGTAGCCAAGCTGGCCACCTGCGTAAAAGCCGGTCCAGTCGTTGCCCATCATCACAGGGGCAGGCGCAACAGCAACAGGTGCGGGTGCGGGCGCTTCCACTGGCTCGGAAAGTCCGCCAGCTGATGCCATACCGGCGACGATCGCCAAAGGTGCGGCCAACATGCTC
>NZ_DASYOK010000284.1:0-7036 GCF_036007805.1 Yoonia sp.
ATCTATACGCTCTTCCTGCTGCACCTTGCTGTCGCGGGAGCCATCCTTACATTGGTTGGCGAAACACTCTGGAAGATCCTCATCACGAATAGCGATGTTTCACGCCGCAAATTCTATTTTTATGATGAAAAATGACTTGCGGACCTAGCTGGTGACGCAACCCCAAACTCGCCGCCCTGCAGCTAGCCATTCGCCTGCATAGCTGACCTTCGTGCAATGTGCGGCGAAGGTCTCAAAGGAGCCCACTTTACCGATGCTGCGTTGCGGTCGAACGGCAGCTAAGCGCAGAAAGCGGGGTTTGCAAAGTGTGGGCTGTTTCCCGACAGCGGCCTTTCGTGTAGAGTGCGGCGAAAGCCGGTTGTAGAACGTCAACCACCTTGTCCGCGAGCGACAACCATCTTGGCCGGTTTTGAGGCCGCTGAGGTTGGCGTGTCGTTTGGTGTTTTGGGTTAAGTCTCTCCTTCGTTTTGGTTGTCGGTAATGGTTGTCGCTGCCGTTTCGTCCAGTGCCCTTTTGTTTGAGGCGGCCGCACGCTGGCGGAAGCTTTCCGCGTTCATCTCGAGGATGGTCGCATGATGGACCAGGCGGTCGATGGCGGCGACGGTCATGGCCTTGTCAGGGAAGATCTGATCCCATCCGCTGAACGGTTGGTTGGCGGCGATGGCGATGCTGCGGTATTCATAGCGTCGGGCAATTAGTTCGAAGAGGACGCCGGTTTCGGCCTGATCCTTGTGCGCGTAGGTGATGTCGTCGAGGATGATCAGGTCGAACTTGTCGAGTTTGGCCAAGGCTGCCTCGAGAACGAGATCGCGCCGGGCAGCCTGAAGCCTTTGCACCAGATCGCTGGTTCTGGCGTAGTAGACGCGGTGGCCCTGCTCGATCAGCGCATGACCGATGGCACATAGAATGTGGGTCTTGCCGGTGCCGGAATTGCCGATGGCAATCAGGTTGCCGCCACCATCCAGCCAGTCGCCTGCTGCCAGGGCCTCGATGCGGGGGCGCGGCAGGGTTGGCAGTGCCTTGAAGTCGAAGGTTGCCAGCGTCTTACCGGCCGGGAGCTGCGCCTCGTTCAGATGGCGCCGGATCCGGCGCATATCCCGCTCGGCCAGCTCGTATTCCGCCAACACCGCGAGGAAACGGGCGGCTGGCCAGCCTTCGGCATCGGCGCGGGTGGCAATCTCGGCCCAGAGCTTGTGGAAGCTGGGCAACCGCAGCGCAGTCAGCATGCTGGGCAGCGTGTGGATGTCGATCTCGCGGGTGCTCATGCGCCTGCCCCTAGCCGCGCATCAAAGCTGTCGAGCGATGGATGGGTGACAGCGACATCCGTCGGCAGTGCCGTGGCCTTTGGTGCCAGCCGTAATGCCAGGGCCTTGGGATCCGGCACGCGACCAGCGTCGAGGTCTGCCGACAGCAAATGCGCCAGTTCCGTCTCACACGCCTGTTCATGGGCGATGAATAGCAGATCGACCATTCGGCGGCAGGCATCCCGTCGTGGCAAATCGCGCTGCAATATCTTCCACGCTTCAGCATATTCGGTGCGGGGGAACAGGCTGTCGCGGTAGATCGAACTCCACAGGGCCTGCGGTTTGCGCCGCAGGGCATGGATGACATGATGGTAGCTGATGACATGGACGCGATGGCCGTCGACGCGACCGCGGGCCCGGGCATGGGTCACGACGAGGGTGCCGCCCAGGAACGCCTCGATGCGATCATCGTAGAGGTGAACGCGTAGACGCTGGCCGATCAACTGCGACGGAGCGCTGTAGAAGATACTTTTGACCAAGAAGCCGCCCATTCTCGTGACCGGCACCACGATCTCGGTAAAGTCTGTCGTCCGCCGTTGCGGCAGAGGCTTCAAATGGGTCCGTTCCGCCTGAACGGCAGCCACCCGCTGCTTGTTGCGCCGGGCAACCAGCGTGTCGATGAAGCGCCGGTAATCTTCAATCGTTGTGAAGTCGCGGCTGCCGCGCAGGATCAGTGCCTGTTCGATGGCTTTCTTGAGATGCCGGTTCTGGGATTCCACCGCCCCGTTCTCATGGGCCTCACCGCGATTGTTGCGGCTGGCGTCCATGCCGTAATGGCCGACAAAGGCATCATAGCGCTTGGTGATGTCCTCGCGCTGATCGGCGGTCAGGTTACGGAAGGCGGCAGAGAGGCTGTCGGTGCGGTGGTTTTGCGGCACGCCGCCCAGTGACCAGAGGGCCTGCTGCAGGTGCTCGGCCAGCGCCGTGAAGCTTTCCCCACCGAGGATCACGCCGACATGTTCCCAGCGGCTGTAGACCATGACGAAGTGGTAGAGCAGGTGCGCAAACGGCTGGCCCGCGATCGTCACCTCCAATTCCCCGGCATGGGTGAAGTCAGACTGGGCCATGTACCCCGGCTCTGGCGTCTGACGGAAGATGATGTCGCGCTCAGGCCCGTTCAGTGCCCGCCACTGCCGCACCCGCCGCTCCAGGGTGCGCCGAATACGATCATCGGGGAACGCCAGTGGATGCTCGCTCTGAAGGTGGCGCAACAGGGTGACGGCCTGCAACGCACTGTCCTTCTCCAGCAGGGGAAGAAGGTCGGTCTCCCAATAGGCTTCAAGGGGATCGGCCACCGTGCGCCCGTGAAGTATCTTGCGCTTTGAAGGCGGTGTCGGGTCGGCATCGAAGCGCCGGGCGGTCCGTTCGCTGAACCCGGCGCGGGCAGCCGCTGTGCGCTGACTGTGTTTTTGGAGGTCGGTCATGTATAATCTCAATTGCTGGTCGGTGATGGGTTTATAGGCCAATCCGGGTCCTCCGTTTGACGGTAGAGGATACCGGTTTACCAACCCGCAGCGACCAGCACCTATTCCCAAAATCAATCAGGTCGGTGGGACTGCCCTCCAGACGGGCATGCCCGTCTTCCGTTCAGCCCCACCGGCCAATGTGGTTGTCGGCACCGGCCAAGATGGTTGTCGCTCAAAAGCCGGTTGAGAGCCCAAACCGGAAGTTTCAAATTCTCGCTGCATGCGCACGCAGCGCGCGAAATGCCTCAGGAGCAAGAAATATGGCGACATTGCGCAGCATGAGAACCGGTCATTCATGCAGGCCGCAGCAAGGATCAAGCATGGAATTCACAGTCCGCGGAACAAAGTCGATCTTGGCGCAGGCGTGACCATGGTCGGTTCGTCCGAATGCTATTGCTCGGCTATCTGATACAACAAAATACAGATGTCACCCATCAGCAATTCTCATTGCCAAACCCATTGGTAGCGCATGGCTTTTAGCTGTTTTGAGAATCGTTAAGCTGTTCTGCGAATCTCGCGAAGAACTTAGACGACAGTTTTTTTGCTGTGCTTTCAATGAGGCGACTGCCCAACTGTGCAAGCTTTCCGCCAATCTCTGCCTTCGCAGTATACCGCAGAAGGGTTCCTTCTGGATGCGGTTCCAATACGACTTCCGCTCCGCCCTTGGCAAATCCAGCAGCGCCGCCGTTTCCTTGGCCAACCAGCGAAAACCGTTCGGGCGGAGCATCAGGGCTGAGTACGACGCTGCCGCTGAATTTCGCTTTTACTGGACCGATCTTTAGCACAACTTTTGCCTCAAGTTCGGTGTCAGAATGTTTGATCAATTCTTGACAGCCCGGAATACAGTCTTTCAGGATTTCTGGATCATTCAGAGCAGCATAGACGACGTCCCGCGGGGCGTTGATTAGAATTTCGTTCTTAAGTTCCATTTTTTAGTCCTAAGCTCTCGGAATTTACCCTACTTGATTTGCTATAGGGGCTGGTTGTTCGATTAGAGAAACAAGGTTGAAACGCCCGGAAAGACCCCCACGATGACAAGTACGGCCAGCATGACGCCAATGAACGGCAAGGTTGCTGCAAAAATCTGTTCGACTGACACATCTGGGTCATTCAGCGTATTGTGGACGGTAAATACAGATATGCCGAAAGGTGGGGTCAGCAGGCCAATTTCAACGGCCAGAACAGTCACGATGCCAAAGTGGCTAAGGTCAATTCCCATGCCTTGCGCGATTGGTGCTGCAATTGGCACCATGATCAACAGAATAGACGTACTGTCGAGTATCATGCCCATAAGCAAAATGATGACTGCGTAAAAGAACAAGAACCCATACGGCCCAAAGCCAGAATCCGTCACCAGTCCTGCAATCGCATTTGGTAGTCCCGCAATTGACAGCATCCGCGAATAGAAGCTGGCCGCGATCAGCAGCACAAGGATCGACACAGAAATCACCCCTGTTTGTTTCATCACATCCCAAAGTTTGTGACGATCAAGCGACCGGCGCGCGATGGCGACCAAAAGCGCACCAAATGCCCCAATTCCGCCCGCCTCTGTCGGGGTGAAAAAGCCCGAATAGAGACCACCCAAGACCAGAAACACCAGCATCACAATCGGGAACAATTTTGACGCCATTGTACGCAATGGCATTTTCGGGGCGGTCAAATCTAACCTGCGGGCCTTTGACGCGGCGGGGTCGGAAAGAACAAATCCGGGAACCACGATTGTCAGGCCGATCAACATGATGACAAAGCCACCTGCCAACATGATCCCCGGCACGATCCCCGCGAGAAACATGCCACCGATCGAAACTTCGGCAAGGACGCCGTAGATGATCAGCAAAAGGCTGGGTGGGATCAACATGCCCAAGACCGACGACCCCGCGACTGTGCCTGCGGCAAAGGCAGGACGGTATCCATGGCGCGTCATTTCAGGGACGGCGACCCGCGTAAACACGGCGGCAGAGGCGATTGATACACCCGTCACAGCCGCAAAAACGGTGTTGGCTGCCACCGTGGCTACGCCCAATCCACAAATCATCCGGCGCAATAGGACATCTGCGACCTCGAATGTGTCGCGGCCTACGTTCGACACGCTGACTAAAAGACCCATCAATACAAACAGTGGAATAGTCGCAAATAGATAATCTGCGATGCCGCTGTAGGCGGTCAATTCCAGCATCTTGAACGCGAGATCCAAATTGTCGCGAATGATCCAAATCCCAGCAAAGGCAACAGCAAACAACGCGTAGGCGATTTGCATTCCCAACAGAACCAACGCAATCAGCACCGCGATCAGGATGAACCCGATGGTAAGAGTGGTCATGGCTTATGGCTCCGAAAACTGCGGATTTCTTCCAAGACGCGATACAGCGCGGACAACGCCGCAATCGCAGCGCCAAAGACCGTGATGGCGCGGAAAGGTGTGGTGGGTATTGTGAAGACGCCCTGCACGCCAAAATATTCCGCGCTTTGCCATGCCGACACCAATTTTGGCCAAGACGACCAGCAAATCAGAAGGAATACGGCGGCGCCGGTAAGGGCAAAGAACGCTTCGAGCATGTAGACCGACCGAGGTGAAGACTTTTCCATTCGCCTGACTAGGAAATCGGCACGCGTCAGGCGCTTTTGCTGGATGGCGGCAGCGATTTGCAGAAACACAATCGCAACGACGGTGCGCGCGGCGATTTCAGACACGCCCGTAATCGGCGCGTTGAAAAAGTTGCGGCCCAAGACATCGGCAACTACCAGCACCATCAATCCGCCGATGCACAATGTGCCAAACGATGACATCATAGCAGCGATGGTGCCCAAGACCGCGCCAAACGGGGCATCGGCGAATTTAGGGACATTGGTTTGACCCCGTGATGCCGGGCTATCTTGGCTCATCTTTGATCACTCGTCGGTTGGGTTCAGGCGGCAAAACACCCGTCCAGATCATGTCTGAACGGGTGTTCATTCCGGTGTCAGACCTCAGCGGCCTTCGTCCCAGTTGCGCAGTGGTGTGGCACCGCGTTCGCGCAGCGCGTCAAAATAGGCTTTCAACACCACATTACCCGCTTCGCCTGTCTGCTCGAGCCATGGGGCCACGATATCTGGCAAGCCTTCGACCCATGCAGTTTTCTCGGCGTCGGGCAGATCATGCACGGTCAAACCAGCGGCCTGCATTTCCACCATCGCGCGCTCGGACAATTCGGTCACATAATCGCCGTGGGCGATGGATGTTGCTTTTGCAGCTTCGCGGAAGGCTACCTGAACCGGCTCTGGCAGGCCGTTAAAGAAGTCTTCGTTCGCAGCGATACCACCAAAATACATCGAGCCGATGCCAACGCGTGTGAGTTCTGGGGCAACTTCGTAAACGCGTGTCGGCAAGATGCCTGACGCGAAAGACAATGTGCCTTCGGTGACGCCGGTCTGAATGTTAGTGTAATACGTGGTCAACGCACCGTCGACAGGCGTGGCCCCTGTGCCTTGCAGCCAGTTGGCAGAAGTGCCGGGCGCGTTCAGCTTGCGGTTTTGCAGATCGGCCATCGCGGTGACTGGGAAGGTCGCGTAGATGTCGTAGCTGTCGGTGATCAATGACGACAAATGCACCATGCCATTTTCTGACCAGCTATTGGCAAGTTCAGGCAGGTTCTGGCTGAGGTCATCAAAAATTTCGATGATCATTTTGTGATCAGATGTAGCGAATGGAGTAAAATAGGTGACGTTTTGCAATGGCATGTTAGCGCCTTCCCAAACGGTGCCCACCATGCCTACGTCAACGATCCCGTCCATCACCGCTTCGCGGGTGTCGGTGAATTTATACAGCGTGCCGGCATAGGCTTCGACCCAGTCGACCTGATATTCATTGCCGGCCTCAGCGAGGATGCGGTTCACTTCAGGCTGAAAGGTGTTCTTCATCGCGTAGACCCAGATGTTCGCTTCCGGGTGCGATGATCCGATATTCACCGTGATCTGTTCTTGCGCTGATGCCAGCCCTGCGGTCGTTATGCCCAACGCGGCAATCATGCTAAAAGTCGTGTACTTCATTGTCGTCTCTCCCTTTGTGAAAATGCCTCCTCGCATTTTCGGTGTTGTTTAGTCTTCGATCGTGCCCAAAGCGCGTAGGATGCGTTCGGGTGTAAATGGCATTTCAGTGACCTGCCCGCCCAAGGGGCGCAGCGCGTCATTGATCGCGTTCATCACCGTCATGTACTCCGGCCAGGCGGTGAAACGGGACGCATGCGTGGATTGTTGTTGTTGCTGTCGCATAATGACCGATTGAACAGG
>NZ_DASYOK010000285.1:0-3510 GCF_036007805.1 Yoonia sp.
GGGGGGGGGGGGGGGCAACAGTCGTTCGCAGTTTCATTCTTGTGTTGCAGGTATCCACAGAAGCGGATGTTCACCTCAGGCTGGTAGCGAGTGCACTATCGGCCGTGTCATCAGCACTTTCAGGCTGTCCAGCAAGGCCTCTCTCTGCAGATTGCGGTCGGTGCTGACGACACGGCTCTGGCGATCCTCGCCAGCCGAGGGGCAAGGCGGATAGGTAGGTCGATGGTGTGCTGGACGCAATGGATCACAAAGGGCGTGTCAAAACTGTCGGCCCAGATCACCGCCTTGAGGCGCAGGATGTCGGGGCCGCGGGCGGCGATCTGGGTTTCGATCCAGATGTCCAGCATCATCGTCGTCACTGAACGGCCCCTGACCTGCGGAAAATGGCGCAGCGTTGAGGTTCTGGCATACCCTGTCACCTTCTCCCCGCACCCGGAGCACATCGGGGCTGCACGGCGCGCCTATAACGATTGGTTGCGCGCACCGGACTGGAACCGTGACGGGCTGATCGCAGACGGAACGCTGCGGAAAGTTGCGATGTCCCGCATCATGCCGAAAATGAGCCCATCGTAACGCCCAGGTCAGATACTGCGCAAATCTTTCAACTAAACGCTGTTGGTGCGTCAGCTGCCGAGGAATGATGAGGTCTGCCGGACCGCACGATCGGTAGCACGACAGCCAAGTTGACGAGTGCAATCCCAACCGGAAGCAGCAAAGGCCCAAAATGTTGGTCAACCAACAGGCTCCAAGCAGCAAACAGCAAAACTGCGCCGGATGCGAGCACCCCGACCCAGGAAGCCACCCATTGCAGTCGACTTGGCCCAATCACAAACCGCGTTGTTGGCGAGACACATGCGACGCGGTGCAGCAACGATTTCACGAAATCATCGATCTCCGTGGCTGCCGCGGCTTCAGGCACAGATCTGAAAGTTGTTGTCGCGCCTTCCGATGTTTTGACACTGAGAACAGCCCGCCCCGATCCACGTCGATCAAAGCGGATTTCAGCGAACGCATCATAGCCGATCCGTGAGCTGTGGCTATCGCGCAGGATTTCCAAGCCAGCCTCAGCTATGCGGCATGTCACGATACGATTTGGAAACCCAGTTCTCGCACTAATTTCATCGTTTTGCATATCTGCCATCAGAGGATCATCCTCGAAACACCCGTTTTCTTGTAACCCGACCAGCACTGCAGACCAAGGGCATCCGCATCACGGTCTTTGTGGGCATTTTGGCCACCTTAGACGACCTGCCCTATTGACCTTTCTTACCGGTGAAGGAGAGTGGGGTCAAAAGGGATAAAACATGGCATACGAAAGAAAACTACGCTCACGGCAGCCAGTGAACCGCAGGGGGGCTATGCTCGGCCCAGTCATCTTGGCTGGTACTCTCACGATGGGAGCGTCCGCGCTAGCGGAACCGGTGTTCTCCCCGGAGGCTACGGAGACCTGTGTCAGCGAGGCCCATGCGACCTCTCCTGGGCTTTCGGGCCATGCGGTTCTGGACTGTGTTGGTCGCGCGGCGGTGGCCTGTATGATGACACCCGGCGGTGACACGACCATCGGGATGATGGAGTGCCTTGATGGCGAGCGTGGCTATTGGGACGGGCGACTCAGTGCGGCTTTCGCTGGGCGCGTGGCGATAGCAAAGGAACAGGACGCCGAGATGCGCGAGCTCGGGTCGGCAGCCGCCTCGATAGAAGAGAGCCTTCGCGCCATGCACCAGGCATGGATCGCGTTCCGTAACGCATCATGTCTCTACGAGCAGGCGCAATGGATGGGCGGCACAGGCGGTGGACCTGGCACCATGGCATGCCACATGCAGGAGACCGCACGGCAAGCCCTGAAACTGGAAGGGTGGTGGGGGCAATGATCCGCGCAGCGATCACCACCGCGATTATTGCGGTCATGTCCCCGGCCATCGGGCACGCCAATGGCAGCAGCCTGCCGGCGATGCCTGATTGGCAAACGGATGCTCACAACTGCTCATGGCACTGGCGCGATGGCGGCAACACCGGGCTCTGGGCTGAAACCTGCCGCTTCAACGGCGCCATATGGCAAGTCATGTGGGATGACGACATCGCGGCATTCGTGACCAAGAATGACGACACTGTCATCGGCCTTGCGGTGCAGGCATTTACCCTCTCCAGCGGAGCAAGCATTGCTGCGCTCAGCGAAACACTTGTCGATGCAGGATCTCTGGATGCAAACCACGCCTGCATCTGGCAGGCCATTGCCCTTCGCCCGGCACCGCGCACCATGGCCTTCCACGTTCTCACACCCATGGGTCAGGCCGCGCTCAGCCCCACGGTTTCAGGGGACATTCCTGACCCAGCCTGCGGGCCCTACGGTGCCTCTACCCACGGCGTCCGTTACTTCATGACTGACATGCGCTGGCCAGATCGCGTGATCTTCGTCGAAGAGGGTCAGGAACGCCCGATGTTTGACCCTGCCAGTATTACCGCCCTGCCGTAAGCGTTACGCCTGTTCAGGGAGCGAATTCCAAGATATCAAACTCAGACTCGAACAAGGGTGCGGGGAATTCAAGCCGCATGCGCCCATCATCGAGTCGGGTCAAAACCGCCATCTGGTTGCGCGCAGGGTCATCACCGAACCAGATCGGCGCCTCATACGCGTAATGCATTGCCCCCAGATACAGCAGCCTTTCCTGCGGCAAGTCATAAAGCCTCCCCATGCTGCGCTGGGAGCCATCGGTCTTCTGGATCACCCATCCGGCACCATCATCGAATATCCGGCAAGAAAACCAGCCATACACTGTGAGCCCCGGATCTCCGCCGAGCTTGATGTAACGGCAGCGCCAATCACCACTCGGATCATAGCCGCCATCGAAGGACAGGACGTTACTTGCAAGAACCTGCCGGAGCACCCTGGTAGTCACTTCATCCGAAACGTCCATCGCGGTAGCGATTGCGGCCTCACGGTGGGCGTCGAACTCTTCAAGGATCCGTGTATCCTCTTCTGACATCAGGCCGACAATTGCACCATCCGCAAGCGTGGGCATCGCCAAACTACAGATTGCGAGCGTGAATGACACAGCGGCAGACAATACCAATTTCGTCATGGGCTCGCGTACTCCATCTCGTTCCCCTGTTTCAATGTGCCGCGTGACTGAGCCCGACACAAGGGCGGTTATCCGACCAAGGTGAAAAGTTGGGCCTGGGTAGGAGACGTGCCATCGCTTGCCGCCAGCGGCGCAGATCAGGCGATCCTTTGGCCTTTCGATGGCGTCAAGGGCGCTGTGGGCCGTTTGCCGCTGCAACTGCGCTGGTCGGTGGCCGCTTCGGTGAATGCTGCCCAACATGCTGATCGGCGGCTATTAGCTGTCACCGTCGCCCAAGCCGTCCCAATCTCGCCAGCTGCGCCAGCATTTTTGACCCTGAGTCTGTGGATCCTGTGCCGCCTGTGGAACCCGTTTGCCCTATGCCTTGCCTCGCCGGCATCTGCTGCACGCCAAAGAACTGCCGCGCCCTGAGGGCTGCGTATTCCGCGCC
>NZ_DASYOK010000286.1:0-1656 GCF_036007805.1 Yoonia sp.
CGTGGTCACGGTGCGCAGCGCCATGCTGCGACCGCCGCCTGTGGCGCTGCCGACGTTGGCCTTGGCCTTCCCTGCGCGGGTCGCTGCCGTGTCCAGCTTCGCGGCTTCCTTCTGTGCTGCCTCGGCCTGCGCTGCCGCCATCGCGTCGTTGCTGGCTGCCGCTTGTGCGGCGAGACGATCCGCCTCTTCCTTGGCCTTGCGTGCAATCTCTGCCTGACGTGCGGCCTCGGCCTGCTTCTCGGCCTCAACCTTCTGGAGCCATTTCGTGATGATCGGTTTCAGGGCTGTGGCGGTCTTTTCCAGCGCAGACACGGCCACGGCAAAGGCGGTATCGACCGCCTTGCCTGCCGTAAGGTGCGGCTCCTTTTCAGCCTTCCGCGAGTCATCTGCGGCTTTGTAGAGCTTGCGCGCCTTGGCGATCACGTCAGTGAGTTGCTGCGCCTCTGCGTCAGTCTCGACCTCGCCCTTGTTCAGCCACGGCGCGGCCTCTGCGGCCAGATCACTTGCGGCTTGGGTGTGCTTTGCCAGCACGTCGGCATCGTAGGGGGGCGGATTGTTGTGCCCAGCCTGCGGCAATGTCATGTCGTTCACGTTCAGATCCTCCATTGGGGTGTTGGTGCGGCGTGTCTTACGTCTTCGATATTTATCGGGGCATTGACTGCCGCCATTAGGTCCATGCTGCGGTGCAGATCGACCAAGGCGTCATATTCGGCGCGCGGAATCGGGCGCAGATAGGTCCAGATCGTTTCGGGATTGCGTGACTGGCCCAAAGCCTCGCAGCGCAAGGATTCATCGGCCATCAACTCGCCGGTAACGGGGCAAATCTCCTGATCCAGCCAAATGCGGATGGGCACAAATGGCCCTCCCTTCACCAGCCGGGTTTTGTAAAACCCTGCCTCTGGCATTCCGTCATGGCGCGGCGGCTCACGTCCCGCGATTGCGGCGCGATACCATGCGTATTGAGCGGCTTTCGATGTGGGCTGCCGGATCATGCCTGCGCCCTCACTGGCTTCCAGTGATCCTTGCGGAACTGATGCAGCGCCTTCATGGCCTCGATGCGGGTTTCTGCCTTCGCGCAGATCGGCAGGCTGCGATGGTCAAAGCGCGCCACCCACAACCCGCCTTCCTCAACGGGCGGCGTAACCACGATAGCCAACTCCATGACGTTGATGCGGCCCTTAGACTTGGCGCGACCGCGCTTTTTCTTCGGGGCGTCGGGCAGGGCACTCATGCGCTTGTCGCAAAGGCTGCGGGCGCGGGCGCTATACGGCCCTCGACCAGATCATCAGATTTCAGCGCCAACGCGCGCAAATCTGCGGCGCGGCAATCAGCCTCCTGCCGAGCGATCTTCGCAGCTGCGTATGCGGCATCGTTCAGGGCGCGCAGGGCGGTATCCAGCTTGCTCACCATGCGCCACCGCCGTTCACGGCATAGTGCGCCGCGTTTGCGATGAAGGTGGTCAGGATCGTCCCGGCGATCAGCGCAATCAAAACGCCGATCAGCGCCGCGAGGATGAACCGCGCGCCACGCTGGGCAAATGTCAGATCAGGGTCAGGGCCGTTCAGGCGGGCATAATTGGCGGCGTTGCGGCCAAGGCCCGTATCGGTGTCGGGTCGCATGTGTCTCTCCCATAGCGAAAGCTGTGGGGGTGACTAT
>NZ_DASYOK010000287.1:0-5778 GCF_036007805.1 Yoonia sp.
CCGTAGGGCGTGCCCAACCATGTGCGGGCAATCGTGACCACGCGATCGTTCATCGGCTCAGGCTCCCGCCCGTGTTGGGACGATCCGCGCGCGGCACGCTGACAAGCCAGTCATCGCCGGGAATATCGGGGAACCCCTGAAAGTTCAGAAAATTGTTGAATTTCTCACGGCATGTCACAGGGCGTTTATCACAGCCTGCAGTGATGCGGATCAGATCCCCCGCGCGGATCACAGCCTGTAACGGGGACCAGAGCGTGAGCACGCGTGTCTCGGTTCCGCTGTCACGCTTGATCACGCCTTGTAGTCCTGCGCCCGCACCGCTCAGCACCCGCAAAGTGCCATTCTCGAACCAGCCCGCGTTGAAGGAAGCGCCCGCTGCCACATCAAACACCCGCCCGTCACTGGGCACCGACAACGTATAATCAAACCGGTAAGACGCGTGATCTGTCGCGAACTTACAGTGCACGTCCCCCAGTACAGCACTACAGGTTTTGAGATAGGACCGCCCCTGCATCTGGTTCAATGCCGCGGTCAAGCCGTGCAATTCCGCCGTAAACCCGCCCGCACCGCGTGTGATCTCACCCAAGGTGCCGCGAAACAGCATTTTGCGCAGCGCCACATCATCCCAGCACACCAGCCAGACTTGCACTGCCGCGCCGTCAAACCGGCCCGCCAGAATATCGGCCTCGGCGATGGCGTCATCGCTGAGCATCCCAATGGCTTCGGTATTATTGACCGACAGGCCCGTCGTGCTCGCAATCGCCCGCGCGCTGAGCCCGTTCTGCGGCGCATAATACACCCCGTCAAACCGCAAAGTCCGGTCATGGTCGGTAAAGCCGAACAACCGGCCATCCCGCCGCACGATCAGCCAGCAATGGCAGGTATGCGTGGTGCCCGATTGCAGATGGGCGGTGAGTGCATCACTGGTCATACGCGCACCTCGATCACGGGGACATTGGGCACTTGGCCCGCCTGAAAGCTGGACATCGAGGTCATGATTACATCGGTGTCAAAACGCACCGGCACATCGAATTCAAAGCCTGCGCGCACCTCGGCTGTGTGGTCAGGGGCATGCGTAAAAGTCAGCGTGCCAGTGGTATGGTCTACTTCGTAATCCACATCCTGCATCACCGGATCACCGCCAACCTGCACGCGCACCGACCCCGCCACGGGTTTGGTAATCGGGCGGCGATACACGGTATCACCCGACCGGTAGGCCTTTTGCAGTTGAAAGAGGCGTGTTGTTGCATCACCGACGCCGATCAGCTGATCCGATGACGTGACCGCCGCCGAAGGACGGCACGACAAATAATCGCTCCAGTCCTTCCAGCGAAAGCCGATCAACTGCCCCTGTCGTGCCTCGAAGAAGGCAATCAGCGTCTCCACGTCGTCCAAAGACCGCAACCCCAGACCCGCATCATACCGCCTGCGCGCATGCGCCCAGGGCGTGTTGCGTTCCTCATAGCCGTTGGCCAGCGTCACGATCTCGGTGCGCCGCTCGGGCCCGCCCAAAGCGCCAAAGCTTAACGAGGCGGGAAATCTCACATCATGGAAAGTCATATCGGCTCCTAACGGTGACGGTCACTGCGGCCCAAAGCGCGGCTCATCTGCGCTGCGATCTGGCCACGGCTGCGCTGAAACCCCTGCACATCAGGGGTTGTGATATTCATGTTGACCGTGACCGCGCCGCCCCCGCCGCCACGCACCCCCAAGGTGCCGTCCGGGCCACGGGCCAGCGGCATGATCGCCTCGGGCCCCGCCTCGCCCATCAGGCCCATGCCACCGCGCATCGGGAAACTCGTCGCCTGCGCGACAACCCCGCCTTTGGCAAAAGGCATCACGCGGCCTTGGGAAAATGTGCCACCATCGGCAAAAGGCATCAGGCCCGAAACGACCGCATTCAGCCCGTCCGCCATCAAGCCGCCAAAGTGGTCGGTCACAGGGTTCATCGCCGCCGCATAGACCGTTTTCGACATTTTCTCGGCCAATCCACCCAGCACATCCGACAGGCTCCGCCCGTCCAGCACCAGCCCGTCAAAGGCCTGCCGCAGGCCTGTGGAAAAGCCGCGCTCCAGATTGCCCAGATCACGGCTGGTTTGTACCAGCGCGCCTTGCATCTGGCGCAACTGGTCATCAAAGGCCGCTGTCATTGCCGCGGCATCAGCCAAACTGTCCTGCAAGCCATCGACGCCGCCTTCAAGCGCGTCAATCCTGTCGATCTCATCCATTTCTTTCGTCCTTCACGTCGTCAGGGAAATCACGCAACAAAGCATCAAGCTGCAATCGACCCAAAGGGGCCTTGGCCGCATCCGCCCCCAGCATGATTTGCAATTCGGCAGGGGTGAGCGCCCAGAATTGCGCAGGCTGCAGGCGCAAATGATGCAGCCCCGCCTGCATCAGACCCGGCCAATCCATGCCTACTCCGGCACCGCAAAAGCACGTGCCAAGAGCGTGGCGGCCAGTTTGGCAGCACCGACAGGCCCACCTGCGATATCAGCGGTCAGCAGATCGGCCATCGTGCCCGTCCATCCGCCCCCGCGCAGCCCTGCAACAACCACGGCCATTACATCGGCACCGGAAAACGCAGCCCCCTCGAACCGGCGGATCAGGTCAACCAAAGTGCCTGTTCCCAGCGTCGCCTCCAGCTCGGCCAAGGCGCCCAGCGTCAGCTTGCAGGTGTGCGGTACACCGTCGATCATGATCGTCACCTCTCCGGCCCAGGGGTTCGCCATCAGATCAGCGCCACAAAATTCAGCGCACCGGCAGAGGCCAGCGACAGCTCATAAGTCGCCTCACCATTATAGGATCCTGCATATTCAATCGCGGTGATCTGGAACGGCCCTTCCAATGTGCCGAAACCCGGCACGATGACCTGAAAATCAGGGGTCTCACCATCAAAGAAGATCTGGCGCGCCCGCTCGTCCGTGGCATCATCCTTGAATACCCCCGAGCCGGAGATCGCCGCGGTTTTCACACCGGCACCGCCCAGCAGCTCACGCCAGCCGCCTTCGCTTTCAAGGCTGGTGACATCAACCGTTTCGGCATTCAGGCTGATGCGGGTTGCCCGCAGCCCTGCGGCCGTTTCGAACATCCCCCCGCCGGTCATATCAATCTTGACCAACAGGTCCTTACCATTTTGTGCAGCCATCAGGCGTACTCCTTTCGAAATTCGGTTGGGTTACGTGTCATCCGCCACGCGGGCACGAAAATTCAGGTTGATCTGGCGCACGGCACCGGTGCCGACACGGGCGGCTTTGGCTTTGTGGAAATTCAGCGCGACAAGGCTGCCGCGTTCCAGACTGAGCGGCGCATCGACCAAAGCATCGCAGACAGCCGCCGCTGCCGCCTTGGCACTGGCAAAGCCCGCGCTTTGCGTCACGACCGAGATCACAAGATCATGCCACGCCCCGTTGCCTGTCTTGTCGGACGCATCGCGCACGTCCTCGGCCCCCAACACCACATAAAGCGGCGGCAACGGGCCCGCAGGCAGCGCATCATAGATATCCGCACCCACCAGAACCGACAGCGCGGGATCCGCGCTTAACCGCTGAAATATCGCCGTCTGAAGGGCGCCTGAAACGCTATAGGTCATGGCGATACCTCTTCTTCGGCGTGGCAGGTCAGATAGGCCCCGCCTTGCACACACTCGGCCACCGCGTGAATATTGAAAATACGCGCACCGTCGCGCAGGCGCTGGCCCGCCACAGGCCGCGAGGGCGCACCATAAGGGGCCGCGCGCACGGTGATCCGGTAGGGCACGCGCGACAGTGTTGCCGCCGTCTCGGCCTTTTCACGCCCGGCACCTGCCTTGAGTTCGGCCCAAAGCACCCCCAACGGCTCCCACTGGCGCGCATAACCGCCTGCGCCATCCGCAATCTTCATGGGCGCCTCAAGGACCAGCGCACGATTCAATTGCGGCGCGCTCATTGGCTGCCCCCCATGAACAGACGCACAGTCCGGTAGCGTTCGATCAGCGCCTGCACGCCCATCGGCATGGTCGGGGCATTGCGTGCCACATCATGGCGATATTCGTAAAAATGCGCGGCCAGCAGCATCACAGCCTGCGCAAGATCGGCGGGCAGATCGCGCCATTCGGGGCCAAAGCCCGCCAGCATCCCGATCCGCACAGACCCGCCATGCGGAAGGTTTGGCAAGAACGTCCCCACAGGCCGCAAACCGGGGCGCTGCATGTCAGGGTCCAGAGACCAAAGGGCACCGTCAACGTCGGTTTCGTCTCCGCGCGCATTCACCAGCGTCACCGCACTGATCGCGCTGACAGGCGCAACAGGGAGCGGCTGACGGCGCGCATCGCGCCAGGCGGACAGGCGCCAGCTGAACTCGCGCGCGATCAGGATCTTGCCGGTGCGCGCCTCGATCGCGGCCAGCGCCGCGCGCAGATAGCTTTCCAGCACTGCGTCTTGAACTCCATCATCGGAAAACCCCGATCCCAGGCGCAAATGGTCTTTGAATTCAGCGACCGGAAGCGCCGAAAGTGGCACGGTGGTCTCTTCGACTAACATCATGGAATTACTCCGCAAATTCTGGCCACCTATCGGCCCTTAGGGCCCCGGACGCACCCGCCCCCCGCATTGCTCGGACGGAAGGGAACTGCTAGACAATGCGAGGATTGTCTTGATGTGCGCCCGGGGGTTGGGCACCGCATCTCAGCGGCACCCGTTTCACAGCTCAGCCCTAGCTGACTGCGAACCTCAGCAGTTTGATCGCGGCAAAATCGCTGACCGCTCCGCCCACGCGCTTGGTGGCATAGAAAAGCACATGCGGCTTGGCCGAGAACGGATCGCGCAACACGCGCAGATCAGGGCGTTCAGCCACGGTATAACCGGCACGGAAGTCACCAAAGGCCACGGCCATCGCGTTGTCGGCAATATCGGGCATGTCCTCGGCGATCAGCACACGGTAGCCCAACAGACGCGCAGGCTCGCCCATCGCCAGACCATCGACCCAGACGAAACGGCCATCGTTGTCCTTGAGCTTGCGGATATGGCCTGCGGTCTTGGAGTTCATCACAAAGGTCGCATTGGCGCGGTATTCCGCCCCCAGCGCATAGACCAGATCAATGATCGGATCAGCACGGGTAATGCCGCCAGCCGTCTCGGAGGGCACATAGCCAAGGTTGCCCCATGTCCAGCTATCGTTGTCCACTGTTCCATAAGTCAGCAGACCTGTTGGCTTGTCGATGCCGTCACCCGCGATAAATGCGTTCGCTTCAGCACGGGCAAACTTGTCCGCGATGCGGCCAGCCAACCAGCCCTCGATGTCGAACGCGCTGTCATCCAGCAAACGCTGCGATGCCTTGGGAAGGGCGGACAATTCATGCAGCGGAATGGAAATACGCTCAATGCGCGGTGTGTCGGTTTCCGTGACCGCACTGCTTTCTGTGGCCCAACCCGCACCCATTTCCGAGTGGTCGACCAGCACGTCATAAGACGTCGCATCGACGTTTACTACGCTGGCAATCGACCGGATCGACGCAGTCGAAGACAGCGTGTTCTGGATCGTTTCGGCTGTTTGCGGATCGACCAGATAGCCCCCATCAGCGGCAATCGCCGTTCCCATCGCCTTGCCTTCGATCTCAAGGCCGCGCAAACCATCATCATCGCCAGAGCGCAGATAGGCGGCAAAGGCCTTCTGGTGCGGCGCATCCTGTGATGCCGCATGGGCCAGTGCCGTGCGGGTCGTCATCATTGTCTTTCGGTCCAGCTTGTTCATCCGGTCATCCTGTTTTTGAAGTTTGGCATTCACGCCGTGGGAAAAGTC
>NZ_DASYOK010000288.1:0-14562 GCF_036007805.1 Yoonia sp.
TGAAGAAGCGCTGTTTCGTGCTCTCGAAGCGGGACTTGGCCGAGGCGCGAGCGGCCGAGGCTTTGGTCTCGCCAGAGGCGTCGTTGATGCCGGTCGCCGTCAGCGCGGCTTCGAGATTGTGGTGGATCGTCCGAAACGAAGCCGCGTATGCGTCGTAGATCTCGATCTGGGCCGAAGTGAGCGCGTGTTCGAGCACGTCATACTCCACGCCATCAAAGCTGAGGGCGCGCGCCGTGTAGAGGCCGAGCGTCTTGAGATCACGCGCGACCACCTCCATGGCAGCCACGCCGCCGGCTTCCATCGCTGAAACGAAACCCTCGCGGCTCGCGAAGGGGTATTCGGGGCCTTGTCCCCAGAGACCGAGACGCGCGGCATAGGCGAGGTTGTGCACGCTCGTGGCACCCGTGGCCGAGATATAGAAGACGCGAGCGCGCGAAGCTGCCAGTTGCAGCCGCAGGCCAGCAAGGCCCTGCTGGGAAGGTTTGACCCCTCTGCCCTGTTCGGACCCTGCCGCGTTCTGCATCGCGTGCGCCTCATCAAAAGCCAGTACGCCTTCAAAGTCTTCGCCCATCCAGTCAAGGATCTGGCTCAGTCGCGTGGTGCCGCATTTGCCCGCGGACCGCAGCGTGGCGTAAGTGACGAAGAGGATACCGTCGCCCATCGGGACGGGCTGGTCCGGTTTCCATTTCGACAGCGGCTGAATGTCGGCTGGTGACCCGCCGAGATCGGTCCAGTCGCGGATGGCGTCCTCAATGAGCGTGGCGGATTTGGAGACCCAGATGGCCTTTCTGCGTCCGGCCAGCCAGTTCACAAGGATGAGCCCCGCGCATTCGCGCCCCTTGCCGCAACCGGTGCCGTCGCCGAGGAAATAGCCGAGGCGATAGGCCCGGGCATTAGGGTCATCACCGGCGCGCGTCAGCTTGGTCTGGTCGTCATCGATGGTAAACCGACCGGGCAGATCACGCCCATGGGCATCATGCGCCATGATGATGGTCTCGAGCTGCGCCTCGGAAAGATCTCCCTCCTCGATCAACCGTGCGGGCAGCCGCAAGTCATCACTGCCCGTGTTTGAGGGCATGGGCGGGGCAACCGAGGCCATGGCGATGCTTTCAACGAGCGGCGTGGGATGTTCCTGCGCACCCGCGATCTCGATCCGCTGCGGACGGTAGCGCGCATAGATGTCCGAGATGGGCGTGTTGTCGCGAGGGGTCTCAAAGCTTGTGAAGCTGAGCGGACGGACGGCATTGGCCCGAGGTTTGGAGGCGGCGACAGGCGCAGCGGCGGTCTTGCGCGGAGCAGAGGATGGAACGGTCGGCCGCCCGTTAGGGATCGCTTCAGCCCGTTGGGCCGGGCGCATCTCGGGCCGGGTTGCGGCCACGGCATCGACATATGCCAAGGCTTCATCCAGATCCCGCACAGGGACGCGGATCATCTCGCCGTCCTCCTGCACCTTGTCGAAGACCATGAGCTGGGTTTCCACAGTTGTGCCGAGCTTGCGGTAGACCTGGCCCGGCATCGTCAGCGCCAGTCGCAGCGTCAGGAGACCGCAGGCGCGGGACCAATGCGCGGCATCGCGTTCGGGCGTGAATCCCGGCGGCATGATCGCCACCAGCCGCCCACCGGGCGCGAGACGCTTGGCAGCCGCGATGAGATGTTTGGCGGCGATGTGTTTGTCTCGGGAGCGATCGACCGATGAGGCGAAGGGCGGGTTCATCACCACGACGTCGGGTAGAACCAGCGACTGCAGCAGATCGTCGATATGCTCGCCGTCATGGCCTGTGACCTCGCCGCCGAAAACCGCGCGCAGGAGGCGCTGGCGAAAGGGGTCAATCTCGTTGAGCAAAAGCGTGGCACCGGCCCGGGCGGCGAAAGCAGCCAGTGCACCGGTGCCAGCCGAGGGCTCCAGCACGGTCTCGCCCTTGCGGATCGCCGCCGCCCGCAAGACCAGCGCCGCAAATGGCAGCGGCGTGGAAAACTGCTGCAGCCGGATCTGCTGCTCTGACCGGCGCGTTTCCGTCAGCAGCCGTGAGGCAAGCAGCTTTGCAGCGGCGATGTCACCTGCTGCACCGTCCCCACGCAGCAGCACCTGGATGGCCGCAGCTTGCATCAGGTCATAGGCCATGCGCCAGTCCAAGGCACCGCCGGCATCGCTGCCATGGAACGTCTCGCGCATGATACGCGCGAGCGCTGAGCTGCGCAGGGGTTGGTGGTCGATCTGCGCGCCGATCTGCGCGAGGGCACAGGCGAGGTTAGCGTCGGGGATTGAGAGAGCCGGATTTGCCGGTATGGGCTTGAACATGGGGATTTTCCTTTGGATCAGGGTCTGAGTTCCAAAGGACAAAAAGCCCGCTTTCGCTTTTCAGGGTGGCGTAGTCAGACCGCGCTGACCTCCAAGGCTTGGTCAGGACTTGGGTTCGACCTGCCGCTTCGCATCAATCAATGCCTGTACGGCCTGCATCACCTGAACCTGAGATGTTCCCGAGCGTGCATCCTCCAGCGCGGCCTGTACCTGCGCGCAAAACCAGGCGTCATACGAATTCGCATCAGCGGCCACGGAAATGCTCCTCGAGACCCATATCCAGCAGCTTGCCGAGGTCATCGGGCATGTCTGCGACGCGCACAGCAATTGGGAAACGGTGCCCCGTCAGATGAGGCGCTCCTTGTTCATCGGTGCCGAAATCCGGCCCTTCCTTATCCGTTGGGTCCATTGCGATTTCTCCCACTTTACTATGGGTCGTTGCTACATCACCCAGCGTGGTTACATAAACGGCAATGCCATTGTGGTCAAATCAAGTCGGGCCACTTAGGAAGCGAATGCCGGAGGGGGCAGAATCCTACGTGAAGCTCAAAGCCGCCGTTCATTGAAAGCGCAGCGAAATCTGACTCAGAGCCCAAATTACCTGCGACATTCCGGATCGTTATTTCGCGCGCACCGAAATCTGCCTCGTCGTGGCGAGCCCCACCTACCTTTAATGGTCCAGACGCAGCGCAGTTTGGTCAGACCGACATTCGCTATTGGCGCTGATTGGCAATGACGCGTCGTTTCGATAAACAGTCCTACACCGGCTCATTGTTTGAAATGGCACTCAGCTGTCCCTTCGTCCACTGTCGGAACACCAGGGCGAGGATAAGCGGGATTATCACGGTTGCCGCCACCAGCACCCACAAGCCCACGACCTCAAATAATTTCATTCCATCCTGCAACAGCAGTGCCGATGCGCTGGCCGCCAGGGGAAACGTGAAGGCGCTCCAGAGCGGCGTGAAGCCTTTGGCCGTAAGCCAACGGCCAGCGACCATCAAGATCGTCAGAAGCGCCAATGTCAGAATTGCAAAGCCGATGGCGAAAAACTGGAGATCTATCGCCGCCGCAACAATTGCGAAGAGCGCGGCAGGCGCAAGGTGCATTGCCAACATCGGTCTCAGTGCCAGTGGAAATGAACCCCGTCCTAACTGTCTCGCCGACATCACCCAGATCACGACCGCCACGGGAACCATTGCGACGAAAAGACCCTGTGCAAGTCCTATCATGCCCAGTGCTGCTGCTGGTGGCGCAGCCACAATAAATCCAACGAAAGTCACGTGCCATGCTGGCGTGGGCTGCCTACCCTCGGGTCGTCCAGAGTAGAGCGTGTAGATCACGATCAGAGCAAATGCCAAATGAAGTGCAAGCCCAGCTACCAAAAGTAATGTAGCAAGCGATGTCGAGTATGGCACTGCAGTCAATGCCAATAGGAATATCGACAAGGACCCGACCGCCAGTCCAGCGCGGCCAGCCACTGACTTTAGGTCCATACCAAGCCGGGTGGGGAAACGAAGAACATCTGCCAAATAGGCGATGACGCAGAACAGGTAGAGCAGTATCGCTGCGGCCAGCAGGATTTCTGCAATGTTGGAAGGCAGGTCGAAGGCGACAACGCCACTTCGCCAAGCCAAACCCAATCCCAACAAACCGAACACGGGAGAGAAGATCGTAGGTGGCGCTGCACGACCTTCGCCAAAGTCAATCTTTTTCGAAGGTGTCACCATAATTTCGATACTAAACCACCAAAGCCGAGGACACAGCAACAAACTCGTCACTACTCTTGCGTGTGGCGGGAGCGAAACTCTACTTTCCCGACTCTTTTGAATTGCAGCTCCCGCTGTCCTCGCACAGCCAGTTCGTACCGGTAGGGAAAGGCCATCTGCCGCCCTCCTTGCCAGGGGCCGTGTTGTCGCAACAAGAACCGCGCAAGCGCGGCGAAGGTCCGGAGAGTCCGCATCTTACCAGTTTGTACACGATGCAGCGAACGGCAGGTGTACTGATAGGGAGGGACTTCTGAGAATTTCATCGTACCAGCCATATGACACACCCATGTCGCCTATTTCACTTGGCCCAAGGGTGACGGGAGATTGAAACGCATAATGCCCCTTACTGGCAGCCTTAGCGTGAGATTCCGCTCTTTCAGGCATTCGAACCCACTTACCGATCTGGCGCCACTTCAAGGGAAGTTTCGAACCGCTTGTCCGCCGCCGCCGCCTCTTTCAAGAGCGCGTCGAAATTGTCAGGTGGGTTGCCATCTTCCAGCATCCCTTTGAACGTCGCATAGGCATCCGTCTTGCTGCCATAGGCGCGCAGGGTCTTGTCGTCGTTCATCCAGGCCACCACGATGACCTTCGCATCGCTGTTGAACCGGTAGAACAGCCGATACTGCTGAAAAAATTTCGCCCGAAACCAGTGCTTGCGGTGATCGCCGAGTGTGCCGCCTTGCCGGAAGGCGGCGGCACCCGGATCTGCCGGTATGGCCTCGGTGACCAGCTTGAAGATGGCGGCCAGCCGTTTCGTGGAATTTTTCTTGCGCCAAGTCTTGGGATCGCGTGCCTTACGCGCCTCGACCTCCAGGGTCAGCCCTTCGAGCTGGTCCAGAAAGAGCGGATGCGCATAAATCGACCATCCGTTTACGACAAGGGGCGCTTGGGCGGGCACGCTATCGCCGCTCATTCATCCTCGAGCGATAGCGGCGCATCGAGATCGACGTCAACGTCTCCGACCAGTGCTGCAAGACGGTCATGCAAAGCCCCATCGAAGGCCCGAATGCGGTCCGGATGCACCTTGATATCGGCCTCGACAAAATCGAGAAATGCTCCGAGCACGGGATCTTCCTCTTCGCTGCGCACGGGCTCGATATAGACCCTGCCACTCGGCTCGGTACAGTAGCGAATCTGGTCGCCCTTGCCCAGCTTGAGCTGCTTGCGCACACCCGCCGGAACGGTCGTCTGATACCGATCCGTGAGTTTCGAGACATCTTGTGCGAGGGCTGTCATGGCAGTCTCCTGAAAGAATGGGGTTCTTTGCTGCCCGCGATAGGTAATGCATTTGCATTGCCCTGTCAAGACAAGCCGCAGGATCTGCTGTCGCCGGGCAGGTCGATCAACTGTCCGGCGCAGGACCTAATTTCGCCTCGCCAGGAACTCCGCCAGCACCGGGCTAGCCTCGCCTTTTGCGGAGCTGAGCAGCTCCGAGCCCGCAAGCGAGGTCTTCGACAGGCGTACGAGCCCACCGGTTTCCTCGATGCGGTAGCAGCGGCGTTTCTGCCGACCCCGCCTGTAGTGCGTCGCGGTGACGATCTGGCATGTACTGCCATCGGTGAGCGTCACGGGCGCGGCGAGCCTGATCTTGTCGCCTTCCTGGTAGTCTGGAATCGACGCCCAATCCCGGCAGCGCTGGCGCCAGGCATGGGCGTAGCTGTCCGGGTCTTTCAGGTTGGAGAGGAGCGCGATCAGCGCAAGGGGCGCGCGCGACGCGTTCGGGCCAGCGCTTTCCTCCATGTCCTTGTAGCCCCAGCAGCCGTCATCGTATCGGGTGAGGAAGACAGCCCCGAACGTGATGGAGCCATCCACATCGGTCACATAGGTCGCGTCTTCGACAGGGGTGCCGTCGAGATTGGTGACCCTTGCCGCCGCATACCAGGTGGAGCCGACCTTGCAGGCTTTGACCAGTTCCGTCCTGCGCCTGTCGCCTTCAAAGGTGCAGAGCTGGGCGATTTCCGCTTTCTCATCCGCGTAGGTCTGGACGCGGCCGTCGGTATAGAAGAGCCATCCCATCTCAGAGTCCTTTCTGTCGTTGGGGAAATTGTTGTCGCCAATGTCCCGAGAGGGCCGCAGGCCCGGCAGGGTATTGGCGATGCGTGTTTGAGAAAGGGCGCGTTACGCCGCCCTCCGTTCATCGATTTCCATCAGGGCATCGAGCGGCACGCGGTAGGGCTGCATGGCGTCGAAATCCTCGCAATTGCCGCAGTTCTGCACGATCGCGAAGGTGTCGCAGGCATCCTTGACGATGACCCTGAAGGTGCCGCCGAGGCCTGACGGCACTTCATAGGTCCCGCCGATGAGATAATCCGAGGCCCGGCGCACGAAGACGCGGATGCTGTGGCCATCGGTGGCGAGCCGGATGGCCCCTCGCCCCCGGTCGATGAGCACCTGCACGTCATCCAGGATGTCGGTGTAGAACTGGCCGGTCAGATCGCGAAACGCAATGCGGCGCTGCGCCATCCAGTCGGTGTCCCGAAACGGGTTCATGCCGTCGGCGAAGGCGAAGGAGGGATCGGCCTGTTCGGTGGTGACGATACGGGTGGTCGTGCCATCGATGCCGTTTGAGCGCAGATGCACACCATTGCCGACGATCAGGATCAGGGCCGGCCTGTCCACGGGCCCGTTCCAGTTGGGCAGGAAGGTTTTGCAGGCGCGCGCATGTGCGATCTGCGCCGCAACTGCGGAGGCAGAGAACTTGAGAATAGCCATAGGGATGTCTTTCCGTTGGGTGTGGGAGGGTCGACCCGCGCGAGGAATGCCTCGCGCGGGTCGCATGATGGCTCAGGCCGCTTACGCGACCTCGCTGTCAGGCTCGGGGGTTTCCGCAGCGGGCTCCGCCTCATCAAAGGCGATACCGGCGGTCTGCATCATCGGCGGGCACCAGGTGGCCACGGCAGCGCGCTGCGCGTCCGTGAGCGTGGCGAAGGGCTCTGCAAAGAGCTTGTCGCAGAAGGCGACGATCTCCTTCTTGCTCGACGAGGCCAGCGTCACCGCCTCCTGGGCGAGACCCAGATCCTCGCCGAGGATCTTCAGCAGCCAGGCCTTCTTGAAGCGGCCCCACAGCGCCGCGTTCGGCGTCCAATGGGCGCGGATGTCGGGCATGATCTCGATCTCGAACGCATGCATCAGGCTGTCGCGCTGGCGGTCCCGCGCGAAGCAGGGCTGCGTAGTGCTAGCCGTCGCATAGGCCACGAGCTTGGCCTTCTCCCCTGCCTCCAGCGCGCGAAACGCCGCGAACTGATCGGCGGGCGGGCGGCTGTCATCGAGCCAGGAGAGGTCAAGCATATCATGCGCCGCCGCCACCTGCTCAAGCGAGGTCTCGTCGATCTCGTCCATCTTGGCATGGCTGCGGTATTCCTTGCGGGCATCGATCTTGATCGCCTGCGTGACACTCATTCCACTGGCCAGAACATCACTGACCAGCTTGAAGAGCGTGAGATCGAGCGTGGCCTCCGGATGCAGCGCCATCGCGGCCCCAAGCGCCATGGCTCGCTCGGTCTTGAGGTCCTCAGCCAGTGAGGCTGGATAGGTGATTTCGCCGGCGTCCGGGGCCTCCTCCCTGGTCGGGTTGGCCGAGGAGCCGCGCGCGCCCTCCTCTTTGACGGTGTCTTCCGGGCGGACGAGACCCACATGGAGTGTGACCTTACCGGCCGACCAGGACGCGATCACCCCAGACCGCGCGAGGTCCTCGGCGCTGTAGGCCTCCTGCAGGTCGCGGGCTTCGTCTTCCAGAGCGTCCACGCGCTCGTAAAGGGCATTGTAGGCACCGTCCTCGAGCCCCTCATCCTCCATTTCGAGCTGCAATTGCTCAAACTCGGCGGTGATCTCATCGATGCGCTTCTGGGCCGCCTCATCGGGCTCGATCGGGCCTGGATAGACGCGGCCGTAGTCGGCCATGGCAACGTAATCATAGCGGACCATCGCATCGGCCCAGGCAAAGCCCAGCTTTATGCGAGCCTCTTCGGCGGCGGCACCGAGCTTCTCGAGCAAGATGGTTTCGACCAGCGCCGCATCCTCAAGCACGGAATGCTCTTCCAGAAGGTCCGCCGCGACGGCACCGCCACGCGCCTCGTAGTCTTGACGCACGAAAGCCCCGATATCATCGCTGACCTGCACGCCGCGGGATTTGAGGGCCTGTCGGACGGTGTAGGCCTGCAGATAGCCGCCGTCTTTCGTGAGCGCCTCGAAGACCTCGCGCTGCGCCTCCTGGCTCGGGTGCTCGGCGAAGGCCTTCATCGTGTCGAGCGTGATCACCTTGGCCCGGGCTGCGGCGCGGATGTCGGGGTGGATCAGGCCATAGCGCAACCGGGCTTTCACGGCGGCCACCGTGCTGCCGAAGGTCTTTGCGATGGTCTCGGGCGTCTGGCCGTCGACCTCCATCATCCGGGCGAAAGCCTCGAACTCGTCGATTGCGTTCATCGGTGCCTGGGTGATGTTCTCGGCGAGCGACAACGCCGTGGTGACGTCGCAGTCGTCAGGGACAAGGCGGCAGTCGACCTTGGTTTTCGCGGTGAACCCCTTGGCGGCCTTGTCAGCGACCAGCTCCTTCAGCGCGGCATGGCGTCGGCCACCGGCCAGCACTGCATATTTGCCGTCAAGCTTCTGGACCAGAAGTGGCTGGAGCAGGCCCAGCACAGCGATGCTGGCCTTCAGATGGGCGATGTTCTCGGGGTCATAGGTTTCCGGCGCGTTGCTGCGCACATTGGCAGGATGCGGGACCAGATCGCCGATGGCGACGGTGAGAAGGGCAAAGTTCGTGGTCATGGGATATCCTTTCAGGTGGGTGAGGTGTGGCCGATGCACTCACGTGCGTGACCAATCCCCGGCTTCAGGGATCACCACGACAAAAGGCCCGCTTTCCCTTTTTGAGGGGCAGCGGGCCTTCATCGTCTCAGATGTCAGGGGGGAGGAGTCCCCTGCCCTTCTGTAATGGGGCATCGAGTCAAGTCTCGAAATGGCAAACGAATACAACACCAACCACTGCCCTCGATGGTTAGAAGGAAGAAGTCGGTACATATCGGCATGTGAAATCCAACGGTCACTAGCCCTTAGGGCTCAACCGTCGTGACCAAAAATCAGTTGCCGCTTGGGTTTGTGGCTTGCCGAAATGGGTTCCGTCGCAGGGATAATGCTTCTGTCCGTAGTCGGCGCAAGGGCCGCCACACTATACTTGTCCAATTGCAATTCCCGCGTGCCCATCTACCAGACGTACTCGAAACATGGTTTCGGTACTGGGCAGGGGTCGGCATCATCGGGAACAGCGTCCCTGCGAGGGACCTCGATAAGCCGAACTATCAAGCGCGGCTAACTCCTGTCTTTAGGCTTCAAAACCAGGTGGATATTTACGCCTATGTAACACCAGCGAGCATGTTCGGTTTGCGAGTGAAACGGAACTCCGTACTGTCCCGCCACATCCTGTGAAGAACCACGCCGATGCGACGAGCCAGCCCAACCGTCGCGCGCTTTTTGCCGCGGCGCTGCGCCACGCGAAGTGCCCACGCAGTCAGCCAATTGGGTCGTCCACGATTTAACATTATCGTTGCGGCCTGAACGAGAGCTGTGCGAAGGCTGGTATCCCCTGCCCGGGTAATCTGTCCAATAATGTCACGCTCTCCCGACTGCGCGCGCCGAGGCGTCAAACCAACCCACGGCCCCACGTCCTTGGATGAACGAAAACGCTTTGGATCGTCGATGGCTGCTTTGACCGTGAGCGCCACCACCGCTCCGACGCCTGGCATAGTCATCATCAATTGGCAGATAGAATCGGCCTTAGCACGGTCGCGGGTCAACTTATCGAGTGCGGCCAACTCGCTTCGCAATACCGCGCGCACTCTGAGTATCGGGTCTGCGGCCGCCTTCAACATTGGATTGTCCTCGACCAATTCGCCAACACGAAATTCGAAGTTCCCTCTGGAAACCTTGCCAATCTTCAGACCGAAATTACGCAGGATCCCGCGTATTGAGAGCTCGAGATTGATGCAAGCCTGCTGGATCGATTTGCGCGCCGTCAATACTGCTCGCATTTCCTGCGCGGATACAGACTTACAGTGAACCGGCCGAAACCACCCCATCTGGAGAAGCCTCGCAATACCGGCTGCATCCCGGCGATCAGTCTTAATCGGCATGGCTTTCAGGGCACCTTTGACCTGGCGGGTCTCCATCAGCACGGTCTCGAAACCCGCCTCTGTCAAATGTTTGTGTAGCCATTGCGAAAGTGGGCCAGCTTCCAAGCCTACAGCAGCCACTTTGCCTGAAAGGCCGCGCATGAACTCGACCAGCGCCTCAGGCTCGCTCGTGACCGTCGCCTCTTTCACTTCTTTCCCGTGTGAATTCAGAACGCAGACCGCCGTACTTGCTAGCGAGACGTCCAAACCAATAAATAACTCCATTTCATTGTCCCTTCAAACTGTTCTCAGATTTGGGCACGCTTCGTAGTAATACCTCGTAAACAAAATCCGTGTGCCCAGGGCAAAGACACCTCACCTCTGCGGTCACGACAAGCGAAACGTTGGAGATCGGGGCCCGCCCCATTACGGTATCTACCAGTCGCGTGCCAGCATGATGGTCAGCACGCGCATGGTTCTAGCGGGATTGTCCGGGGTCTCAGCCCCGTAGCGGAGATCCGAGTCTGCTTCATAGAGATCGATCTTCCAGAACACGGTCTCGCCCCGGATCTCGACCGCGCCGAAATCGTGCCAGCCTTCCGGGTCATTCTCAGGCTCGAATGCATCGAACGCGCCTGTGGCCTTCACCGCCTCGGCCATGAAGCAAGCGCCGGCCTCCATAAGCGAGCGGGTGACATGCATCCGGCCATGGATAGGCTGCGCGGGCGGCACTCCAAGGCATGCGAGCTTGCGAAACGCGTCGTTCTGCGCCGCGATCACGGTCGGATCCGGACGATCTGGCTGGGGTTGAACGGTCATGGACATGGGGATCTCCTTTGAGAAGTTGAAACACCCTTCCCAAAGCCTGCTTTTTCTTTTCCGCCGGGCGGAAGGACCCATACAGAACCTACCCGACCCGAATAAATCCAAAAGTCAGGTGTGCGGGATATGCGGCTATTGGGGCTTTCGGAAGCAATGCCGCTGTCAGCCCATTGCGGACTGTTACGCTGAGCGCAGCATGGGTCGACTCATCGACAGGGACGGCCTATTTTGTTGAAAAACTCTTCCTTGATCGAGAGCTGAACTACTGATTCAATTCCTGTAATTGAGGGGAGGATCGGCGATGATGGGACCGAGGCAGGAAGCGCAACCGGCGCTGTTTTACGCGTTCTCGCCGGAGGATCACATCCCCACGGATCACCTGCTGCGATCCATCGAACGGTTCGTCGACCTGAGCAGTATCCGTGCCATCTTGCAGATTTCTACAGTCACACAGGCCGCCGGTAGGTCGATCCCGAGCTGCTAATCCGGATGCTGCTGGTCGGATACTGTTTCGGCATCCGGTCCGAGCGTCGGCTGTGCGAGGAGGTGCATCTGAACCTCGCGTATCGGTGGTTTTGTCGCCTCGATCTGAGCGATCGTGTCCCGGATCACTCGACGTTTTCCAAGAACCGGCATGGGCGTTTTCGCGACAGCGAACTTCTGCGCCACCTGTTCGAGACGACTGTCGCGCGTTGCATCGCCGAAGGTCTGGTCAGCGGCCAGCGCATGGCGGTTGATGCCAGCCTGATTGAAGCGGATGCCAACAAGCAGAACTCCACGCCGAAGGAAGACTGGCACGCGGCAAGCATAGACCCGGCGGATGCGCCCCGCGCCGTCCGCGAGTATCTCGACACACTGGACAAGGCAGCCTTTGGCGCAGCAAGCGAGGTGCAGCCCAAGTTTACCTCGCATTCTGATCCCGCCAGTCAGTGGACAGCAGCCCGCAAAGGTCCTGCTTTCTTTAGCTATTCCGACAACTATCTCATCGACACGGATCACGGTGTCATCTTGGATGTGGAACCCACCCGCTCCATCCGGCAAGCCGAGGTTGGATCGACAAAAACCATGCTGACGCGGGTGAAAGACAAGTTTGGCCTGGTTCCTGACTGGATGATCGCCGACACTGCCTATGGCTCAGGCCCAATGCTCGGCTGGCTCGTGGATCGCAAGATCGATCCCTACATCCCTGTGATCGACAAGGCCGGACGCCCCGATGGGACCTGGACACGCACAGATTTCGACTGGGATGCGCAGAACGACCAATACATGTGCCCCGAGGGGCACGCGCTCAAGCAGTTCCGCCGGAATTATTCCGACCCGAACCGAGGCCCGACGGGCAAGGGCACCGCGAAGTATCGTGCGCTGAAGCTGACCTGTCAGGTTTGCCCATCCAAGCCGAAGTGCTGCCCCAATGCCGACGCCAGATCGATCACCCGTGAAGAACACGAAGATGCCCGTCAAGTTGCCAGAGATCTGGCTAAAACGGATGAATACGCGATTGCGATGAAGCTCAGGAAGAAGGTTGAGATGCTCTTCGCCCACCTCAAACGTATTCTCGGCCTGAGCCGGCTTCGATTACGTGGTCCATGCGGTGCAAATGACGAATTCCTCCTCGCCGCAACCGCCCAAAACCTTCGCAAACTCGCCAAGATATTTCCTGCACCGCAGCAAATACGCAAAGCCTGATAGAAAAGGCGCTCGCGCCGGATTTGGAACAACTATTTCTGCGCTCGCAAACGTTAGTTTTTCCACAGAATCGGCCGTTTCCGGACCTTCACTGCGAAAGCATCCTTCCGCAGCGGCAAAAGCGGCCCTTTACGCCGCAGATATCCACCTTTGCAAGGTTGCCGCCCTTGGATGCCACGAAACGTCACAGCATCCTCTACCCGCACCACACGACTCGCTTACGAAAATTTCTTTCATATGGAATAATTTTGATCTAATGTTCCTTTAGGAAGTGGAGAGAAAGATGAAAAACCTACAGTCAAATGAGATTGCGCTGACCCGAGGCGTTGTGCTGACCAAGGCAATGATGCGCGCTGCTGACCGACTTGGGATGTCGGGAAAGCAGTTGTCTGACGTGATCGGCCTGTCTGCAGCACAAATTTCACGCATGAGGAATGGTGAGGCCGTTTTATCAGAGGCCAGTAAGCCCTTTGAGCTGTCCGCTTTGCTAGTGCGTGCTTTCCGATCCCTTGATGCGATCGTGGGTGGAGACGAGAGCGCCATTAAGCTGTGGATGACGTCACAGAATACCGCCTTGAATGGGCGTCCAATAGATAGAATGATTTCAGTACAGGGACTTGCAGATGTCGTCACATACTTGGACGCAAGACGCGCTCCGATCTGAGCTAAGCCACTTACAAGCACCTGCATGGCGATTGGTTGAAGCGCAGCACGTGGTTTCCACCCTAACCCTCGTCGATAACCTGGAAGAGCAAACCTTGCTTGAGGATATTCTGGAGGAGACCAAGCCGCTTGTTCCTTTGGACTGCCAACACCTTGATTACCTTCTTAGCACGCCATTTCGGTATCGCCCGTACCCCTATGGATCGCGTTTTCGCAAGCCGGGCCTGACGCCTGGCGTTTGGTACGGTGCCGAGCAGCCGGAAACGGCGGTGGCTGAAATGGTGTTCTATCGTTTTCTATTTTACGCAGAGAGTCCGGACACGCCTTTCCCGGACCACCCAGCTGATTACACGGCGTTTTCAGTGGGTGTGGGAACAGCATCCGCGCTGGATTTGACGGCTGGCCCGCTTGTCGATGATCGCGAGATATGGACCGACCCAGTAGATTACTTAGCCTGCCAGGATCTGGCTGACACTGCACGTGAAGTTGGAGCTGAAATCATTCGTTTTCAATCCGTTCGGGATCCTGCAGGGGGTGCAAATCTGGCCGTGCTGACCTGTGGCGCATTTCGGGATTCAGCCCCTGTGATTCGGCAAAGTTGGCGTATCCGCATTAGTTCTTCCGGGGCGCAGGCTATTAGAGATTATCCTCGCCTCGGGGTGGAATTTGGCCGCGATGGTTTTGATCTTGATCCGAGAATTAAGGGGATAGATTGGGAACGGTAAGGGGTTTTGATGAAGAACCGCCCCCCGACGGCATCGATGTGCCAAGGTGGGTCTGCAATGATCCACAAAAAGGAGAGTGGTCATGTCGGATATTATCACAGTCGGCCTCGATTTGGCGAAGAGTGTATTCCAGATGCAGGGTGATTCAGAGAAAGGCGTTTTTGTTTGGATCTGAGATGAAGCGGATGGCTTTTTGACGGTTTTCCTGCACTGTTTCGATGGCTCGCGTAGGGGACTTCGATATCCGCTTGAGTAGGGTGCGTGCGGCGCTTGTGAGAGTGAAGATGTTACGCGGAGCATTATCTGACCTATTTGTATAGCTGTCTTCGCCCAAGATCACTTGCGCGCGGACCCAACCGAGAAGCTCGCACTTCTGGACGCCCATCATGCGCCGCTGATCAAACCTAGACGGTTCCGTGGGCCTTCGGACAAGCTGATGCAGATATTGGCAGCGGCCACACAACGTTCCTGAGTGACCGGAAAAAACCAGCGTT
>NZ_DASYOK010000289.1:0-3296 GCF_036007805.1 Yoonia sp.
CTCTGGCCCGCCCGCAGGCTAGCGCGGACCCCCCCTGCGGACCTGCTCAAGGTGTTTTCCAATGAACGTTAAAGCGCTTTTCTTTGTTCTCTGCCTGCCCATGTCGGCGCTGGCACAAGGTTTTGCGGGTCTGGGCACCGAGGCCGAAGGCTTTTCTGTTCCGCAACCGGACCCGCGATTCAACTTCCCGGCCGATCACGGCGCGCATCACGATTACCGCATCGAATGGTGGTATCTGACCGCCAATCTTGAAGCTGCGGACGGCACGCCCTACGGGCTGCAATGGACCCTGTTCCGCTCGGCACTCGCGCCCGAGGCGGGCGATGGCTGGACTGCACCCCAATTGTGGATGGGCCATGCAGCAGTCACAACACCCGATCAGCACTTCGTTGCCGAACGGTTGGCACGCGGCGGGATCGGGCAGGCGGGGGTGACGGCCGACCCTTTTGAAGCATGGATCGACGACTGGGCAATGACAGGTGACTGGAACACCCTGCGCATGACGGCAAGCGCAGCCGATTTTGCTTATGACATGATGCTCACTGCCCAGGGCCCGCTGATTTTCCACGGCGAAGACGGCTATTCGGTGAAATCTGCAGCGGGGCAGGCGTCTTATTACTATTCGCAACCGTTCTTTGCCATTGAAGGCACCCTGCAACTGCCCGAGGGCGATGTCGCGGTGACAGGGAACGCATGGCTTGACCGTGAATGGTCGTCGCAGCCTTTGGCGGAAAACCAGACAGGCTGGGACTGGTTCTCGCTGTCATTTGACGATGGCAACAAAATGATGGGGTTCCGCCTGCAACAGACCGACGGCCAGAACTTTACCTCTGCCACCTGGATCACGCCTGACGGGCAGACAACGCCCTATACCGATGGCGCTTTGGTCGCGACACCCTTGGCCACGAATGACATGGGCGTGCCCGTGCGCTGGCGTGTAGAACTCCCTGCCCAGGGTGTCGATGTGACCGTCGCCGCGATCAATGAGAATGCGTGGATGGCAACAAGCGTGCCGTATTGGGAAGGCCCTATCACGGTCACGGGCAGCCATGAGGGGATCGGATATCTGGAGATGACGGGCTATGAGTGACTGGTTTGAAACCACTGACGGCATTTGGGACAAACTCTGGGGCACGTTGGGGCGCGGTGTTGCTGATGCCAAGCATCCCGCGCGCCGCCCGACCTTTGCAACTGTGTCGCCCCAGGGGTGGCCGGAGGCGCGCACAGTGGTGCTGCGGTCTGCTGATCGTGCGGCGGGGGTCGTCACTGTCCATACGGATCTCTATTCCGACAAGATCAAGAGCCTGGGGGCCTTGCCCCGCGCAGCACTGCATATCTGGGATGCCAAGCAGAACCTGCAAATCAGGCTACAGGCCGAAGTGACGATACTTTCGGGCGCGCAGACCCGTGCACTTTGGGACAAAATCCCCGACCATGCGCAACAATCCTACGGTGTCACCCCGCCCCCCGGTCAGCCGATCGCGACAGCGCTCGACTATGTCAAAACGCCCGATCCGGAGACCTTCGCCGTACTGCAATGCCACGTCACGACCATCGACGCTGTCCACCTCGGGACTGACCATCGCCGTGCCAGTTTCTCACGTGATCGTCATTGGCAGGGACAGTGGCTTTCCCCCTGACAGCGACCCCGCTACAACAAGGTATGAACAGTATTCCCCTGACCCGCGACCTCGTGCTGATTGGCGGCGGTCATACCCATGCGCTTGTGCTGCGTAAATGGGGCATGAACCCTTTGCCGGGTGTGCGGGTGACGGTCATTAATCCCGGACCAACTGCGCCCTATTCCGGAATGCTACCGGGGTTTGTCGCGGGGCACTACACCCGCGAAGAGCTTGATATTGATCTGGTGAAACTGGCCCGCTTTGCAGGTGCGCGGATCATCAACGGCTACGCCACCGGCATCGACAAGGACGCGCAAACCGTCGCGGTTTCTGGCCGTCCGCCTATCGCCTATGATGTGGTCTCGGTCGACGTCGGTATTACTTCTGCGATGCCTGATTTGCCCGGCTTTACGGCGCATGCGATCCCCGCCAAACCGCTGGGTACCTTTGCATCGCGCTGGGACAGCTTCCGCACCTTTGCCAAGGCACCGCATATCGCAATCATCGGAGGCGGCGTTGCAGGTGCCGAACTTGCCATGGCCATGTCCCATGCCCTGCGCGATAAATCCCCGACGGTCCGCTTGCTTGACCGCAGCCGCGTCCTGACCGCGCTGGGCTATAAGGCGCGCCAGAAAATGATTGCGGCACTGACTGCGCACAATATTGAAATCACCGAAGACGCCGAGGTGACCGAGATCTTTGCCGAAGGTCTAGTGCTGCGTGATGGCCGTACGATCCGCAGTGATTTCACGACAGGGGCAGCAGGGGCAAAACCGCACGACTGGATCGCGCAAACAGGCCTTGATCTGCATGAGGGCTTCATCACGGTGGATGCCAATCTGCAATCGAGTGCCCCCGCGATTTTCGCGGTCGGGGACTGCGCGCATCTGCACGACAATCCCCGCCCCAAAGCAGGTGTCTATGCGGTGCGTCAGGCGCCGATCCTGTTTGCGAACCTGCGCGCCGCCCTGTCCGGTGGCTCCCTGCGCCCCTACAGGCCACAACGCGATTACCTCAAACTGATCTCGCTGGGCGCAAAATCGGCACTGGCCGAAAAGTTTGGCACTGCGCGCGAAGGCCCGTTTTTGTGGAAGCTCAAGGACCATATCGACCGCAAGTTCATGAACCAGTTCGAAACTTTGGCACCGATGGCAGCCCCTGATCTGCCGCGCATGACGGCGCTGGGCGTGAAAGAGGCACTGGGTGACAAACCCATGTGCGGCGGTTGCGGGGCCAAGGTGGGGCGGGCGGCCTTGCAGCACGTCTTGGCCGATCATTTTGCCGATGATGCCGCCGAGGTGCAGGCGGGACAGGTGATGAGCACCGATCACCTACGCGCGCTGACACATGATCCGGTGGTGATGACCCGCATCGCGGCGGTCCACGCGCTGGGCGATATCTGGGCGATGGGGGCGAAACCGCAGGCCGCCACCGCCAGCCTGATCCTGCCGCGCATGTCGGCCACCTTGCAGGAACGGACGATGACAGAGATCATGTCCACCGCGTCCGAGGTCTTCGCCAAAGCAGGCGCCAAGATCATCGGGGGGCATTCGTCACTTGGTGACGAACTGACCATCGGGTTCACGATCACCGGTTTGACGAAAACACCGATTACGCTGGCCGGCGCAAAACCGGGCGACAAGCTGATCCTGACCAAACCTATCGGCAGCGGCA
>NZ_DASYOK010000290.1:0-4592 GCF_036007805.1 Yoonia sp.
GGCGCGGAAGGCGTGAACGTGTCTTTCGCCGAAGTGCCGGGCGCCTTGCAGAATGGTGTCGTTGACTGCGCTGTTACGGGGGCCGGTTCGGGCTATAGTGCGGGATGGTGGGAAGTCTCCACACACCTGCTGCCTATCCCGCTTGGCGGCTGGGATTCGGTTGTGACGGCGATGAATCTGGACAAATGGAACAGCCTCAGTTCCGATCACCAGGCATTGATCACAAGCGAAATCGCCAGCGGCTTTGAAGACCCTGCTTGGGCCAGCGCCCAAGACGCATTGGTCAACGATATTGCCTGTCTGACCGGCAACGGTGACTGCCCATCCGGTGACGCGCGCTCGATGACATTGGTCAATGTCAGTGACGCAGACTTTGCACGGGCACGCGACATTCTGACAACCGAAGTTCTTCCTGAATGGGCCGAGCGCGCAGGTGGCGATTGGGCTGCCCGTTGGAATGAGAGCGTTGGTGCCGTTGTTGGTGTGACAATCAACTAAATCAAAGTCAGGGGACGTGTTGAGATGGAACTGAAGCTGATTAGTCATCTGCGGGTGATCAACAAAGGTGTCGCGCTGGTCGTAGGTTTCGGCCTGCTTCTCTGCGCTGCCTTTGTGCTCGCGGACATCATCATGCGCCAGATCGGCTCGTCCCTTGGCGGCACAGAAGAGATTGCGGGCTACGCAATGGCGCTCGCGACCTCATGGGGCATGTCCTATACGCTGCTTGAGTTGGGGCATGTCCGTATCGACTTGCTACGCACAAAGTTTCAATCCTTCGGAAAGGCGTTGTTCGATGTCTTTTCCATGATCGTTATGTCCGGCGTGATCATCACGATCGCGATTAAGGCGTGGCCTGTTGTCGAACGCTCAATCACCAACGGATCGCGCGCGAATACGCCACTTGAGACGCCACTGGCCTGGGTTCAACTGCCTTGGTTTGCGGGCTGGGTCTGGTTTGCGGCCATGTCCACGATCACGACCCTTGCCGCGCTCAGCCTGCTGGCCAAACGCAGGCATGCCGAGACAGAAAGCATCATTGGTGCATTTGCAGAGCAGGAGACGCTGCAATGATCGGCTATGTGTCCATCGGCCTTCTGGGGTTGCTTGCGCTTTCCATTCCTGTCGGGATCGTGTTGTTCCTCTTGGGTTTCGGCATTGATTTCTTCTTTTCCAGTTTTCCGCTGACACGGGGCTTGGGCAACATGGTCTGGTCGTCGTCCAATTCGGCCACGCTGATCGCGATCCCGTTCTTTGTCTTGCTCGGTGAAATCCTTGTGCGCAGTGGGGTTGCCACCCGCACCTACGCCGCCCTTGACCGCTGGGTGTCTTGGCTGCCGGGGGGCTTGGTTCACGCCAATATCGCGACCGCAACAATGTTTTCGGCCACGTCCGGTTCGTCCGTGGCCACAGCCGCAACCGTGGCGACTGTTGCCATGCCGCAGGCCGAGAAGCTGGGGTATGACCCGAAACTGTTTTCCGGTGCGATTGCCGCTGGCGGGACGCTGGGTATCATGATCCCGCCTTCGATCAATCTGATCGTTTATGGATTCCTGACGCAATCCTCGATCCCGCAGCTTTTTCTGGCGGGGCTGATCCCCGGCCTCGCGCTGGCGATTGCATTCATGGTTGTGACCGCGGTCATCTGCATGATCCGGCCCGATTTGGGGGGCATGCGCCGCACGTTTCCTTTCCCGCAAATGTTGCGGGCATTGATTGACCTGATCCCGATCCTGATCCTTTTCGGTTTGATCGTCGGGTCGATCTATGGTGGCTGGGCCACACCGACCGAGGCCGCCGCAGTCGGTGTCGCAGGTGCATTCCTGATTGCTTTGGCTTTCGGTGGTGTGTCCTGGGACATGTTGCTGCAAAGCCTGACAGGCACGGTCAAGATCACCTCGATGATCATGCTGATCGTGATTGGTGCGTCATTCCTCAACTTCACACTGGCCTCGGCAGGGCTGGGGCGGGAACTGACAGAGTTCATGAACGGGCTTGGCCTGACGCCGCTCAAGACAATTCTGGTTGTCGTAGTGCTCTACATTGTCTTGGGGTTCTTTATCGAAACACTGTCGCTGATGGTTGTGACCATTCCGATCATCGTGCCGCTTGTCGTGGCACAGGGCTATGACGTGATCTGGTTTGGTATCCTGATGATTGTCCTGATCGAGATGGCCTTGATCACACCGCCCGTTGGACTGAACCTTTATGTGGTGCAGGGCGCGCGCAAGTCGGGCAGTTTGAACGAAGTGATGTTGGGGGCATTGCCCTATTGCCTGACCATGCTTGCGATGGCTTTCCTGTTGATTGCTTTCCCAAGCATCGCGTTGTTCCTTCCGACATTCCTGCAATAAGGGCCGGAAGCTATGCAGATTGACCTGAACGCCGACCTTGGAGAAGGCTTTGGCCCATGGTCCATGGGCGATGACGCGCAGATGATGACGCTGGTCACCTCGGCCAGTATCGCCTGTGGGGGGCATGCGGGCGATCCCGAAACGATGTACCGGACGCTGATGCAAGCCAAGAAAAACGGGGTCAATGTGGGTGCGCATCCGGGCTATGCGGACCGCGAAGGTTTTGGCCGCCGCGTGATCCCGATGTCGCCTGATGAGATCGGGCGCATGTGTGCCGCGCAAATCGGTGCTCTGATAGGTGTTGCTGCACTGGTGGGGGTGCCTGTCACTTACGTCAAACCGCATGGCGCGCTCGGCAATCTGGCGGCGCGGGATCGCAAGGTGGCCGATGCAATTGTGGTGGCCGTACGCCAGATTGATCCGAAACTGGCCATCCTCGCGATCTCTGGCACCCAAAGCGAAGAGGCCGCACGGGCCGCAGGCGTGACTGTATTCTCTGAAATCTTCGCGGATCGCGGCTATCTCGCCTCAGGCCAGCTCGTGCCGCGCAACCAAGAGGGTGCGATGATCCACGACGCAAAGGAAGCCGCCGCGCGCCTGATGTCATTTCTGCAAACCGGACTGATGCCTGTAGTGGATGGCGACCCTATCAAACTTGCAGCGCATTCGATCTGTGTGCATGGTGACAGCCCGGGGGCTGTGGACATGACACGCGCAATTTGGAAGCAACTGACTGCGCATGGCGTAGAGATCAAAAGCTTTGCCTTCCCCTAAGGATGCCTATGGAACCTCAATTTAAACCAGTTGCTGATCATGCCTTGCTGGTGACTTTCTCGGAGGTCATCAGTGAAGAGGCCCATGCAGCTGTTATCGCGCTTGATCAGGCGATTGCATCTGATGTCCCCCATGGGGTGATTGAGACAGTGCCGGCCTTGGTCAATCTCCTTGTGTCATTCGATCCGATACAGACGGACCATAGCGCAGTGGAAAACCGCCTACGGTCACTGCTCAAAGGTCTGGAAAGCCAGAAGATCATCGGTGTCGATCGGCATGTGCAGGTCTGCTATGAGGGCGATTTCGCCCCTGATCTGGAAGCCGTCGCAACCGCGACAGGACTCTCGCAGGAGGCGGTCATTAACGCGCATCTCACAGGCGATTTTCACGTTTTGATGTATGGGTTCTCGCCCGGATACGCCTATCTGTCCGGCGTGCCCGAGGCTATTCAGGTGCCGCGCAAGCCCGCCCCTGTGCGCGGTGTGCCGGCAGGCAGTGTGATTATCGCAGGGCCCCAATGTCTGATCACCACGCTGACGATGCCGACGGGCTGGTCGATCATCGGGCGGTCCCCGACGCCGATTTTCACGGGAAACCCCGATCATCCGTTCCTGTTTGATGTCGGCGACCGCGTGGTGTTTGAGCGCGTTGACCTGAAGACCTATGAAGAGCTCTGCGGGGAACAGGTCGATGGCTAGCGCAAAGTTCTCTGTCTCATTCGCGGGGCCATTGGTCACAATGCAGGATGCAGGGCGTCCGGGGAACATGCGCTATGGCGTTGCGGCGTCCGGCCCAATGGATCGTCTTGCCTTTGATGCGGCCCATGCGGCACTTGGCAACAAGGCAGGCTTGAACGCGATCGAGATTTCCCTTGGTGGCCTGATGCTGCAATGCACCGAAGGATCGGTCAGCGTGGCGATCACCGGTGGTGACTTTGTCGTCGAACATATAGGGCAAAAGACAAGTTCATGGACGATCCTGACAATCCGCAAGGGCGAGAAGCTGGCGATCCGCGCAGGCAAGGCAGGCAGTTGGGCCTATCTGGCTTTCGCGGGTGATCTGGCTTCTGAAACGTGGCTTGGTAGCCAGGCTACCCACGCCTCCTCGGGCTTTGGCGGGGGTGTTGTGCAAGGCGGACAGACGCTGGTGGTGGCAGATGTGGCGGTCCGCGAAGAGCGGGCAGGCGAGATCGCGCAGCCGGAATTTGCGTCTGACGGCGCGATGCGCGTCGTACTCGGGCCGCAGGATCGGTATTTTACAGCTGAGGCACTAGAGCAGCTTTTGAGCGCGCCTTTCTCCGTTTCCGATGCCTATGACCGGATGGGAATGCGGCTGAATGGACCGACCCTTGAGATGGAGCATGCTTTGTCGATCCCTTCAGAGCCGATTGTCCGCGGGTCCATTCAGGTATCGGGCGACGGTGTGCCAACGGTGCTCTTGGCCGATCATCAAACCACAGGCGGCTAT
>NZ_DASYOK010000291.1:0-4777 GCF_036007805.1 Yoonia sp.
GGACCGGCCCAAGGGTTGCCGTGATCGGCGAAAACGGGTGCGACGGAAAGTGTTAACAGAACAAGTCCGAGTGGCATGGCATTGGAGAGTTTCGGTTTCATATGATCAGTTCCTTCGAATTACATTCATAAATAAGAATAAATTTATGTATGGTGAAATTAAGGCGCCATTCTTATCACCGTTGGCAATTGTTCGCTGATTGCGGGCATGCCTGCCAGGCCGGCAGGCTGCCCCCAACGCAGTTAGAACAAACGCAAAATGGCTTGGTAGTGCTGACGCAGCCTGACCCCGAGGAGGCCGATGGACGGCAGCTATGGGCCGTTCGCACAAATTAGACACGATTTTGGACGAGTTTGTTTGAAGACTGTGTCGCTTTGGTGTCGTCGCAGAACTAGGTCAGGCTAGTATGTTCCAAGAGTAGGTCGAGTTACTGTGTTGCGAGATATGGGCAAAAGTTGGTGACGCGTGATCAGGCGGCGGTTTGAAGTTGGCGGATCCCGTCGCGGAACTCAACCCCCTGGATGATCTCGGGCAGGCGGTTTTGCCCGTCGAGTTTTCGCCATTTCTTCTGCGCCGACATCATCAGCTTGAAGGCCATGGCCAGCCCGGTCTTGCGGCTGAGGCATCCCTTGGTGCGTTTCGTTCGATGTCGGACGGTGGCGAAGGTGCTCTCGATCGGATTTGACGTCCGGATGTGCTTCCAGTGTTCCGCCGGGTAGTCGTAGAAGGTCAGCAGCGCGTCCCGGTCCTTGACCAGCTTGGCAACCGCCTTGTCCCATTTCACACCGTAGGTTGCGACGAAGAAATCGAAGGCGGTGTTCGCCTTGGCTTGGATGGATTTCGGGAGCGCGTTCAGCACGTTCATGGTCTTGTGGACCCAGCAACGCTGCTCCTGCGTCGTGGCGAACACCTCGCGCAGCGCGGTCCAGAACCCCAGGGCACCGTCACCGATGGCCAGCTTGGGGTCCTGCTTCAGGCCGCGGCGCTTGAGATCGAGCAGCACCTCGCGCCAGCTTTGGGTGCTTTCGCGGAAGCCGTCGGTCATCGCCAGAAGCTCTTTGCGGCCGTATTCATCGGCTCCCACGATCACCAGAACGCATTGCTTTTCCTCGGCCATCCGTGGCTTGAAGTAGACCCCGTCCGCCCAGATGTAGAGAAAGCGCCGGTTGCCAAGGTCGCGTTTCTGCCAAGCCTCGTAGTCTTTCCACCAGCCGGCCTTCAGCCGCGTGACGGTCTTGGCAGACAGGCCCTTGGCATTCGGGCCAAGCAGCGCCTCCAGAGCCTCGCTGAAGTCGCCTGTGGACACGCCCTTGAGGTAGAGCCACGGCAGCAGATCCTCGACCGACTTTGCCTTACGCAGATACCGCGGCAGGATGCTGGGCGTGAACGTGACCTTGTCTTTGCCAGCACCCCGATCCCGCACGCGTGGCACCTTCACGGGCACCGGACCAATGCCGGTCATCACCTCGCGTTCGGGCAGATGACCGTGTCGGACCAGGCGTGCCCGGCCGTCCTCGAGCTTGTCCCCAGAAAAGGCGTTCATGAGCGCGGTCAGCTCGGCGTGGATCGCCTGTTCGATCAGCTTGCGCGCTCCATCGCGCAGGACGTCGGTGAATGGGTCGGATGTAAAACCCGATGGATCGGGCAGTTGAGTGATGGTAGTCTCTGACATGTGGCATATCCCTTTCTCAGCAGAGAATTGACGGCGACTCGACACCGCCATGATATGCCGCCCCTCAGGGCATCACCAACTTTCGCGCGTTTCTCCTGTGTTGCTTTTGCTGTGGCCAAAACGATGATTCAAAACACTGTGTCTAACACAGCGTTTCAGCCCGCCTAGCGCCTCTCAAACGTACAAAAACTGTTCAAATTGTAACGGTTCATGCATGATTGGGCATGTCCCGCGTCTGCTGGGGGTGAAGGTGGTTCTGGCCCCACGAAAGGTGTTTTGTGCGTGAGCTGGCTGACGAGCTCGGGTTCATTGAGGCTGGTCGCATCCTCGAACAAGGCCTGCCCGAACCGCCTTCGCCCTCCCCGTGAAGATCGGAGAAAGTCCCTTCTTTCGCGGGATTTTTGGAAATCGTGCAACTAATCAAACGTAACCCCAACCGCCTTAGTGAATAGCCTGATCATCGGTCGAAACATTACACTAGTAAAATGTATTATTAGCACTATATCCAATGCCGACCCTGATTGCATCAAACACTACTTGAATGGACGGATTATGGAGCAGCTTACCCCCGACATGATGATCGTGCTGGCCGTGTTGGCTGGTGCCATAGCGCTTTTTGTAACTGAAATTGTACGCATCGACGTTGCAGCGATCCTCATTCTTGTCACCGTTGGGGTGCTGGGCCTTGTGGACTCCAGCATGCTGTTTGCCGGTTTTTCATCAAACGCCGTTATCTCGATCATCGCAGTGATGATCCTTGGTGCCGGGTTGGACAGGGTCGGCGTGATGAACAGTGTCGCGGCCTTTCTACAAAAGATCGGCGGCCGGACAGAAAGCCGAATTCTTGCCCTGATCAGTGGTACTGTGGCCGGGATCAGCGGTTTCATGCAGAATATCGGCGCTGCAGCATTGTTCCTGCCCGTGACCGAACGTCTGGCTGAGCGCACCTCGATCCCTGTGTCGCGCCTGCTGATGCCTATGGGTTTTGCCGCGATTCTGGGTGGAACCACAACACTTGTCGGCTCTGGCCCACTAATCCTGCTGAACGATCTTTTGGCGAACTCAATGCGCAACCTTGGGATGGAGTACGAACCCTTTAATCTGTTCGCCCCTACGCCGATCGGCCTTGCCCTAGTTGTTTCCAGTATAGCTATGTTTGCAGTTTTCGGTCGATGGCTGTTGCCTAACGTCAAAGGCGGCGGGCGTGAACGCCCATCCATGCCGCAGCTATCCGAACGCTACGGCCTGCAGAACGACACGCACGCATGGCGCGTGACTGCGGGCAGTGCGCTTATCGGCCGCAGCGTCCAAGAGATCGAGACCGAGTTCAAAGGCGTTCTGATTACTGCGATCACCGATGAAAACGGAATGATCGTAGCGCCGGCCCGTGATGTTGTGATCAAGGCGAACCTTACCCTAGGTCTGACAGGCTCGGACACTGTTCTTGACGACTTCACAAATGGGAACGGTCTTGTCGCAGCGGAAGAGGATACTTTTGCCCTGCTCCAGAATGATGAACTGGCCGGACTGGCCGAGGTCGTCATCCGCCCTGGTAGCGATGCTGTTGGCCAGCGCGTGCGGGATTTTGAATTCCGTAAGGTACATGGCATCACGCTGGTCGGCATTCACAGAAACGGCAAAATGCTGGAAGGTGATCTGCGCTTTCAGACGCTGGCCGCCGGTGACGTGCTGGTTTTCTTTGCCCGCTGGCAGCGCCTGACTGCGTTGTTGAAGAACCCCGCCTTCGTCGCCATCAGCGACTATCCTCGCGAACAACCCCGGACCGACAAGAAATGGTGGGCAGTTGGTGCCTTTGCCGTTGCTCTCTCACTGGTACTGTTTTCTGACTTCCGCCTTTCGCTCGCCTTGATGATCGGTGCCGCGATACTGCTTGTCAGCCGCGTCCTGTCACCTGATGAGGCCTATCGCGCGGTATCTTGGAAAACAGTCTTCCTGCTCGCTGCTCTGATCCCCTTGGGGCAGGCAGTTGAACAAAGCGGTACAGCCGCATGGATTGCGACCCAAGTGATTGGCGCAGTTGAAGGCATGCCTATCTGGGCGATCCAACTGGCCATCGTGCTGCTGACCACCGCTTTCACCTTGACCGTCTCGAACGTCGGGGCGACCGTCCTGCTGATCCCGCTGGCCGTTAATGTCGCAGTCGGCGTGGATGCAGACCCTGCGCAATTTGCGATGATCGTCGCTATCGCCGCGTCGAACGCGTTCTTCCTTCCTACCCACCAGGTCAATGCACTACTGATGGGTCCGGGCGGCTACCGTGTGAAGGACTTTTTGCGCGCCGGGCTAGCGTCAACAATCTTGTTTACCGTCGTCTTGTTGATCGGGGTCAACCTGTTTCTCTAGGGAAACATGACGGTAAGCAGCGTTAACGCCAATCATCAGGGTGACATTCGCGCAAAGTGCTATGTGACTGCCATGCGATCACAACGAGGCCCCCCGGCAGCCTCGCTTGTCAGCACTGATGCCGTCTCGGATATTGCAAGCCGCATCGGACGGAGAGGATGGTTGGGCCCATTCTCGTTGGTGATGCGCCAGTGAACTTCGAAGAAGCCCGACGCGTTCGGCAGCATGGAATGGCCCAATGTCGATACTAGGATCTCTTCGCCCGCGTCAGCGAGTTCATAGATGTCGACGCATCATGAGTGTGTAGCTGACTCGGAAGAGGACAGACCTTCGAGCCCCTCGACATTCGTTCGCTCCTCGTATGTCGGCCAATACCCGCGTTTTCGATCAAATTGAATTTCAGTCTGGAACTGCCTTTCGCACCACTATTAAGATGCTGCAAACTCAGTCCCGCTCTACCGTCATTTATCATGGTGTTGATTTCGCAAACGCGGCGAATGGCGGGTTCCGGGAAGCCGCAGCGCAGCATGACCGGGGATGGCTGAACGGCCTCTGTGGTTGGCTCCTGCATTGCAAGCGTTTTCTGTCGATGTTTGCGGCCATTTTCGTCAGTACTGTCGTCTGTCCGGCCTGTTTATGTTTTGGCATTGCCTCCACTGGCCCTGATGAATTCCGCGAGCGAGGTTCCAATCGGCTTATCGACCTCAGAGGGCCGTAGCCATTCCCGGAGTGTCCTTGCTC
>NZ_DASYOK010000292.1:0-1545 GCF_036007805.1 Yoonia sp.
TTCTTGGCGAAGTAATACCAGCGCGAATCGAACCAGTAGTCCGGCACGCGCTTCCATTCCTTCATTCCGGTTGAAACCGATCCCAGATGTGTGACCACGCTATCTGCAAGGAACATGCCCTGATGCCCCGCTTTTTGCACACGGCGGCACAGATCGGTTTCCTTGAAATACAAAAAGAACGTCTCGTCAAACAACCCGATTTCATCCAGCACGTCCTGCCGGATCATCATGCTGGCACCGGCCAGCCAATCGACAGGGGCTGTCTCGGTCAATTCTCTGGGCACCCGATAGGATTTCAACAGTTTGCTGACAGGGCCGAAATGGATGGACCCTTCCAATTCGCTCCAGACAGAGGGGAATCGAAAGGTTGTGGTGTGCTGCTCACCATCTTCACCGGCGATAAAGCTTCCGGCGAAACCGGTACTCGGGGTCGTGTTCAGATGGTCATACAGCACACGGATCGCATCGGGCTTGGGAAAGGCGTCCGAGTTCAGGATATAAACGTAATCCGGCCTGCCGCCATCCGACAGCCCCGCACGAATACCAACATTATTGCCCGCGCCAAAGCCGCCGTTGCGGCCTGACTGGATCACGCGGGTCCTGTCCCAGCCCGCAGAGACAACATGCGCCGCCATCATCTCGAATGATCCATCCTGACTGTCGTTGTCGACAATCACAATCTCGCCCGGCAAACCCTGCATTGCCACCCGCGCGGCGTCTGCCGCTTCCAGCGTCATCTGTGCTGTCTTATAATTCAGCACGATTGTCAGGATGCTTGGATCAGACATCTATTCAGCGGCTTCCCTGTAATTGGTCGCCACTCCCACCGGCCGCTCAAGATAGCGACGGATGCGGGCAGCCAGCACGCGCACATTGGGTTCAAGCACCATGCTGTCATGGTCCCCGGGCACCTCGAACACCTCTAAACCGGGGACAAATTGGGTCCAGTCGTTGTCGGGATAAAGATATGTGCGTTCCGAACTGATCAGCCTGTTGCCGACGGTCCATTTCGGCACCAGTGGCGGGCGGAACAGTGCCATCGTCCCATCCCAAGGCTTGACCTGATAGGCGCCGACGCTTTCCAGGAACGCATCCTGAATCGCCAGATTGTGAAACTGTTGACCTTCCTCGGCACTCTCTTCGCGGCCCTTTCGTTTCGCGATCTCCCATGCGACCCGCGACTTGAACCAATTCACCAGATACATCGGACCGCCGCGCTGGATGTCCTGCAATTTCGTGCGCAAACGGTCACCCCGATCCATAATAGGACGCACAGGCAATGGCGTATCCAGCAACACCAGAGCAGCAACCTCTTCGCCCTGCGTGCGCAGCTGATGGGCGATTTCATAGGCCGTAATGCCGCCACCGGAGAAACCACCCAGATAATAGGGGCCATGTGGCTGCACCTGCCGCATCTCGGCAATATAGTCGGCGGCAGCGGCCTCGATCGTGCGATGCGGTTCTTCGTCACCCAGAAGTCCGCGCGCCTGCAATCCATAGAAAGGACGGTCGCTGCCGATCAGGTGCGCCAGATGGCGCAGGTTC
>NZ_DASYOK010000293.1:0-2523 GCF_036007805.1 Yoonia sp.
AGACTGCGTTGCAGCACTCCCAAGAACGACAAAGGTGTCCTGATGTATGTCGCAGTCAAAGGCGGTGAACGGGCAATCGAGAACGCCCATGCATGGCTTGCCGAGGAACGCCGTGGCAACACGGATATTGCCGAACTCGGCATCGCGCAGATCCGCGAACAACTCAGCCTTGCCGTCAATCGCGTCATGGCCGAAGGTTCGCTCTATGATCCCGATCTGGCGGCGTTGGCGATCAAGCAGGCCCGCGGTGATCTGATCGAGGCGATCTTTCTGATCCGCGCTTACCGGACCACGCTGCCCCGCTTTGGGGCGTCTGACCCCGTAGATACCGGTGCGATGGCCTGCGACCGGCGCATCTCGGCTACGTTCAAGGACCTGCCGGGTGGGCAGGTGCTGGGGCCAACTTTTGATTACACGCACCGGTTGCTGGATTTCAAACTGGCGGCGGATGGCGACGTGCCAGAAGCGCCCGCGCGCGCGGCGGAAACCGGCGATGTGCCGCATGTAACGGGGTTCCTGAACCGCGAAGGGCTGATTGAAGAGGCCCGCCATGATGACACGCCACCGCGTGACCTGACCCGCGAACCCCTGGAAATGCCAGCAGACCGGCCCTTGCGCCTTCAGGCGCTTACCCGCGCGGACGAGGGTTTTACGCTTGGCCTCGCCTATTCAACGCAACGCGGCTACGGGCGCAATCACGCCTTTGTGGGCGAGTTGCGCATCGGGGCGGTGCCTGTTGAAATGGACATTCCGGAACTGGGCTTTGCCATCGAGATCGGTGAAGTGACCTTGACCGAATGCGAGACAGTCAACCAGTTCACCGGTTCGAAAACCGAACCGCCACAATTCACGCGCGGCTATGGATTGGTTTTTGGCCAGACCGAGCGCAAGGCGATTTCAATGGCCTTGGTCGACCGCGCCTTGCGGTGGGAAGAACTGGGCGAGGACAACGTTGGCGCCCCCGCGCAGGATGCGGAATTCGTGCTTTATCACGCGGATAACATCCAGGCGACGGGCTTTCTGGAGCATATCAAGCTGCCTCATTACGTTGATTTCCAATCCGAACTGGAACTGGTGCGCAAACTGCGCCGCGAAGCTGGCGCGGAATGTGTGAAGGAGGCCGCCGAATAATGTCAGTCGCCGCCGTCCCCATCAGACCAGCCGCCACCGCTTGGGCCATCGCCTCTAAATACGAGCAACAGTACGACGGGCACCGCAATACAGATCAGTACCTCGCGCGGATGATCTCGCATGGCCGAAATAAGGTCACTGAAAAACTCCATATCTCTCGCTGCCGCAGAATTGAGACTCTTTTATGACCGAAGCCGCATACAACTTCGCATATCTCGACGAACAGACCAAACGGATGATCCGTCGCGCGATCCTCAAGGGGCTGGCCATCCCCGGCTATCAGGTGCCATTTGCTTCCCGTGAAATGCCAATGCCCTATGGATGGGGCACTGGCGGCGTGCAGGTGTCCGCCGCAGTCCTGACCCCCGAAGATATCTTCAAGGTCATCGACCAAGGGGCCGATGACACCACAAACGCGGTGTCGATCCGAAGCTTCTTCCAGCGCACCGCAGGTGTTGCGACGACTACCGCAACACGCGACGCTACCGTGATCCAGACCCGCCACCGTATCCCCGAAGAGGCGCTGGGCGAAGGTCAGATCCTTGTCTATCAGGTGCCGATCCCCGAACCGCTGCGCTTTCTGGAGCCGCGCGAAAGCGAGACGCGCAAGATGCATAGCCTTGAGGAATACGGGCTGATGCATGTGAAGCTTTACGAAGATATCAGCCGTCACGGGCATATCGCGACCTCTTATGCCTATCCGGTCAAGGTCGAAGGGCGCTATGTCATGGACCCGTCACCCATTCCGAAATTCGATAATCCCAAGCTCGGCGATATGGCCGCGATCCAGCTTTTTGGTGCGGGGCGCGAACAGCGCATCTATGCCCTGCCGCCCTATACCCAAGTTGTCAGCCTTGATTTTGAGGATCACCCGTTCGAGGCGACAAAAGCCGATCATCCTTGCGGGATGTGTGGCGCGCAGGACAGCTATCTGGATGAACTTATCATTGATGACGCAGGCGGGCGGATGTTCGTGTGCTCGGATACCGACTATTGCGAGGCGCGTCAGGCGGCGGGCCATAAAGGAAAGGACGCGGCATGACACCTTTGCTGTCTGTTCAGGGCGTTACAAAAAGATACGGTGCCCATATCGGTTGCGCCGATGTCTCGTTCGACCTTTACCCGGGCGAGGTCATGGGGATTGTGGGTGAAAGCGGCTCCGGCAAGTCGACCCTGCTCAACTGCATGGCAGGTCATCTGCGCCCCGATGCGGGGCAGGTCGTCTTCGATACCCGTACCGATGGTCCGCGTGATACGATCACGATGTCCGAGCCTGAACGCCGGATGTTGGGGCGTACCGATTGGGCCTTTGTCCACCAGCATGCCCGCGACGGGCTGCGCATGGGTGTCAGCGCCGGTGGCAATGTCGGTGAACGCCTGATGGCTGTGGGT
>NZ_DASYOK010000294.1:0-1933 GCF_036007805.1 Yoonia sp.
GGTCACTGCGGAATACGGGATGCTGCCACGGGCGACAAATACGCGGATGCGGCGTGAGGCCAAGAACGGGCAATCCGGCCGCACGCAGGAAATCCAGCGTTTGATCGGGCGGTCTTTGCGGGCCGGTGTTGATCGGGTCGCGTTGGGGGAGCGCCAGATCGTGGTGGATTGCGATGTTATTCAGGCCGATGGCGGCACACGCTGTGCATCAATCACCGGTGGTTGGGTCGCGTTGAAACTGGCAGTGCAGAAGCTGATGAAGGCTGGCGATGTGATCAGCGATCCTTTGATCGACCCTGTCGCAGCGATTTCTTGCGGGATTTATGCGGGTCAGGAAGTGCTGGATCTGGATTATCCCGAGGATAGCGAAGCTGGTGTTGACGGGAATTTTGTCATGACAGCTGGAAAACTGATCGAAGTGCAGATGTCTGCCGAGGGGTCAACCTATACGCGCGCGCAGATGGATGCCCTGCTTGATCTGGCGGAAAAAGGTGTCGCCGAGCTGACAGCGGCGCAATTGGCGGCGGTGTCCTGATGCGGCGGTTTGACGGCAAGGAATTGGTGATCGCGACCCATAACCAAGGGAAGCTGGAAGAGATTGCTGATCTGTTGCGCCCTTACGGGGTGTCTTTGACGTCAAACGCAGATCATGGGTTGCCCGAGCCGCACGAGACGGAAACGACCTTTGTGGGTAATGCACGGATCAAAGCGCATGCGGCGGCAAAGGCCACTGGCCTGCCAGCCCTGTCGGATGACAGCGGGATCGAGATTGACGGCCTTGGTGGTGCGCCGGGTGTCTATACGGCGGATTGGGCGGAAACACCGCAGGGTCGTGATTTCAAAATGGCAATGGAGCGGAGTTGGGCTGAATTAGAGTCTGTTTCTGCCCCCTATCCGCGCACTGCGCGGTTTTGTTGCACCTTGGTTCTGGCCTGGCCTGACGGGCATGACGAGGTGTTTCCCGGTGTGATGCCTGGCCAGATTGTCTGGCCGATGCGGGGTAACCAAGGGCATGGATATGACCCGATTTTCCAGCCAGACGGCTATGACATCACCTTTGGCGAAATGGATCGCTGGGAAAAGAACAAGATCAGCCACCGTGCCGACGCCTTTGCCAAACTGATCGCGGGTTGTTTTGCCTAGGATGGAAGATTGGGAGCATGGAGGCTTTGGCCTCTATATTCACTGGCCGTTTTGTCAGGCGAAGTGTCCCTATTGCGATTTTAACAGTCATGTCGTGGCCCAGATTGATCAAAATGCCTGGGCCGAGGCCTACTTGAGCGAAATTGCACGTGTTGGTGCCGAAACGCAGGGCCGCGTTTTGCGGTCTGTTTTCTTTGGAGGTGGCACGCCCAGCCTGATGGATCCGGCGGTGGTTGATGCAATCCTGAAAAAGGTGCGCGCGACCTGGCCAATTGCGAATGATCTAGAGGTGACGTTGGAGGCCAATCCGACCTCAGTCGAAGCGGGACGCTTTGCCGGTTACCGCGATGCCGGAGTGAACCGCGTTTCCATGGGGATACAGGCGCTGAACGATGCCGATTTGAAGGCTCTGGGCCGGTTGCATAGCGCAGATGAGGCGATGCGGGCCTTTGAAATTGCGCGCAAGGTGTTTGATCGCGTGAGTTTTGATCTGATATACGCGCGACAAGGCCAATCGGTTGCGGATTGGACGGCGGAATTGCAGCATGCGCTGGATTTGGCAGTCGATCATTTGTCGCTCTATCAACTCACAATTGAAGATGGCACGGCCTTTGGCGATCGCTATGCGGCGGGCAAGCTGCGCGGTTTACCGGATGATGATGCGGCAGCTGACATGTATGCTGTGACGCAAGAGATTTGCGAAGCGGCCGGATTTGCGGGCTATGAGGTGTCCAATCACGCGCGCGCGGGCTGTGAGAGTATCCACAACAAGATTTACTGGCACTATGGC
>NZ_DASYOK010000295.1:0-13236 GCF_036007805.1 Yoonia sp.
TCGTTGGCCAGCTTGTTGACGGCCAGAACATCCTGTCCATCCACCTGATGCGCTTCGATCCCGAAGGCCTCGGCGCGGGCGGTGATTGATCCGGCGGCGATTTCCTCGGTCTTGGTATATTCGGAATAGCCGTTGTTTTCACAGGCATAGATGACGGGCAGGTTCCAGAGGGCCGCCATATTCATAACCTCGTACATCAGGCCCTGTGCGGTGGCGCCGTCGCCAAAGAAACAGACGGTGACGTCATCCTTACCCAGCATTTTGGCGGTAAAGGCAGATCCCGTAGCGATCCCCATGGACCCGCCGACGATGGCGTTTGCACCAAGGTTGCCGTTGGATTGGTCCGCGATATGCATCGAGCCGCCCTTGCCGCGGCAATAGCCTTCTTCCTTGCCCAAAAGTTCGCAGAACATTTCCTTGAAATCGGCCCCCTTGGCCACACAGTGGCCGTGGCCGCGGTGGGTAGAAGTGATCTTATCGGTGGTTTTCAGCGCCTCGCAGATGCCGACGGCGACGGCCTCTTCACCGGAATACATATGGGTCAGGCCCGGCATTTTGGCGGAAAGGTAAAGCTGGTTTGCGTTGTCTTCAAAGCTACGGATACGGACCATCTGGCGATACATGCGCAGGTAGTCCTCGGAATTTGTTTTGGTCTTGGCCATGGCGGGCTCCCCCCTTGCCGGATCGTCGTTTGATAAGGCGTGTTGTGCAGGCCGCAGCATGACTGCGGCCTGTTCGTGTTTAGTAGCGGTTGGCGATAGGCAGCTCTTCGGCAGGGAAGAGGCTGATGACCTCGCACCCTGTTTCGGTCACGACGACTTCTTCCTCGATCCGCGCGGCTGAATAGCCGTCCGTGGCAGGGCAGTAGGTTTCCAGCGCAAAGACCATGCCTGTCTTGATCTCCATCGGGTGATCCATCGACACCGCACGGCTGATGATGGGCCGTTCATGCAGCGCCAGACCAAGCCCGTGACCGAATTGCAGACCAAAGGCCTGATCTTCGCTTGCGAAACCCAGCTCTTGGGCCGTTGGCCAGACCTCGGCCACCTTATCGGTGGACACGCCCGGTTTGATCATCGCGATGGACGCGTCGATCCATTCGCGCGCCTTGGTGTAGGCGTCATTCTGCGACGGGGTCGCGCGGCCGACGTTGAACGTGCGGTAGTAGCAGGTGCGATAGCCCTGATAGGATTGCAGGATATCAAAGAAGGCCTGATCGCCGGGTCGGATCAAACGGTCGGTGAAATTATGTGGATGCGGGTTGCAGCGTTCGCCGGAAATCGCGTTGATCGCCTCAACATCGTCTGATCCCATCTCGTAGAGCATCTTGTTGGACAAGGCGACGATATCGTTTTCGCGGATGCCCGGTTTCAGCTCTTCGTAGATCATGTGGTAGACGCCATCGACCATCGCAGCCGCTTGGGTCAAAAGCTGGATTTCATCCGTGTTCTTGATTTCGCGCGCCGCCAGCATGATCTGCTGGCCGTCAACCACGTTCAGGCCTTCTTCTTGCAGCGCGTGGAACATGGCCGTTTCAGCATAGTCCACACCCACGGGCATATCGGCCATGCCGGCATCGCGGATCAATCCCGCGATCTGCTTGGCGTATTTTTTCATCAAGCCGAATTCCGGCGGGATCGTGCCGCGCATACCGACAACACCGGCAAGGCAGTGGCTTGGCTCGAGCCAGTCGGAATGGCGTTTGTGGTGCTCTGCGGCGGAACCGAAATCCCACACATAGGGGCTGTCGTCGCCTGTCAGCAGACAGAAGCGGCACATCTTGTCCCGTTCCCATTCGCCGATCTTGGTGGCCGAGACATAACGGATATTGTTTACATCGAACAAAAGCAGCGTGCCCGCGTTCGAGTTTTGCAAAGACTGGCGCGTGCGTGCAAGGCGGTAGCGACGCAAACGGTCGTGGTCGATGCGGCGTTCGAAATCCACCGACATATGGCCATGGGCCGGCAGCTTGTCGCGCCATTCCCAGTTGGGCTCGAGGTCCATGGGGGTGAGCAGGTTTGGCATTAGGGCGTTGCCCGGACGTTCTGACATTGCGGTCTCCTTCGGGGCACCTGGCCCCGTCTGAACTTTGGAATTTGAATGGGTGGTGCGTTACTGGATGCACCAGCCGCCATCGATGTGGATCATCTGGCCGGTCATGTAGTCGCTGTCATCGGACGCGAGGAAAGACGCGGTGCCGACGATATCCTTCGGGTAGGACACGCGTTTGATCTGCAGCGCATCGCGCACGATGTCGTCATAGGCCTGACCTTCTTTTTCCTTGAACCCGATATCGACAAGATCCTTGTCGAGTTGTTCCCAAAGCGGCGTGACAACCACGCCGGGCGCATAGCCGTTGACGGTGATATTATGCTCGGCCAGACCAATCGCACCGCAGTGCGTCAGCGCCAGACAGCCATATTTCGAGGTGCAATAGACAGTCACATCAACCAGCGGTTTGCGCGATGCGATCGAGCCTACGTTGATCAGCTTGTAGGGGTGATCTTCCATCGGACCTTGGGCAATCATCTGGCGGGCGGTTTCCTGCATGCCCAGCCACATCGCCTTGGTGTTGACGTTCATGATCATGTCCCAGTTGTCTTCATCGATATCCATGAAGAAACGGGGTTTGTTCAGACCAGCGTTGAAAACACCCACATTGATGGATCCGAATGCCTCAACCGTGGCGGCAACTGCGGCGACATTATCTTCACGCTTGGTCACATCCATCTTTAAGGCCACGGCTTTCCCATTGCCTTCGGCGTTGATGGCGTCGGCCACGACTTGTGCCTGATCCCCGTCCAGATCGCCGATGCAGACATTGGCGCCTTGGGCGGCAAAGGCCTTGGCGTTGGCTTCTCCCATGCCGCGCGCGGCACCGGTGATCAGAATGTTTTTCCCTTTCAAGCGATTGGGGTCCATTGGTCTCTCCTCCTGTTATCACGTAAATCCGTGCGTTAGATAATGGCGTCCGCCCTCCCTTGCGCGCGACGCAGTGCTTCTTTCGGGCTGACAATTCCACGCAGCATGTCGTGGAATTCCTCGCCGCAAATTTGAATGATTTCGTTGATCTCCGGGATCGGCGGTCGCGGCCAGAATTGCAGCTCGTCGCGCCATGACATGGCATCAACGGCTTCAAAAATGGGCGATACGCGCCGCACATCGGGGTCAGCCGCAACAGAGTAACGCGGGTTTGTGCGGCTGCCGTTCTGGACGTAGAGTTTTTGTGCTTCGGGTGATGTGAAGACCCGCAAGGCCGCCACAGCGTCCGCGATGCGTTCTTCGGGCAGATTTGCAGGAATACCCATCATATAGCCGCCAACAGGGGCGACGGGTGTGGCGTTCGGGCCCGCCGGATGCGGCAGATAACCTGTTTGCTTTTGCGCAGGCGATGAATCGTCGAGCTCGAAATAAGGAGCAAGCAGGGTATAGCCGTAGGCCATTGCAATGCGGCCGCTGGCATAGGGGCGGACCCTTTCATACCATGACATCGACAGGATCTCGGGCGGCGAGTATTTCAGCAACTCAAGAAGAAACTCGGCAGCCCGCAGTCCCGCTTCGGTATCAATCGTGACGCGATACTGTCCGTTGGCAAGATGCGCGGTGTCAAAACCGCCCGCGATCCTGGGAAGATCAAGGATAGGCTGACCGAAATCCGCCAAGGTCATGAGAACTGTGTGGCCCAAAGCCGTGCCACGCGCCGCGTTCCATGCGATGCCGTACTGTCCCCGCTGCGGTGCATGCAGTGCTTTGGCCGCTGTCAGCAATTCGTCCGTAGTCTGCGGCGGAACCAACCCGTTCTGTGCAAAAAGGTCTTTGCGATAGAAAAGGAGTTCAGGGGTTGTTTGCGCAGGAACGCCATAGAGCTTGCCATTCCAATGCGCGGCCTGCCAGCCAGCTGTGTGGAAATCTGCGGGATCAAGCTGCGCGATCTCCATTACCTCTTCCAGAGGCATCAGAATTCCGCTGTCGGCGAACTCACCCACCCACGGCAGGTCGACCGCGATAATATCGTAGCGGCTTGCCTTGCGCTGGGCGTTGATCTTGGCCTCCGAGCGCAGGCGATCAATGGAAAAGGCACGTTGGTGGATCTGGGCACCAAGCGTCTGTTCGAACTGGCGTTTAAGGTTGTCCATGACCATGAATGTCGGATCACCGTGCACCAGCACCCGCAATCCCCCGGCAAGTCTGAGGGGTTCAGACAGGACCTGCAGGGGTGGAATGGATTTGACGTTCATATAAGTGCCGCCAAAGTAGTAATCCTCGGTGCTCCCAAGCGCCGAAGAGGTGCCGAAGTGCTTTGCCGAAAGACGTTCAAGGCGGTTGGACATCTGCATCCAGTGCTCCAGAAGCGTTTCGCTGGGGTGCATGGAATAGCTTTTGCCGGTGCGCGTACGGGGGCGTTTTTCAACAAGCCCCGCCTCAAACATCTCCTGCAAGCGGCGGCTGGCTGTCGCATAGGGCGCGCGGCTCGCGCCAATCAGTGACGTGGCCGTGACGACCTTTCCCTCAATATGGCCGCGCATCAGGGCGGCGATAATCCGGATATTGGGATTGGGCGAAGACAGATGGCCGAAATCTTCAAGCTCGTCGCCCAGATCCTCGGCGAAGGCAATTGCGCGAAGCATGGCGGTCTTTGCCTCTGGGGCAGCAAACCTTCTCATGGTATCTCCGGTCATTGCGTTCATTGCGCTTGAATGCCCCTTTCCGGGCGCTACAACAGCACCCTGACGTCGCGGATCTGCTGCCTTACGGGCTAATTTGTTCATTTTGGATATTTTGTCAGCTGACATTTTCCACGTCCGATCACTATCATTGTTGAGGGAGTTGAATCGTATCACAAAAATATCCAAAACGGATATAATTATATTCATAATGGATATTAATGGTGAGGTTTGCCGTTGCGTCGGCGCGCATCCTTGTCCGCATCACCTGTTCACGAGAGCAGTGCGATTCCCCGCCGGAGGAGTGGGGCGAAAAAGAACATCAGACGATTTCAGGGAGGAAACGTAACATGACAATCCGAACAACTTTGACTGCAACCGTTGCAACAGCCGCGATCGCGACCGCTGGCGCGGCGTTTGCCGATGGCCACAGCCCGATGCGTATCGGCATCACACAAAACAACGTGGGCGTTGACAGCTATCAGACAACTTACGAACGGGCGTTTATCGCCGCTGCCGAAGCGAACGAGAACGTGGAAGTGGTTGTGCTTGACGCCGGCGGCGACGTTGCCCGCCAGATCGCGCAGATGGAGGACCTTATTCAACAAGAGGTTGATGCCATCATTATCTGGCCGACAAACGGCGAAGCTGTGATCCCCGCGGTGCGCAAAGCCGCACAGGCAGATATTCCCGTTGTTGTGACCAACTCGAACATTGCCGAAGCAGGCTTTGACTTTGTTGCCTCTTTCTCGGGGCCGGACAACATCACGCAAGGCTCACGCTCGGCCGAGATCATGTGTGACCGCTTCAAGGCACTGGGCATCGAGAATGAAGCACAGGTTGTGCAGATTTCCGGTCAGCCCGGTTACACCACCGCGATCGAGCGCGCCAAAGGCTTTGAAGACCGTCTGCCCGAGGTTTGCCCGAACGTGACATTGCTTGAAACACAGCCAGGCGACTGGAACCGTGAGAAATCACAGCAGGTGATGGAAGCGTTTCTTGTGAAGTATGATGACATCGACGGCGTTTACGCAGGTGATGACAACATGGGTGTTGGCGCGTTGAACGCGGCAAATGCCGCTGGCCGGACCGAGGGTATCACCTTCGTAGGTGCGACAAACTTTGCGGTCGGTTACGAGGCAATGGAGCGTGGCGAATACTGGGGTTCGATCTATCAATCCCCTGTGGACGATGCAGAAGCCGCGCTGAAGACAGCGATTGACCTTCTCAATGGTGAAGAGCTGCCGTTCCTGAACTACTTCGATACTCCGAAGATCACGCAGGACAACATGAGCGAGTTTACGAAGCCTGTCTTCTAAAGACCCTCCCAACGGGGGCGGGGGGCTTCGGCTTCCCGCCTTCGCTCACGTGAAGATCAATAAATAAGGGGGGGATAGGATGGCCCGTATTTCCGGTCGTTCCTGTATCGTCACCGGTGCCGCGCAAGGTATTGGTCGTGCGATAGGCGAGGCGCTTGTCAAAGAAGGTGCCGATGTATGTTTTGCAGATATTAACGCAGATAAAGCAGCAGAGATAGCTGAGTTGAACCGCGCCATAGCCGCTGGACTGGGTGCGAAAGTGACACACGCAAAGGTCGATGTAACCGACCGCGCTGCCGTCAAAGAGATGATTGCCAAGACCGTTGCCGCCTTTGGAAAGCTGGACGTGATGTTCAACAATGCCGGCGTCAACAAGCCGATGAATTTTCTGGATGTGACAGAAGAGAACTGGAACTTCATCATGGGGATCAACGGGTTGGGCTGCATGATCGGCATGCAGGAAGCCGCCCATCAGATGATCGCCCAAGGCACCGGTGGCAAGATTGTGAACACCGCCTCAATTGCCAGCAGGCAAGGGTTTGATAACGTTGCGCCCTATTGTGCCAGCAAATTTGCGGTTGTTTCGCTGACGCAGTCCGGCGCACGTGATCTGGCCAAACACAATATCACGGTGAACGGCTTTGCGCCCGGTGTGGTGGCCACGGAAATGTGGGAGCAGGTCGACAAAGACCTGATGGACATTGGTGCTGCCGAACGACCCGGTCAGGCGATGGAAGAATTCTCGTCCGAGATTTTGCGCGGTCGCGTAGCCACGCCCGCCGATATCACCGGCACAACAAACTATCTGGCAGCGCCGGATAGCGACTACATGACCGGCCAGATCGTGATGATCGATGGGGGCATGGTACTCGTCTGATCCCGTCATGGATCAGCAAACCACGCAAGTGGTGTCAGGGAGGAAATAATGGCGACACTGTCGAAACAAGATATTGGTAAGATACTGGCGCGGCAGGGTATTCTGATCGCATTTGCGTTCTTTATCATCGGCTTTACCTTGGCCAACGGCCGGTTCCTGAGCCCTGACAACGTGATGGGCGTCGTCCGGTCTTCGGCTATTTTGGGCGTGATGGCTTTGGGTGTCACATTCGTTGTGATCAGCGGCAATCTTGACCTGTCGGTCGGGTCGATGATGTCGTTCTCGACCATTGTTGTGCTGGATCTGCACGACAAGATCGGACCGGCGCTAGCGATCCCTGCAATGTTTGCGATGACGCTCTGTCTGGGTGCGTTCATCGGGTTTTTGGTGGGATATCTGAAACTGAACTCGCTGATTGTTACCTTGGGTATGCTTTCGGCTATCCACGGTCTGACCCTCACCTATTCCGGCGGTAAGAATATGGATATCGCCGATAAAGACGGCACGTGGTTTGATGTCTTCGGGCAAGGCACGGCACTGGGTATCCCCGTGCCGATCCTGATATTTCTCGCGCTTGCCGCACTGCTTGGCATCATTTTGGCCAAGACGCCCTTCGGCCGCAAGGTCTACGCTGTGGGCGGCAACGGCACGGCGGCGACATTCTCGGGGATCAAGCGCGCGCGCACCGTATTCTTTTGTTACTTGATGTCTGCGGGGTGCGTCGCAACCGCAGGTCTTATTCAGGCCAGCCGGTCAATGGGGTCCCAAAACACGGTGGGGCAGGGGATGGAACTTGAGGTTCTGGCCGCTGTCATCCTTGGTGGTGCGTCACTGCTGGGCGGGTCGGGGACGATCTTCAAGACCGTGATCGGCGTGCTGATCCTTGGATTTATCCAGAACGGTCTGCTTTTGGTCGGTCTGCAATTCTACGTCCAGTATGTTGTGACCTGGGTCATCATCATCCTTGCTGTCTGGCTCGATATCGCAGCCAAGCGCGGCAAGCTTTGGTCGAATTTCGCATAGGGGGCGGTGATATGCAGGCGGGAAAAATGACACCGTTCATCAAGACTGGCGCGATCTGGGCCTTTGTTGTGCTTGAACTGATCTTCTTCAGTGTCGCGGGCGAGTTCCTGTCCTTGTCGGACAAGGCATTCATGGACCTTGATAACATGCTGCTGCTGCTCAAGCAGTCGGCGCCGATCGGGATTATCGCGATGGGCATGACGATTATCATGATCAACGGCAATATCGACCTGAGCGTGGGTGCGATCTTTGCGCTGGCGGCGGTGATCCTGCTTGACAGCATGTCCTGGGCGATCTTTGCCGGTCTGGGCGACTGGGTGATCCCTGTGTCTTGGGCGCTGGCACTTTTGACCGGCGTGGTTCTTGGCGCTGTCAACGGGCTGATCGTGTGGAAGACAGGCGTTGATGCCTTCATCGTGACCTTGGGGTCCATGCTGGGCTTTCGCGGGCTGGTCTTCATGTACAACGGCGAAAACCCTACGTCCGAATTGAACTGGACGTTGGTGGACTTTGCCGAGGCGCAATTTCTGGGCCTGCACACGGCCACATGGTTTCTGGCGGCTGTGACTCTCGTGATCTGGTACGTGATGACGCGGACGGTGCACGGGCGCAACGCCTATGCCATCGGCAACAACCGTGAGGCGGCTGTGAACGCCGGCATCCGTGTGGGGCCGCACATGATGATCAATTTCATGATCATCGGCTTTCTCGCCGCACTGTCGGCGGTGGTGTTTTATTCGGAATCCGGTTCGGTCAACCCCAACGACGGCCAGCTTTACGAGCTTTGGGTGATCACGGCAGTGGTGCTTGGCGGCACCAAACTGACAGGCGGTGCGGGGTCCATCATCGGGACGCTGGGCGGCGTTCTGGCAATCCAGTTGTTGCGCAAAGGCTTGGGCCACATTGGCGCGGATACCGAAACGGTGAACCTTGTGATCGGCTTGATCCTGATCGCGGTGCTGTTCCTTGACCGCCAGTTGAACCTCAAAGGCAAAGAGGAGTTGAAGACATGACCGACCAAACCCCCGCCTTGCGGCTTGAAGGCATCGTCAAGAGCTTTCCCGGCGTGCGCGCTCTGGATGGTGTGTCCTTTGCTGTCATGCCGGGCGAGGTGCACGCGCTGATGGGCGAAAACGGCGCTGGCAAATCGACGCTCATGAAGGTGCTGGGCGGGATCCACCAGCCCAACGAAGGCCAGATCATCGTCAGTGAAGTGCCAACGGTCATGACCTCGCCGTTGCAGGCGAAATCCCAAGGGATTGTCTTTATCCATCAGGAACTCAGCCTTGCCGAAGAGCTGAGTGTGGCGGAAAATATCTATCTGGGTGAATTGCCGCTGAAATCATTTGGCCGCGTGGATTGGGCCAAATTATACGCACAAACCGATGCGATCCTTGCGAAATTGAAAGTCGGATTTAACGCCAAGACACGCGTTGGTGATCTGTCCATCGCCAACCAGCAGATGGTCGAAATTGCCCGCGCATTGACCGTGGATGCCAAGGCAGTGATCTTTGACGAACCGACCGCGTCCCTTACCGACGCCGAAAAAGTCGTCCTGTTCGACGTGATCGCCGACCTGAAATCGCAAGGCGTGGGGATCATTTATATCTCGCACCGCATGGAAGAGATTTTCAAGATCACAGACCGGATTTCGGTGCTGCGCGACGGGCAATACCAGGGCACGGTCGTCACTGCCGAAACCAATGAGGAAGGTGTCACGCAGATGATGATCGGGCGCAAGCTTGACCTCAGCCGTGCAGCCATCACCCATGAGTTGGGCGACATTGCACTGGAAGTGCGCGATCTGTCCTGCGGCAAGCTCTTTGAGAACGTGAGCTTTCAGGTGCGCCGCGGCGAGGTGCTGGGCTTCTACGGGTTGGTGGGTGCGGGACGCACTGAGATCGCCGAAACGCTTTTTGGCCTGCGCAACCCCAGCGGGGGCACCATTCATCTTGATGGAAACGAGATCAAGATCAACTCGCCCGCCGATGCCATTGCGATGGGGATCTCGCTTGTGCCCGAAGACCGCAAGGGGCAGGGCCTCGTGCTGGGTATGAATTGTCGTGACAACATGACATTGCCGCAGGTCAGTGATCTGACGGCAGGCCCCTTTGTCGCGGAAGGTGCTGAGATCGCGATTTTTGATCAGTATCGCGACAAGCTTGATATTCGCACGCCGGGCTGGAAACAGACCGTGGGCAATCTGTCAGGCGGTAATCAGCAAAAGATCGTGATCGGCAAATGGCTGTCGATGCATCCCAATGTTCTGATCGTCGATGAACCGACGCGCGGCATCGACGTTGGTTCAAAGTCGGAAATTCACAATCTGATCCGTGAACTGGCCGCCCAAGGCTATGCTGTCATCGTCATCAGTTCTGAAATGCCCGAGGTGCTCCATGTCAGTGACCGGATCGTTGCGATGTATAGTGGCAAGGTGATGCGAACCTTCACCAGTGCGGAAGTGACCGAAGATAACTTGATTCAGGCCATTTCTGGCATCACCCCTTCAAACAAAGTCGCCTAAGATGCGTGTGGGCTTTGCGGGGCTGGGCAGGATGGGCCAGCATATGGCGCGCAACCTTGTCCGCGCTGGCTTTGACGTCACCGTCTGGAACCGGAACGCGGATAAGGCCAAGACACTGGCGGACGAGACCGGATGTGCGATCGCCGATACACCCGCTGACTTGGCGACGGCAAGCGATGTTGTTCTCACCATGCTGGCCGACGATGCCGCCTCGGAAAATGTCCATCTTGGACCCGACGGTTTGTTTGCGGGCAAAGGCGCGCACACCATCATCCAGATGGGCACAATGAGCCCTGATCATATCACGCTATTGCGCCACCAAAGCCCGGCAGCCATCACCATCATTGATGCACCCGTTTCAGGTGCGACCCAAGCGGCACGGGATGCGAGCTTGATGATTATGGCGGGATGCAGCCAGACAGAGGCGGCCGCTGTTGCGCCGGTTCTGGCCGCAATGGGCCGCGAGGTGATTTATCTGGATCAACCGGGGGCGGGCGCGGTGATGAAACTGGCGGTCAATGCGTTGATCCATGGCATCAATCAAACGCTGGCCGAGGCACTGACGCTGGCCCAAGCGGTCGGTATTGCACCTGCGCGTGCGTTTGATGTGATCGAGGCCTCTGCCGCCTGTGCGCCGATGCTGAAATACCGCCGCCCGCTTTACCTGAATGAGGCTGACAACGAGGTGACATTTACCGTGGCCCTTGCGCGCAAGGACATGGAAGTGACCGCCGCGCTGGCTCGCCATTACGGCACGTCCATGCCGCAAGGTGAGGCAACCTTGCAAAAACTTTGTGATGCAGAGGCGGCAGGATATGGCGCGCGCGACATGGCCGCGATGCTTGATTTTATGAAAAGGGAAAAACCATGAAAGCAGCACTTTTCGTTGGTGGCTGGGAAGGACACAACCCGCAGGAGTTCAGTGACTGGTATCAGGCGCTCCTAAAGGAAAACGGGTTCGAAGTTGATGTCTACGACACCCTTGAACCGCTTGAGCGGCCCGATGATCTTGCCGATGTAGACTTGATCACGCCGATCTGGTCTTCGGCCCGATCCGGCCACCGCGAAGAGTTCGGAAATATGACCAAGCCGCAAGAGGATGGTTTGCTGAAACTGATCGGCAATGGCTGTGGCCTGGCTGGCTGGCACGGGCATATGGGCGATGCGTTCCGTGACCGCCCCACCTATCATTTCCTGATCGGCGGACAGTTCGTTGCGCACCCGCCCGGTTGGCCCGACAACCTGCAACCGCGCGAGGACTACATCGACTATGATGTGACGATCTGCAAACCTGACGACCCGATCGTGCAAGGGATACGGAGCTTTCGACTAACGACAGAGCAGTATTACATGCTGGTCGATCCTTCGAACGAGGTGCTGGCGACAACGACGTTTTCAGGCGATCATCTTTGGTGGATCGAAGGCACTGTCATCCCCGTTGTCTGGAAGCGCCGTTGGGATAAAGGGCGTGTTTTCTATTGCTCGATCGGACATGAGCTGGACGACCTGCAGGTTCCCCAAGTCACAGAGATGATCAGACGGGGCGCGATGTGGGCTGCGCGGTAGCTGGGGTTGTACGATGAGCCTCTGCAATAAATACTTTTAAAACAATCGCTTGATATGCATTGAAGAGGGTTGGTCGTGACCTTTGTAACGGATATAAGTCACGTAACTTTGGCTTGCATGTCACGAATATGCATCACAAGGTAGCCGAGATATTGTCACGCTTGTCCGATGCGTCATCCGCGGCTACGATATTGCTATGCCCGTCAAACCCGACCCTGTCTTCACCAAGTTAACCAAAGTGCTTTCGGCGCTGAAAGAAACGACTGTGAAGGAAAAGACCGGAGAAGAGGCAGCAAGCGCGCTGAAAGAGGATTTCCGGCGCGAAAATGGTGGTGCTCCGCTGACCGATAGCCAGCGGCAAGCCGTGCGCCGGACCAAGATCAGGGTAGAGCGGGAAACCAAACGCAAGCAGCACGTACGGCGCTGCGTTGCTTGCGGATCGCAACTGCCGGTCTCTGCACGTGCGGACGCCAAGACATGCAGCGACGCATGTCGGCAGAAATTAGCCCGAAATCGTTAGGGTGACGTCTGGCGCGGCGCTACCAGTCGCAGTCTACGTAACCGCTGGTCAAGCATTTATGCGCCATGAGTTGCGCAAGTGAAACGTCTTCGCCTGACATTTCCTGAGCGACTGAAGCCCGAAGGATATCGCCGCCCTCGAAGCCGTTCACATCACCAATAGCATACCACATATAGGCTTTAACGTCATCTTGCGGGACGCCCTCGCCATTTCTGTGCATCACACCAAGGGTGGATTGGGCAAAGGGATCACCTTGTTTTGCCGCCATCCCGTACCACTTCACAGCCTGCGCCAGATCCCGCGGCACACCGTCACCGTTGCGGTACATCACGCCAAGATTGAACTGCGCCGTGGCGTTTCCCTGTTCGGCAGCCTTGAGATACCACCGCACAGCCTGAACATCATCTTGGGGAACGCCTTGGCCATTGTCGTACATATGGCCCAGGTTGGTCTGCGCGTCTGCATCGCCTCGCTTGGCGGCAAGCCGGTACCATTTCGCAGCTTCGGCATAGTCCCCGAAACCGTCCTCATAGGTCATGCCGACATTATAGAGAGCAAGAACATCGCCGCGTTCTGCAAGGGGCAGCAATTCTTCCAAGGCAACGTGATAATCGCCTTGATCAAAGGCTATCATTGCCCTGTCAAAGCTCTGTGCTGTTGCCACAGACCCCGATAACAACATCAAAAGAGACGCCCAAACGGCGTTACGTAGGATACTCATAAAAAAACCATTTACTAGACGG
>NZ_DASYOK010000296.1:0-26642 GCF_036007805.1 Yoonia sp.
ACGAAATCGCGCACGAATTCTTCGCGCAGGTCCTCGATATAGATCGCAGATGCGCCCATCATCTCGGCCTTGGCGCGCGCCGGCTCCAGTTCCTCGCCCTGACCAAGGTCGGCAGTAAAGGTTACAACCTCGCAGCCATACTCGGTCTGCAGCCATTTCAGGATGATCGAGGTATCAAGGCCACCAGAATAGGCCAGAACAACTTTTTTCGGAGCGGTCATCAGCAAGCGCCTTTACGTCAATACAAGTTGTCTCGCGCGATAAAGGTTTTTCCCGACAGGGGCAAGAACAGCAACCAGTCCCGTTATTATTGGCCCAAAAATATCCTGGGGGAGGCGCGCAGCGCCGGGGGCAAAGCCCCTTAAGACGCAAACCGTGCGACAAAATCCGCATCGCCGTCGTTGTAAAGCTCTGCCAAAGCCTCCTCGACGGACATCCACAGCGCCATATGCCCCGGCTCGCTTGGCGGGCCGTGGGGCCGCACGGGCTGTGCCAAATAGATATGACACAGCTTTTCGGCCCAAAGGTCGTATTCCGGCATGAAGGTGAACCGCCGGAACGCGCCTAGCTTGCGTGGTGCTGCAATGCGCCACCCTGTTTCCTCAAACACCTCGCGGTGCAGCGCATTCAACGGATGTTCCCCAGGGTCAATACCGCCACCGGGCAGTTGCACCTCGTAATGCGGATCACCCTGATAGGTGCAGAGCAGCTTGCCTGCACGCGGTAAAATCGCGTAAACACCGGGTCGCAATTTGTAGCGCTGCCCGTTTTGTGGCACCTCGCCATACCGTCTGATCATAGCTTCACCCTTGGACGCCGCCTTGCCCCACCTATATAGGCGCGGTATGCCATCCAGAAACCTGTTAGGAAAGACCATGAGCCTCGGCACCAAAATCGCCTGGGACGACACCGTCCTGCCATTCCAACTTGACGCCTCCGACATCCGTGGACGGGTGGCGCGGCTTGATGGTGTCTTGGAACAGGTTCTCAAGCAACACAACTACCCCGCCATGATTGAAGGTCTGGTGGCCGAGATGGCTTTGCTGACTGCCTTGATCGGTCAAACCATGAAACTGCGGTGGAAGCTGTCGTTGCAGGTGCGCGGCGATGGCCCCGCCCGTTTGATCGCGACCGATTACTACGGCCCGACCGAAGACGGTGCACCTGCGCGTATCCGTGCCTATGCCTCCTATGATGCGGAAAGACTGGATCAGTCGGCTGATCCGTTTAGCCAGATTGGCAAAGGGTATTTTGCAATCCTGATTGATCAGGGTCAGGATATGGCCCCCTATCAGGGGATCACACCGATTGCTGGCGGCTCACTTTCCGCCTGTGCAGAAACCTATTTTGCGCAATCCGAACAGCTGCCGACGCGTTTTCAACTGACCCATGGCCTGTCGCAACTGCCCGGTGAAGCGAGCCATTGGCGCGCCGGTGGCGTGATGTTGCAGCATATGCCCAAGGCTTCGCCCCATGTAACGGGCGAAGGTGGATCAGGCGAAGACGGTCTGCTGGACGCAAGCGATATCCTCGATGCCGAAGAGGGCGAAAACTGGACACGCGCCAATGTGCTCTTGGATACGGTGGACGAGATTGAGCTGATCGGCCCAAGCGTTGCGCCCACGGACCTGCTTGTGCGTTTGTTCCACGAGGAACAGCCGCGCGTCTATGATGCCCAGCCCGTCAAATTCGGCTGTAGCTGTTCCGAGGATGCCGTCCGTCAAAGCCTGTCGATCTATTCGGCCAAGGATATCCGCACGATGACAACCGAAGAAGGCACCGTAACAGCGGACTGCCAGTTCTGTGGCGCGCACTATATTTTCAAACCTGAAACGCTCGGGTTTGAAGCCACGGATACCGGTGCCTGATCTGCGTAAAAGACTGGAAGGCGCGCTTGCACAAGCGGGCAGCGCGTCTTCTGATTTTGACTTGAACGCCGATGTGAAGAAACCCGATGCGGTGCTCACGCCTGCTGCCGTGCTGATCGGGATTCGCGCGGAAACCGAGACTGTTATTCTGACAAAACGCTCGGCGCGGCTCAAACACCATCCCGGTCAGATTGCCTTTCCCGGAGGTAAACAAGACCCCATTGATGCCACGCTTGTTGATGCCGCCCTGCGCGAAGCCCGTGAAGAAATTGGCCTGCCGCCTGTGATCGTTGATGTTTTGGGCGCACTGCCCCCGCATCAGACCGTCACAGGGTATCAGGTGACACCAATTGTCGGCCTCATTGACGGGCACTATGATCCTGTTCCGGAACAGGGTGAAGTGAGCGAGATCTTTGAGGTCCCTTTGGCACATCTTCTCGAGCCAAAAAACTACCTGATCGAGGGCCGGCGCTGGCAAGGTCGCCGCAGGCTCTACTACACGGTGCCTTTCGGCCCCTACTATATCTGGGGTGCCACCGCGCGTATCCTGCGTGCCTTTGCCGAGCGGATGACATGACCCGCATTTCCGCATCATGGTTGCACGATGAGGGCGCGCAAAAGGTGTGCAAATTGCTGACTGACGCAGGCCATCAGGCGTGGTTTGTGGGGGGATGTGTCCGCAATGAATTGCTGGGCGCGCCCGTTGCGGACCTTGATCTTTCGACTGATGCCCTTCCGCAGACAGTGATGGCATTGGCCAAGAAAGCACGGATCAAGGCCATTCCCACAGGGATCGACCATGGGACAGTCACTTTGGTTGTGAACGACACCCCGTTCGAGATCACGACGTTTCGCCGTGATGTCGCAACCGACGGCCGCCGCGCTGCTGTCGCCTTTTCAGATAACATCAAGGATGATGCGCGCCGTCGCGATTTCACCATGAATGCGCTCTATGCCGCCCCTGATGGCCAGATCACCGACCCTCTGGGTGGTTTGCCCGATCTTATCGCGCGCCGTGTGCGGTTTATCGAGGACGCGGATCAGCGGATCAAAGAAGATTACCTGCGCATCCTGCGGTTTTTCAGGTTTTACGCGTGGTATGGGGATGTCCGTGAAGGCCCCGACCGCGATGGGATGGCCGCCTGTGCGGATAATATCGAAGGCCTGCAATCGCTTTCGGTGGAGCGCATCACCGCTGAAATGCTCAAGCTTCTTGGTGCACCTGATCCCGCACCAGCTCTGGCTGCGATGGCCTCAACCGGGGCTTTGGCGCAGGTTTTGCCGGGGGCAGAAAGTGGGGCACTGGCTGTTCTTGTGCATCTGGAACAATCGCTTGGTGTCGCACCCGATCCGTTGCGCCGTTTGGCGGTTATCGGTGGGGACCCCGCACAGGTATTGCGCCTGTCCAACGCCCAATCCCGCGCGCTTGGTCATATCACCGCCGGTCTGTCGCCGGTTGAAACCGCTTATCGTCACGGTGAGGTCGCGGGCAGGGACGCCTTGCTGGTGCAATCCGCGTCATCGGGACAGCCAATAGCCGATACTGCTCTTGTGGAGATCACCCATGCGGCAAACCAAGTATTCCCCCTCAAAGCTGCCGATTTGATGCCTGCGCTTTCCGGTCCCGCGCTGGGCAAAGCCCTGCAAGACGCCGAGGCGCGGTGGATCGCCTCGGGCTTTACCCTCACGAAAGCAGACTTGCTTGGCTGAGTTTCTGCCACTTATCGGTTTTGTCTTTTTCGGCCTTTTCTCGCCCGGGCCGAATGTGATCTTGATCACCACGTCGGCTGCGCGGTTCGGGTTTCAGCGCACTATGCCGCATATCATTGGTGTGGTCATTGGCGTTGGCATCATTGCCGCTGTCACAGGCATCGGCATCGGGGCACTGATCACTGCACAGCCAGCGCTGGGCGGGGTGTTGAAGATCATCGCGGGCCTTTGGATTCTCTGGATGGCCTATAACCTCTGGCGCGCTGATCCTTTGAAGCGGCGCGAGACTGACAAGCCTTTCACATTCCTTCAGGCGATCCTGTTTCAATGGGTGAACCCCAAGGTCTGGGCCGTTGCGCTCAGCGCCACCGCCTATGTCGCTACGCTGGCACCCATGCAGCAGGCGCTGACCTTGGCGACAACGTTCTCCTCACTCAACCTTGGCGTCTGCATCTTCTGGGCGGTCGCAGGCAGTTTGCTGGCTTACCTGCTGAAAAACCCTGCTGCCTGGCGCATCTTCATGCGCGTCATGGCGCTGGCTTTGGCGGGTTTCTCGGTCCTGCTTTTTCTCTGAGATAAGCTTTGCTATAGCGGGGGTCTAACCCAGAAAGGCAGGCCCCGTGTTTCGTTGGTTCGAAGGTCTTGTCGATCCCTATGTGCCCTACAAGGAGAACGACACGCCGCCTAAGCGGCTTTACCCGTTTCTGCGCGCCTACGCAGAGCCGTTCAAAAAGGTTTTCTGGGTCACAGGTATTTCCGCCATCATCATCGCGACGATAGAAATCTGGCTGCTGAGCTATCTTGGCCGCCTTGTTGATATCCTTGGTAGCGGCACACCTGCACAGGTCTGGGCCGAGAGTGGCGGTGAGTTTCTACTGGTCGCGTTCCTGATCCTGACCATCCGTCCAGCTTTTCACATGCTGCAAATCCTGCTGCTGAACAACACGATCCTGCCGAATTTTGGCACGCTTGTCCGCTGGCGGGCGCACCGCCATGTGTTGCGGCAATCCGTAGGTTGGTTCGAGGATGATTTCGCAGGCCGGATTGCGAACCGCATCATGCAAACACCCCCCGCTGCGGGGTCTGTTGTGTTTCAGCTGTTCGATGCGTTGGCATTCGCCGTGGCCTATATCATCGGGGCTGCCGTTTTGCTGGGGCAAGCTGACCTGTGGTTGTTGGTCCCGCTTATGTTCTGGCTTATCCCCTACCTTGTGCTGCTCCGCTGGGTCATCCGCCGCATCACACCCGCCTCTGAGGCGGCGTCGAATGCGCGCAGTGCAGTGACGGGGCGTGTCGTGGACAGCTATACCAATATTCACGCTGTCAAAATGTTCGCGCATCACGACCGCGAGATTAACTATGCCAAAGAAGCGATCGAGGAAGCGCGCCGGACCTTCCAGATCGAAATGCGGCTTTATACGCTGATGGACGCGGGTTTGATGCTGCTGAATGGCGTATTGGTTGTGGGTGTCGTTGGCTGGTCCATCTGGCTTTGGATGCAGGGGATGGCCTCGGTTGGTGTGGTGGCTGTCGCGACGTCGCTTGCGTTGCGTCTGAATGCCATGTCGGGCTGGATCATGTGGGCGATGACGGATTTTTTCCGCGAATTGGGTGTTGTGAAGGAAGGGATGCTGACAATCGCCCAGCCTGTAATGTTGGTGGATCAACCGGATGCCAAGGCACTGGATATTGACGCCGGCGCAGTCGAAGTCCGCAATCTATCCCATCACTACGGGCGGAAAACGGGCGGTCTGGATCATGTGAACCTGTCTATTGCTGCGGGTGAAAAGGTCGGTCTTGTCGGGCAATCCGGTGCGGGCAAGTCGACCTTGGTGAAGCTTTTGCTACGGTTCTACGATGTGGAACAGGGCCAGATCTTGATTGACGGGCAGGACATCAAGTCCGCCACGCAGGACAGCCTGCGCAGTGCCATTGGCATGGTGCAACAGGATAGCGCGCTTTTGCATCGCTCGGTGCGGGAAAATATCCTTTATGGCAATCCTGCCGCCAGCGAAGAGGCCATGATCGCAGCCGCCCAAAAGGCCGAAGCGCATGAGTTTATCCTTGGGCTTCAGGACAACGAAGGCAACACAGGATACGATGCCCGTGTCGGTGAACGCGGTGTGAAACTTTCGGGTGGTCAGCGACAAAGGATTAGCCTTGCACGGGTGATCTTGAAAGATGCGCCGATACTGCTCTTGGACGAAGCGACGAGCGCACTAGATAGTGAGGTTGAAGCCGCAATTCAGCAGACACTTTATGGTATGATGGAGGGCAAGACCGTCATCGCTATCGCACACCGTTTGTCGACGATTGCCCAGATGGACCGGATCATCGTGATGGATCAGGGCCGCATCATCGAAGACGGTACGCATGACGCACTGCTTGCGGCAAATGGACAATACGCACGGTTCTGGGCGCGCCAATCAGGGGGCTTTCTGGGACAGGGCGGACAGGAAATAAAATGACCCCAGAACGCTGGATCGACCCCTTTGAACCCGCCGAGGGTCCGCCGCCGCAGACGCTGATGGCGTTCCTAAGGTGGTGCCTGAAAGGCAGCACAAAAATCACGCTTTGGGCCGGATTAGTGTCTGCTTTGGCAGGTACGCTTGAGGTTGCGACAGCACTGATGCTGGGCTGGGTCATTGATGCCGCGCTCAATTCCTCGGGTGAGGGCTACTTCACGGAAAACGTGATCCTGTTGATGGGCGTGACTGCATTCTTCGTCATTCTGCGCCCCGTTATTCTTGGCATCTCTGGTGTGATGCAGGCGGTTGTTGTTGGTCCGTCTTTGGGCAATCTGATCCTGTCGCGTTTGCACCGCCATTCGATCGGCCAGTCGGTTACATTCTTTGACGATGATTTCGCCGGACGTATTGCCCAAAAACAGATGCAGGCGGCACGTGCGACAACCGACCTGATCGTTGATATGATCCACACGGTGGCCTTTGCTCTGGCGTCTTTGGTGGCTTCGATCATCCTGTTGTTCACAATAGATGCGCGGTCTGCGTTGCTTTTGGCGGTTTGGGCGGCGTCCTATATCTGGCTGATACGCTTTTTCATGCCGCGCATTCGCGCAAGGTCCAAAGCGCGCGCCGCAACGCGGGCGATGGTCACAGGGCAGGTCGTGGATACGATCACCAATATCAAAACCGTCAAACTGTTTGCCCATGACGCCCACGAAGACCGCGCAGCAATTGACGCGATGGAAAATTACTGGGGTACTGCTGTGCGCTATGGCTGGATGTCTGCATCCTTCCGTTTCTGGCTGATGGCGCTGGGCGGGCTTTTGCCCGTTATTCTGGTTGGCATGACACTCTATTTCTGGAGCGTGGGCACCGCATCTGCCGGTGATATCGCCGCTGCTGGTGCGATATCGCTGCGGCTTGCGCAGATGACAGGTTGGGTCAGTTTCACCTTGATGGGCATGTACGCCAATGTGGGCGAGGTTGAAGATGCGATGATCACGCTCAGCCCAGCACATACGCTGACTGATGCTGAAAACGCGATTGAACTGACCGCGCATCAGGGCGCGATTACGCTGGAGGATGTGTCATTCACCTATGGCGGCGGCCCGGGTGGCTTGGACGGTGTGTCGCTGAATGTGGCGCCTGGTGAAAAGCTGGGGCTGGTCGGGGCGTCGGGTGCGGGCAAATCAACGTTGGTCGCACTTTTGCTGCGGCTTTATGATGCCGAGGCGGGCAGGATTGCGATTGATGGCACCGATGTGCGGGACGTGACTCAAGAAAGCCTGCGCCGCCAGATCGCGATGGTCACGCAGGAAACCGCGATGTTTAACCGCTCGGCCCGCGATAACATCAAATACGGCAAACCCGATGCGACACAGGACGAAATCGAAGCTGCGGCAAAGAAGGCTGAGGCGCATGATTTCATCCTGACGCTGAAAGATCATAAAGGGCGCACCGGCTATGATGCGCATTTGGGCGAACGCGGCGTCAAGCTCTCGGGCGGGCAACGCCAGCGGATTGCCATTGCGCGCGCAATCCTGAAAGACGCACCAATTCTGGTGCTGGACGAGGCGACGAGCGCGCTTGATTCCGAGGTCGAAGCATCGATTCAGTTCGCGTTAGACACTATTATGGACGATAAAACCGTTATTGCTATCGCACACCGCCTGTCCACTTTGGCGCGGATGGACCGTATCGTCGTGCTTGACGCAGGTCGCATTGTCGAAGAAGGAACGCATGACGTGCTACTGGCCCAAGGCGGTCTTTACGCGCGCTATTGGAACCGCCAATCCGGTGGGTTCATCAATGTGAAAGATGCGGCGGAATAAATGCTGACGATCGAAAGTCTGACCCACCTCGGGATGGGGCGCGCCTCTGACGGGCAATCCTTGTTGCCGCGTGTCCTGCCGGGCGAAGAGGTGGACGTTGCGCAGGACGGTACCCTGCGGATTGTGACGCCTTCCGTGGATCGGGTCGCCGCCCCTTGCCGCCATTTCAAGACCTGCGGTGGTTGCGCGATGCAACATGCCTCCGATGCCTTTGTGGCCGCGTGGAAGCAGGATATCGTTGTCAAAGCCGTCCATGCCCGCGGACTGGACCCGGCGTTCCGCGAAATTGCGACGTCACCCGCACAGTCGCGCAGGCGGGCGAAATTCTCGGGGCGGCGCACGAAAAAGGGCGCGATGGTCGGGTTTCACACCCGCGCGTCGGATAACCTTGTGCAAGTGACGGACTGCCAGTTGGTCACGCCATCATTGCTGGCCAGTTTCCCCGCGCTCGAGGCTTTGACCGTTCTGGCCTGTTCGCGCAAAGGCGAAATTGACCTGACTGTGACGGATGCGGTTCTTGGCCCCGATATATTGATCGGGACAGAAAAAGAGCTGACGCCGCAGTTGCGTGTCGAATTGGCGGCACTGGCAAACCAGTTTGGCCTGTCACGGCTGGTTTGGAACGACGAACCTGTCGTTACGATCAATCCGCCGATGCAGGATTTTGGTGGGACCGGTGTTGTGCCGCCGCCCGGTGCGTTCTTGCAGGCAACGAAACATGGCGAGGCCACCTTGCTTGCCGCAGTTGACGAAATCACCGCCGATGCGGCCCGCATCATCGACCTTTTTGCAGGCTGCGGCACTTTCACTCTTCCGCTTTCAAAACGCGCAGAGGTGCATGCAGTTGAGAGCGAAGCTGCGATGCTGGCAGCACTTGATCGGGGCTGGCGGGCGGGACATCAGTTGCGTCGTGTCACCACAGAGACCCGCGATTTGTTTCGCCGCCCGCTTGAGCCGGATGAGCTGCTTCATTTTGATGCCGCTGTGATTGATCCACCACGCGCAGGGGCCGAGGCGCAGATCGCCACGCTGGCAGAATCGGACATCAAGACCATCGCAATGGTGTCCTGTAACCCCGTGACATTCGCCCGCGATGCAAAAATGCTGGTCGATGCAGGGTTTGCTATGCGTTGGGTGCAGGTCGTGGATCAGTTCCGCTGGTCGCCCCATGTGGAGGTTGTTGCATCATTCACGCGGAAATGAATGGAATCGCACAACATTATCTTTTCTGAAACATCCATATCATATAATCTGATCGAAACGGCGTAGACCGTAGTGATTGGGCAGAGATATGATTTCAAGACGTTCCATGATTGCGGGTTCGGCCGCATTTGGGCTTGCTGGATGTGCAAGTCAGGCATCGGTTTACACCGGACCAGAAGTAACCCGTATTCAGGTGCTGAAAGAACGGCGCGAAATGCAGTTGCTCAACAACCGTACACTGCTGAAGTCCTACAAAATCGATCTGGGTTTTGATCCGATCGGCCACAAGACCCAAGAAGGTGACGGTCGCACGCCCGAAGGCGGCTACCGGATTGATCGGCGCAACCCCAACAGCCGATTCCACCTTTCTTTGGGGATCTCTTATCCTGATGCGAACGACCTTGCCTATGCGAAGGCGAAAGGTGTGGATCCCGGGGGCGATATCTTTATCCACGGCACGCCCCAAAAATGGATCGGCACACCGGATTGGACGTGGGGTTGCATTGCGGTCACCAACGAAGAGATGGAAGAAGTCTACGCGATGGTCGACACTGGCACGCTGATCTACATCTACGCCTAGAAACTGAAGCCGACGATTGGCTGCCTAAGGCTTGGGTCGCTTCCCATGTTCAAGGTCCACCAGAGCTTTGCTGATTCCTCTTGGTACCAGGAAAAACCCATAAAGCGCGCTTCGGGATCAAGGATCACGGCACGTGTATCGGGTTGCGCCATCCACGCACCCAGCGTTTGCAATTCGGATTCAAAAGACTCCGAGATATTCTCGCCCAAGAGCCGCCCCGGGAAACCAACGCGGCGCGCCCGTTCCAGTGGGCTCGAGCCATCAGATCCAAAAAGCCAGGGCCGGTTTTGCACGGCCATATCGCGTGAATGTGTTGCGGCGGCGGCATTCAGCCGTGCATCAAGAACGACAGGTGGGACACTTGCGGTTTGCCGCAGCGCGTTCACGCTGTCCAGCATCCGGAATTGCACGGCGGCTTCGTCGCCAGGACGGATAACATATGCCGTCGGTAGCGGGAGACCATCCGGCCCAAGCGGTCTGTTGCTCGGAGCACTACAGGCCGCAAGTCCGACTGCTGCCAGTCCCATCAAGATTTCGCGTCGCAACATTACACCACTCGCTTAATTTGCCTTTTTTCAACCTTTAGCTTGATTGGCGTGACACTTCAAACCCACATCGGCTTGGATTGGCGGGAATGACATTTGTTTGAATTGCGGTGTCAGGCCAGACATATTAATAAATCCAAATAATAAACGATCCTTTGAGGAGGGCCAAAATGACAAATTCATTCTCGCGCCGTGGTTTCTTGGCGGCTTCGGCAGCTATGGTTGGAACAGGGGCCGTTGCGCAGACGGCCAACAGTACCGAAATCGAGGCTGATATCTCGCAGGGTGTTCAACGGAATATTGCAAGTTTCCGGTCTTTGGATTGGCAGCCTTACTTCAGTAACCTGAACAATGGCGCGATTCTTGTCGACCTGCAGTCGCGTGCTTTGCATTTCTGGTCTGAAGATGAGTCGGTTTACAAACTTTATCCAACAAGTGTTCCGCTGTCAGAGGAACTGACACGCACCGGCCGGACCGAGATTACACGCAAGGTTGAAGGACCAAGCTGGGCGCCGACTCCGTCTATGAAGCTTCGTAATCCAGAGTGGCCGGATTTCATTGGACCGGGTCCAGATAACCCGCTTGGCACGCATGCCTTGCACCTGTCTTGGCAGTACTACCGTATTCACGGCACCCACGACACACGCAAGATTGGCCGCCGGTCCTCTAACGGGTGCGTTGGTCTTTATAACGAGCAGATTGCAGAGCTCTATGCGCTGACCCGTGTTGGGACGCAGGTTTTGTTGATTTGACGCCTATAGCGTTTGACTAAATGAAAAAGGGCGCATTATCTGATGCGCCCTTTTTCAATCCATAGGTCCTATGCGTTTGGAGGATACGATTATCTCAAAAAACCCAAACGCCACCATTTCTTCTTGCGTTCTTCGGCAGCCAATCGCGCAGCTTTGCGTGCTTCAAGCTCGGCGACCGTCTTTTCAACCGCACGCTGCTCTTCGACTGTGTCGACCAGACTGCTAATCCCCGCCTGAGGCGCTTTTCCAGTCTCGTGGTTGAATTCCTGAACCCAGCCCGGTGCCTTTACCGGTTTGGGCTCTGCTGATTTAAGCTCAAGCGGTTTTGATTTCGGTGTGCGCGGTTCAGAGTTCAGAACGTACTCGTTCGTCTCGGACACCAACCGTGTCAGAGTCTTGTTAAGATCAAAGCGGGAATTTACCTTTAGCGGTTTTACCCGCTCGCCTTCTTTGTTGATGATGTTCAGCCATTCCCGTGCTGACTGGATCCGCGCCTTGGGCAAGATCTGCATGGCTTTGTCGATCGCTTCGAGAAACGTGCGATCATATTCAGGGAAGCGCCCAGCAAGTGGTTCACAGGGATCAGGGCTTCTGCCTGCGAATTCGGCCATGCGGGTTTGGCTATTTGGCGGGGCAACACCGCTGATCAGGTGATAAAACGTAGCGCCCAGCGCATAAAGGTCACTGCTGGGGCCTTGTTTGCCGCCAGCAAAGTAGAATTCTTGTGGAGAATAGCCGTCTTTGACGATCAGTACCGATGAAACAGCACGTGTTTCACGGCTGGCTTCTTCGCGTGCCGCCCCGAAATCAATCAGGAACGGGCTTCCCCATTTGTCCAACAGGATGTTGTCTGGCGAAATATCGCGGTGCAGCAGGTCATTCTGGTGAACAAGATCGACCGCATCCAGCACCTTGATCAGGATTTCCCTAACCTGTGCCGGCGGCAAAGGCGTGTTCTTGTCATTCACAATGCTCAGCAAATCGCGGCCGTGAATCAGATCAAGCACCATATAGGCTGTCTGGTTGTCCTCAAAAATGCGGTGGACGCCAACGATATTGGGGTGACGCATCTTTGCGATGCTCCGCGCCTCACGCATGAACATCTTTACAATTGTGCGGTATTTTTCTTTGTGCTGATCAGAGCGCACAAGCACGTTTTTGCCATGGCGCATACAGAATACTTCAGGATAGCATTCTTTAATAACAACGCGACGATCAAGGTAATTGTCCCTGGCCAGATAGGTTATGCCAAAGCCGCCGTTGCTTAGTGCTCGTTCCACCGTAAACTGGTCACCCAACAAGGTTGTTCCATCAGGAAGGGCTTCACTTCGTTCCTGATGCTCGTCACCTTGCATTGGCTGGGTTACTGCAGTCATAATTCTCACTCGTCGTGCCATACAGGCGGCACGCTCCAAACAAACACTTTTACAGTGGTTTTATGACATCGAATTATGTTTCCTTTGGGGCGGTGACCGGTAAAAATATGGCACAATTTGCACAAAAGGCAGTCTTTTCAATCAATCAGCCGCTAGTTCTTGATGCAGCGCGCATCTAATTGTCAGAGAATGTGAGAATTAGACAATCTGCTGCCGACTGCTGCAATCAGGTTGCGGCCTTGATTCTCGTCGTCTTCAGGACGGTTCCGTCAGAGTCACAAATCAGCCGAACACGTTGATCAGCATACCAAAATGTCAGGCGTACGCGCCCCGCATCTTCGTCAATGCCCTGCTCGGAACGGCTTGTGATTTCGCCCGACCGCATTTTGGCCGGAACTTCGGAGGGGTCGAGGCCGAGAAGTGGCCCAAGGTCATGGGCATCAACGGTCGCACCGGTATTGGACAGGTCTACTTTCATCAGCGGCGGTTAGCCTAGCCAACCCTTCAAGTTTTTGTCGATCACGCCTGAAAGCGCCTCAATATGCGCAGGATCATCGTTGAGGCACGGAATATAGGTGAAATGTTCGCCACCGGCCTCTTCAAAGCTTTCCTTGATCTCTTCGTTGATCTCTTCCAGCGTCTCGATGCAGTCAGCCGAAAAAGCTGGGGCACAAACGGCGATGTTTTTCACCCCGTCCTCTTCGGCAAGGCGCGCAACCTCTTCAACTGTATAGGGTTTTAACCATTCCTCTGGTCCGAAACGCGACTGGAACGTTGTGACGATCTGCGTGTCTTCCCAGCCCAGGCGTTCCTTCAGCAGGCGCGTCGTTTTCTGGCACTGGCAGTGATAGGGGTCTCCCTCGCGCAGATAGCGTTCAGGGACACCATGGTACGAACACACCAGTTTTTCGGGCTTTGTTTCTGCTTCCGCATAGGCGCGCTCGATGGATTGCGCCAACGCCTCGATGTAAGCGGGTTCGTTGAAATAGGGCTCAACAACCCTTGCCACCGGCTGCCATTTTTCTTCCATCAAGGCACGGAAGAATTGGTCGTTTGCCGTCGCTGACGTCGCACCAGCGTAGTGTGGATAGAGCGGGAAGAACAGGATTTTGGTACATCCTGCTTCGACCATCTCGCGCACCTTCGATTTGGTCGATGGGTTGCCATAGCGCATGCAGAAATCCACGCGCACATCGTCACCATAGCGCTCAACCATCTGCGCTTTGATCGCAGCGGTCTGTTTTTTGGTAATGGTAAGCAGCGGGCTTTCGTTGTCTTCCTCGTTCCAGATCGACTTGTAGGCCGCACCGGACGAAAACGGGCGCTTGGTCAGGATGACCAACTGCAAGAGCGGTTGCCAGATCCAGGCGGAATAATCCACGACACGTTTGTCGGATAGAAATTCATTCAGGTACCGCCGCATCGACCAATAATCCGTTGCATCGGGTGTCCCGAGGTTTGCCAGCAAAATGCCAACACGGGCCGGTTTCACCGCCGGATGATCGGGTTGCGCATGTACGGGGCATACGGCAGGGCGCTCTTCGGCCTGGTTCTGTGCATCAAACATTTTCATGGGCCCTTAGGTAACGTCATTTTGCTGGTAGTTAAATGGGATACGCGTCGCGTCAATCATTGGACCTGTTTAAAGGCGTTTCTTTTGTATTTAGGGCATCTGCAAGGCGCGTTTTCGCGCTACCGGGGCGCAATGGCTGCGGTTGGCTCTCGGCAGGTGCCCATCCAGTGAGCGTGATGAACTCAAAAGTGGCATCGACGCGATTCTCGGCGTTACGGAAATTGTCAGCGTAAATGCAGGCTGCCTCGGTCAGGACATTGCGCCGCGTCGGGTGCTTGATCCTGCCCGTCAGCGCGTTGTTTTCGCCCATCTTACGTAAATCATGCATCAGGTGGAAGGCATTGACATAGCTTGCGGTCAGCGGTGAGCCATCTGCGACCGGCAAGGCAAAGCCGGCCCGTTGCAACAGCCCGCCCAGATCACGAATTTCGCCCATGGGTGCGATCCGTGGCGACAGACCACCGGTCACAGCCACCTCGGCCTCGGCCAATGACTTGCGCAACTCATGCAGGGTTTGACCGCCAAGGAAGGTGCAAAGCAACAATCCATCAGGTTTCAGCGCATGGCGCGCCTGCACCAGCTGGCCGACAGGGTCATTCGCCCAATGCAGGCACATGGTGTGCAGGATCAGGTCATGCGCCTGTGGTTTCAGATCAAGCGTGTCGTCATCCGGTACAATCGTCGCATCAGGGTAACGCGCAGCCCAAAAATCGGGGAAACCGGTGACAATCGCGACCGATGTAAAGGTTCTGTTAACCTCGATCAGTCTCTCTTGAAGTTCATCGGCAGCATGTTCTTGCAGGAACAACGCATTGGGCAAAGCGCGGGCGCGGTTGCGCATCAAGGCGGCACGGTCGGTGATCAGGGGCATATCCATGTCGGTCATTTAGGGTGCATTCATGCGGTTGCAAAGCGTCATTCGGGCAATTTATCCCGCGCAATGTGTCGCGTGCGACGCGCCGACCGAGGATGATTTTGGTCTTTGCGCCGCATGTTGGCGCGAAACACAGTTCATTGGCGGGGTGGTTTGCGACAGTTGCGGTGTGCCGCTGCCAGGAGAGGATCACGGCGAAACGGTGCAGTGTGATGATTGCATGACCATTGCCCGCCCGTGGGATCGTGGCCGCACAGTATTGGCCTATAGTGGTGTCGGACGGCGCCTTGTCTTGTCACTCAAGCATGGTGACCGTACCGAACTTGCACGACCTGCTGCGCGGTGGATGGCGCAAAAGATATCGGATTGGGCTGAAATAGACACTGTTTTTGTGCCTGTCCCGCTACATTGGCTCCGGCTTCTTCGCAGGCGCTACAACCAATCTGCCCTGCTTGCGCAAGAGATCGCCAAAGTGATGGATGTGCCGGTTTGTGTTGATGCGCTCTTGCGGCACAAACGCACTGCAACCTTGCAAGGCCATAGCCGTGACGCGCGTTTTTCCGAACTTGCAGGGGCTATTTCGCCGAACCCGAAACGCATTGCGCAAATTATGGATAAACACGTGATTTTGGTAGATGATGTCATGACTTCGGGGGCCACGCTTGCTGCCTGTGCCGAGGCTGTGATGACCGCCGGTGCCAGAAATGTGTCGATTGTTACTCTGGCAAGAGTGGTCAAAGACGCTTAGATCAGTGCCAACGCGATGCAAGGATCATTCTTATGGCAACTGTCGAGATTTACACCAAACCAACCTGCGGGTTTTGTCATATGGCCAAACGCCTGCTATCTTCCAAAGGGATCAGCTTTGCCGAGGTGAATATCTCTGCACAGCCCGAGCGCCGTGCAGAAATGATCCAGCGCGCGAATGGCGGCAGCACAGTGCCGCAGATATTCATCGACGGCACCCATGTGGGCGGTTGCGATGATCTTTTCGCACTTGAGCGCGGCGGCAAACTGGACGCGCTGCTGGCCGCATGAAGGCGGCCCTCCTACAACTTAATGTCAGCGATGATCCCGCCGCCAATCTGGCGCAGACCGCTGACATGGTCGCACAAGCAACTGGGCAGGGCGCAGGTTTTGTCCTGACGCCGGAAGTGACCAACTGTATCTCACAAGATCGGGCGCATCAGACGCGGGTTCTTCAGCACGAGGCCGACGATATCACTCTTGCCGGACTCCGCGAGGCGGCGATCCGACATGGTGTCTGGCTCTCGGTTGGCTCATTGGCGCTGAAAACCGATGACCATGACGGGCGTTTTGCCAATCGGTCGTTCCTGATTGATCCTGCGGGGCAAATCGTCGCGCGTTATGACAAGATCCACATGTTCGATGTGACTGTGTCAGAGACGGAAACCTACCGCGAATCCGCCGGGTATCGGCCGGGCACACAGGCAGTTGTCGCGGATACGCCTTTTGCAAAGATCGGGTTGAGCATCTGCTACGATATCCGTTTCGCCTATCTTTACCGTGCGCTTGCCCAAGCAGGTGCGCAGGTTTTGCTGGTGCCGTCCGCATTTTCCCCCGTAACAGGGGCCGCACATTGGGAACCCTTGCTGCGGGCCCGCGCCATTGAAACGGGGTGCTATGTCTTGGCCGCCGCCCAGACCGGCGAGCATGCGGCCCAAGCAGGCAGGCCGCGCCAAACACATGGGCACACGATGGCAATTTCGCCTTGGGGCGAGGTCCTGGCGGATTTAGGGACCGAACCAGGGTTTGCCTTGGTTGATCTTGACCCTGCGGAAGTGGCACAAAGCCGCAAACGGATTGCGGCACTCAGCCATGATCGTCCCTTTGAAGGTCCCTGATGTCAGATACCGCACATAACCTTGCCGTTTCCCTGTTCAGCGAAATTCTCGCTGTGGATCAATTGGCACGGGCAAACGTGGCGCGGGTTTTGCCAAAAGGGATGGAGCTTTCACATTTTTCGGTTCTGAACCATCTGGCGAATGCGGGTGCCGAACGGACGCCTGCGCAACTTGCCAAGACGTTCCACCTGACCCGCGGTGCGATGACAAACACCCTTCACAAACTCGAATGGGCGGGGTGGGTGCATGTCCGCCCCGATTGGGATGATGCACGGCGCAAGATGGTCGCGATCAGCCCCTCGGGTCAGGCTGCCCGCGACGCGGCTTTGGCCGCTATCGCACCTGTGATTGCCGATGTCGTGACGAAAGTAGGTGAGGACAAAGCCAAAGCCGTTTTGCCCGTCCTGCGGGAAATGCGATTGAAGCTGGGGCAGATCGACTAGCGCCGCGTTATGCGTCTAGAGGGTGTCCGCCAAGACCGGTTCGTCACGGTCAAGAAGTGTCATAAGACCTTCCCGTAACGCGACTTTGGGCGTCCACCCCAGCAAGTCTTGGGCTTTTTTGATGTCAGGCCGGCGGCGCTGAGGATCGTCAACTGGCCGGTTCTCAAAGACAATGTCGTTTCCGTTGCCAAACAGGGCGACAATCTCTTGTGCGATCTCAAGGATCGTATTCTCTACGGAGTTCCCGATATTGAAAATCTCGCCCCGCGCAGCAGGTACTTCACCGAGACGCAGTAACCCGGCAACGGTATCACTGACATGACAAAAGCTGCGGGTCTGTGTGCCGTCGCCGTGGATTGTCAGCGCTTTTCCGGTTTTCGCCTGCGCCACGAAGTTAGGGATCGCGCGTCCGTCTGATGCGGTCATGCCGGGCCCGTAGGTATTAAAGATGCGGGCGATACGGACATCGGCATCCAAAGTGCGGACTGCGTCCATCAACACGGTCTCTGCAGCACGTTTGCTTTCATCATAGCAGGCGCGAGGTCCAACCGGATTTACATGCCCCCAGTCTGTTTCCTTTTGCGGATGTGAAAGCGGGTCACCGTAGACCTCACTGGTGGAGGCCTGCACAAATGTTGCAGCATAGGTCTGGGCGGCTTCAAGAAGTTGCAGTGTTCCCAGAATGTTGGTTTTCCATGTCCGGATCGGGTCGCTTTGATAGTGCACGGGTGATGCGGGACTGGCCAGATTGTAGATGATGTCGACCTGCGGAAGTGTCGTGGGCTGCGAAATATCGCAGTTCTGAACGATCAGATTGGTTTGATCCAACGCTTTCAGTGGTTCCTCTTGTCCAGTTGAAAAGTCATCCAAGACATAGACCTTGCTGCCACTATGCAGGACGGCTTCCACCAGATGGCGCCCGATGAAACCGGCGCCACCTGCAACAAGCACGGATTTATTGCCCCAGAAAGTCACGCGCGGCGCTCGCGTTCTTCGATGGCACGCGTGGCATAATGGGTTTCGCTTTCAAAGGTCAGACCTTTGGCCAGGATCTGGCCCTGTCTGGCGATTTCGCCTGCCTTGGCTGGATATGTTTTGACCCATTCGATCCTTTCACTCAGGTCAGAAAGGTCGGCGCTGATTGGCACGAAGTGCTCCCACGGGATCAGCCGGTCATAGTACCATTGTTTATAGCCGAAGGGGCTTGCGACCTTGAGCACACAGCAACCCAGCTTCAACCGCTGCAAAAGGTTGCACCACGCGTTTGTAAAGCCGTCAATGTCAATCGCGTATTTCATGCCACCCCAGTCATGGGTTGGAATAAAATCACCAAGAAACCCTGCATCTTTGAGGACCGCATAGTCATGCGCTTCAGGCCTAACCACAAAACGAAAATCCACGTCCAGCGCCTTACACTTATGGGCCATATGCAAGCGTTGCATCATACCGGGCAAAATAACCGTTTCAGGGTCCACACTCCAATGGCCTGTGCCATTGACTGCCCCTCGCCAGACGATTTCATCGGATCTGTCACTCCATGACAATCTATTGTTTGCGGCAAATACGTCGGTTTCAGCATAGCCGCGCTGCGCGAAGAAATGTGCATCAGGCAGCAGGACATGCTGATCGGACATGCTTGAAAATCTGTAGTCCGCGATGCTAGCAAGATTGCCGTCAGCCGCATTTACGGTGATCTGCCGCACATCATCAGACGTCTGTTGGAACCAAAAGACATAAGGCGCGATCTTGTTGCGCGTCTCAAAGACATACTTCCATTCGCAATCGGTGCGGACAAGCGCAACAATGCTGCCTTGTTCCTTGCGCAGTATCACATCTGTTGCAGGTTGTTGTTCCTGCGAATGGACAATCTTGTAGGCAATCGGTTCGACACCTGCCTGTCGAATAACCTTGTTGCTCATATGTGTAAGCGCGCGCGCACGCTGGTCACTCACACTGGGTTTACCAAAAAACAGGTTTCTAAATAGTTTTGTGTAAAAGCGCACGACGCGGCGGTAGATCTTTATCGGGCCTATCAAATCTCTTTACTCATGCGTTTGCGCCGCAGCAGTTGACCGGCCTCAACAGACGGTCAACTCTACGCAGAGCTTAGGGTCCTTTCCGCTTGCTATGCAACAGGCTTTGTTGCTGCCGTCACATAGTTGACTGACAAGTCGCGGTCCGAGATGGACCACGTGAATTTGGCAAAATTGAACACAAAACCTTTGCGGTCGACCGGTGTCATACCGGCCTTTTCCAGAAATCCGAACAGCTCATCCGGCGTGATGAATTTGTTCCATTCATGCGTGCCCTTCGGTAGCCAGCGCATCACGTATTCGGCCCCGACAATCGCCATCATAAAGGATTTCGGGTTGCGGTTGATGGTCGAGCAAATGTGAATACCACCCGGTTTCATCAATTGCTGGCACGCATCCAGATAGCCTTGTGGATCCGCCACGTGTTCGACCACTTCCATATTCAGAACGGCATCGAATTGTTCGCCTGCTGCGGCCATGGCCTCGGCTGTGGTGTAGCGATAGTCGATCTCAAGACCGGATTGTTCGGCATGGATTTGGGCCACGGGAATATTGCGTTCTGCAGCATCAGCACCAACGACAGTCGCGCCCAACCGCGCCATCGGTTCGCATAAAAGCCCGCCACCGCAGCCGATATCGAGAATCCGAAGGCCTTTGAACGGTTCAGGCTGGCCTAGGTCGCGTCCGAATTCGGCGGCAATTTGACGCGTGATATAGTCAAGCCGGACAGGGTTCATCATGTGGAGAGGCTTGAATTTGCCGTTCAGATCCCACCATTCTGCGGCCATCGCCTCAAACTTGGCAATTTCACCGGGGTCTACTGTGTTCGTTGCCGACATTTTCATCGCTCCGCATTGTGGTCACTCAGTTCAAGTCGCGATATAGGGTGATTATGGACAAAGTCGTAGGACAAAAGCGCCCAGGGGCACATCTTTACCAGCCGATTGATCCTTTCGATCAGCGGATGCTGGATGTTGGCGATGGCCACTGCATCTATATGGAACAATGCGGCAATCCTGATGGTGTTCCTGTCGTCGTGCTGCATGGTGGGCCCGGCGGGGGATGCAGCCCTGCGATGCGCCGCTATTTTGATCCCAATGTTTTCCGCATCATCCTGTTCGATCAGCGCGGCTGTGGCCGCTCAAAGCCTCATGCCAGCGTCGAAGCCAATACAACATGGCATCTGGTCGCCGATATCGAGTTGATCCGTGAAACATTGGGCATTGATCGCTGGATTGTCTTTGGCGGTTCTTGGGGTGCGACGCTGGCATTGATCTATGCGCAAGCCCACCCCGACCGCGCCGCCGCCCTGACCTTGCGCGGTGTGTTCCTGATGACAAAGCCCGAGCTGGATTGGTTCTATGGTGGTGGTGCCGGCAAATTCTGGCCTGATCTGTGGGACCGTTTTGCATCTCTGATCCCCGCAGACGAGCATGATGATTTTATCGCAGCTTATCACCGCCGGTTGTTTTCAGGTGATCATCATCTCGAGGTCCGTTTCGCGCGTGCCTGGGCATCATGGGAAAACGCCCTCGCCTCGATCGAAAGTGATGGTGTGACAGGGGAAAGCCCTGCGGATTATGCCCGTGCCTTTTCGCGCCTTGAAAACCACTATTTTTATCATGGTGGCTTTCTCAACGAGGATCAGCAGATTCTGCATCCTGACCAGATGGCCAAGATTGCCAATGTGCCGGGCGTCATTGTTCAGGGGCGCTATGACATGATTTGTCCGCCGGTTTCTGCGCATAAACTTTCGCAGATGTGGCCCAAGTCGCGCCTGACTTTTATCGGGCGTGCCGGACATGCCTTATCGGAACCCGGGATCAGCGCAGAGCTGGTGCGCACGATGGATATGATGGGTGCGCAGCGTCATGCGCTGGGGCTTTAGTCTTTACAGACGGGAATATGCCGTTAAGCTTTAGGTCCAGCTACCGGGGAAATAGTAAACTTGGGCAACGTCCTAACGATTATTCTGCAACGTCTTGCGCTCGGCCTTCTCACATTGCTCATTGTGTCGATCGTTATCTTCGTGGCGGTCAATTTGCTGCCAGGGGACTTTGCTGAATCCATCCTGGGCCAAGGTGCCACGCCACAGGCAGTTGCCGCGATCCGTACCGATCTCGGGCTCGATGAGCCGCTTGTTTCACGCTATTTTCAATGGCTGGGCGGCGTGATGCAGGGTGATTTGGGCACCAGCTTTGCACAGGCGAATTTTTCTAGCTTTACCGGGACAGACTCGGGCGCAACAACCGTTGCTGCACAGATTGCGCCGCGTTTCGGTAACACAATGTTCCTTGCAATGATCACGGCCGCCATAGCTGTGCCGCTCTCCATCATCCTTGGTATTCTGGCAGCGCTTTACCGCAATACCGTTTTTGACCGGGCGACCAACATCTTTACGCTGACCTCGATCTCAAGCCCTGAATTTTTTCTGGCTTACGTGCTGATCCTGTTTCTGGCTGTTCTGAACCCGATCTTTCCGTCATTATCGAATATCTTTGCGGGCATGCCATTTGGCGAACGGGTCGAGAGATCCATGTTGCCTGCGTTGACGCTGACGCTTGTTGTCACCGCCCATATGATGCGGATGACGCGGGCCGCGATCATCAATCTGCTGGCCTCGCCCTATATCGAAATGGCGCGGCTGAAGGGCCTTTCGCCAATGCGGGTGATCGTCAAGCACGCCCTGCCAAATGCGCTGGCTCCCATTATCAACGTCATCGCGCTGAACCTTGCGTATCTCATTACCGGCGTTGTCGTGGTTGAGGTGGTCTTTGTGTATCCCGGCATTGGTCAGCTTTTTGTGGATGCTGTGAAGAACCGTGACATTCCCGTCGTGCAGGCGTGCTGCCTGATCTTTGCAACGGCCTTTATTCTGTTGAACCTGACAGCCGATATTCTGTCGATCCTGTCCAATCCACGTCTGAGGCATCCGAAATGATCGTATGGACCGTGATAGCGCTGGTCGGTATGGGTGCCTTGGCTTGGGGTTTCCGCTTTGCCGGACAGGCGGCAACAGGGAATGCACCGAAGTTTCGGGATATGCCCTATGGCGTCGCATACGGCTATGTTCTGGGCGTGGCTGTTCTGGTCTGGCTGGTATGGGCCTATATGCAAGGGCGCAGTGCGGACCCTGCCATCGCCAATAAGTTCTTCTTCCTGCGCATCGCGATCGAGGGCTTTATCATCTTTGCGATCGCGGCGTGGCTGTTCCGCATTCTGGGGCGCACGGTTGGGACCGCAGCAACCAAAAAACTCTTCCGTTCAATGCCTCTGACCGCAGCTTTCGGTATTCTGATCATCCTGATCTACGCGATCCTTGCGATCTTTGCGGGGGCAATCGCACCTTACGGTCAGGAACAGATTATCCAAGGCGTTGCCGCGAATATTATCCCTGGTGGCGATCCCGCGCTGGGCGGCAACCCTGATTTTCCGCTGGGCACCGACCAGATTGGTCGCGATATCCTGAGCCGGTTGATCTTTGGCGCGCAGAACACCGTCGGCATCGCTTTTGCGACCACCGTTCTGGCGTTTCTCTTGGGGGGCACCCTTGGTTTTCTTGCCGCCACGCTGGGCGGATGGCTGGATCAGCTTCTGTCGCGCGCGGTTGATGTGTTGATGGCGATCCCGTCGCTGATTTTCGCGCTTTTGTTGATGACCATCGCGCAAGTGTGGGCACCACAGCTGGGCATTCCTCTGACCTTCTTTATGGTCATCATCATTGCGGTGATCGACAGCACGCGGGTCTACCGTCTGGCGCGGGCGGTCGGACAGAACATTGTTGTGATGGACTATATCGAAGCGGCCAAACTGCGCGGTGAGGGGTTGGGATATCTTGTTTTCAAGGAAATCCTGCCCAATGCAATGGCCCCGCTTCTTGCCGAATTCGGCCTGCGCTTTTGCTTTGTTTTCCTGACGATCGCGTCCTTGTCTTTCCTTGGGGTGGGTATCCAGCCGCCATTAGCTGACTGGGGGACAATGGTACGTGACCTTGCGGGCTTCGTGAACTTTGCGCAATTCGCGCCGATGGCGGCAACGGCCCCCTTGCTGGCGGCTGGTGCGATTGCGCTGCTGACGGTTGCCGTGAATTTCGTGGTGGACTGGATGCTGCAGAAATCATCGGGGCTAAAGGAATGAGCAAAGAACCACTCGTCAAAATGCGCGATGTCTGGCTTGAGGGCCGGAGCGACGAGACGTGGAGCCCCATCATCAATGGTGTTGACCTGACACTTGCGCGCGGCGAGGTTCTTGGGCTGATCGGTGAATCTGGTGCTGGCAAATCGACCCTTGGATTGGCCGCGATGGGCTATACCCGCGATGGTGTGCGCATCAGCAAAGGATCGGTTGAATTTGACGGGATCGACCTGTTGAAAGCATCGGCTTCGGTCAAGCGTGAATTGCTGGGCAAGCGTATTGCCTATGTCGCACAATCTGCTGCTGCGAGCTTTAATCCCGCCCATAAACTGATGGACCAGCACGTCGAAGGCCCCGTGCAGCACGGCAAGATGAGCCGCGCTGAGAGTGCAGCGGACGGCATTGATCTTTATCGCAAACTGCGCCTGCCGAACCCTGAACAGATCGGGTTCCGTTATCCACACCAGGTGTCTGGTGGTCAGTTGCAGCGCTGCATGACGGCGATGGCAATGTCCTGCCGCCCTGATCTGATCATTTTTGACGAACCGACAACGGCACTGGATGTGACCACGCAGATCGAAGTGCTGGCCTCGATCCGTGATATTGTGGAACAGTTCAATACTGCGGCGATCTATATCACCCATGACCTTGCTGTTGTGGCGCAAATGGCGGACCGGATCAAAGTGCTGCTAAAGGGTGATGAGGTTGAAACCGCCGACACCCGCACGATGCTGACTGCGCCGACGCAGGAATACACAAAATCACTCTGGGCGGTGCGCAGTTTTGAGCGGCCCCAGAAACCGGCGATACAAACAGGCTCTGTCCCTGTGGTGAGCGTCCAGAATGTTGATGCGTCTTATGGCACAGTGCCGGTTTTGCATGACGTCAGTTTTGATCTGCATGAAGGCCGCACCGTGGCGGTTGTTGGTGAAAGCGGGTCGGGGAAGTCGACGACGGCGCGCTGCATCACAGGTCTTTTGCCGCCCAAAGCAGGGCAGATCTTGCTGCACGGGGAAGTATTGCCTGCGGACTATCGCAAGCGGACCAAGGACCAGTTGCAGCAGGTTCAGATGATCTACCAAATGGCTGACACGGCACTGAACCCGCGCATGTCGATCGGTCAGATCATTGCGCGCCCTGTCGAGTTTTATCTTGGCTTGAAAGGCAAAGAGAAACGCAAAAAGGTAGATGGGCTTCTCGAACAGATCGAGTTGGAGCCTTCGCAGTATTATCATCGCCTTCCGTCTGAACTCTCTGGCGGGCAAAAACAGCGTATTGGCATTGCACGTGCTTTGGCAGCAGAGCCAAAGTTTATCATCTGCGACGAGGTGACCTCTGCCTTGGACCAACTGGTCGCCGAAGGCATTCTGCGACTATTGGCACGGTTGCAGGACGAGCTTTCGCTGACTTACATGTTTATTACACATGATCTGGCGACAGTGCGCGCAATTTCGGATGAAGTGGTCGTCATGAAGGACGGGCGTGTGGTAGAACAAGGGCCAAAGACGGAAATGTTCAAGCCGCCACATCACGCCTACACCGACCTGTTGCTGTCCTCGGTGCCTGAAATGGACCCGGATTGGCTCACTAATCTGCTTGCTGAACGCGGAGTTGATAACATTGGCGATGCAGCTGTTGATAAGATGTAATTCGAATCATTCACGAGGGTGATGGAATAAACCGGCGAAAAATGCCGAATAGTACAACTAGGGAGAATGCAAAGATGCAAGGAATTAGTAGACGTGGCCTGTTAAAGACGGGTGTAGCAGCGGGTGTTTTGGGCCTATCAGGTATGCCACTGCGCGCGCAAACACGCGGTGGTAAACTGACCGCCGGCCTCTCAGGTGCAAACACATCTGACAGCTGGGACGGACGCACACACTCTGACCTCTTTATGATCGCTTCGGCACAGGGTGCTGTTTTTGACAGCCTGACAGAAGTCGGCGCTGATGGTCTTCTTAAGGGCGAATTGGCTGAAAGCTGGGAAGCCTCTGCAGATGCGAAGGTCTGGACGTTTAACCTGCGTCGGGGTGTCACTTTCCACAACGGTAAATCCTTCGGTGCGGATGATGTGATTGAATCGCTGCAAATGCACGTTGCCGAAGGCGCGAAATCTGCAGCTGAGCCGATCGTTTCCGCCATCGTGGACATGAAGAAGACGGGCGATCATCAGGTGCAGCTGACACTTGCCGCCGGTAACGCCGACCTGCCCTATCTGCTGTCGGACTATCACATCCTGATGTATCCCGCAGGCCAGATCGAAGAGGCGATTGCGCAGGGTATCGGTACGGGCCTTTATCAGGTCCAATCCTTCGATCCGGGCGTGCGCATGGTGGCAACCCGCTATGCGGATCACTATAAAGGTGACAGCGCCGGTTTCTTTGACGAGATCGAATATATCGCGATCAATGACAACACAGCACGGACCAATGCGCTCCTCACTGGTCAGGTCGACGCGATCAACCGGATTGATTTCCAGACCGAGGCGCTGTTGCGGGCAAACCCTGCGTTGCGTATTCAGGAACTGACCGGTAACCAGCACTATATCTTCCCGATGCTGACAAAGGTTGCACCGTTTGATGACGTGAATGTCCGCCGCGCGCTGAAATACGGTATCAACCGTCAGGAAATGGTCGACAAGATCCTGCTGGGACACGGTCAGATCGGTAACGATTCGCCGATCGGCCCTGCAAACCAGTACTACAATGCGGATATGGAACAACTGGCCTATGATCCTGATCAGGCCAAGTTCTATCTGCGGCAGGCAGGTCTCGACAGCATCGACCTTGATCTGTCCGCATCAAACGCGGCGTTTGAAGGCGCTATTGACGCCGCACTTCTTTATAAAAATTCTGCATCCGAAGCCGGGATCAACATCAATGTGATCCAGGAACCGGCTGACGGCTATTGGTCCAATGTCTGGCTGAAAAAGCCATGGTGTGCCAGCTACTGGTCGGGCCGCGCGACCGAGGACTGGATGTTCTCGACCGCATATGAGGCCGGTGCGCCCTGGAACGACAGCCAGTGGGATGAACCCCGCTTCCAGGAACTGCTGTTGTCCGCCCGTGCCGAGCTCGATAGCGACAAGCGCCGCGAGCAGTATTACGAGATGCAGCAGATCCTGCGTGACGATGGCGGCGTGATCCTGCCAATGTTTGCGAACTATGTGCAGGCGCTGAACAATCGCATCGCGACACCGGAAACAGTGGGCAACCTCTGGCAGATGGACAACGCACGCATGGCCGAGCGGTGGTCAGTGGCGTAAGCCTTGTCATATTGAAGCTGAAACGCCCTGCCGAAAGGTGGGGCGCTTTTGTAAACCGTGGTAAGTTCCTGCCACAGAGAGTGAAATTCTCGCAATAACCTGCTGTATTAATTGAATATGAATA
>NZ_DASYOK010000297.1:0-10675 GCF_036007805.1 Yoonia sp.
TGTCGAACATGGTGCAGGAGGTGCCTTCCGAGTATTCTCCGATGGTGAAGCTCTTGCCGTAGCGGTGGCCCACGACGCCCTCGGAAAGCTCGAAATGGTCGCCGTGAAACGTCACGCGGGTATTGGCGACGTTGAAGGACAAAAAGCCGTAGGTGTTTGCCGGATAAAGCGGCAGCTCGGTGCCCGTGTTGAGAGCCCCCAGAAACCCCACCAACTCCCCCGATGCGGCCGACAGCAAGCGCGGTTTGAGCTCGGCGAGGCCAGACAGAAAGACGTTCACAGCCTCGCCCAGGCGCTGCAGGCGTTTGCGGGTCTCCTCCTTCAGTCGGTCCGGCGCGCTGCGGCTGAGGAACGGGAGGAGGCTTTTCGGGGGCGGGCGGTGAATGACGGTGAGCGTCAGGGTCTTGTCGCGGAGCCCGCTGGTCTCGAGTTTCGCGCGCCAGCGCCGGTCAACCGCACCTGCGAAGCTGTCCTCACGGATCGGGTCGAGATCAGGTTTGATGGCCTTGGAGACCTTGTGGACGTAGTAGCTGAACTCCGGCCCGATCTGCGCGACGATGCGGGCAAAGAGCGCCGTCACCTTGTCGAGATAGGCATCGTCCGTCGTGTAGCTGTTGATCCCCTCGAGCCGGATGCAGCGGAAGAGATCGTTCACCCGGGTCCGCACGGTCTGGTCGTCAACAAGGCTCACATAGGGCAGCATATGCGCGAGGCGGGTCTCGCGCGCATACCAGTCTGGCGTCATTGTGCGGGCATCGAGCGCAGCATCACGGGCGTCATCACGGGGCATAGCTGTCCCCGCCATGGATGGACCTGTTGCGCGTGGGCGGTGTCTCCTGCAGGGCCGTCATCATCACGTCGATGAAACGCGGGTCCCAATCGGCGGCCTTCCAAAGCACCGGGTAGAGCAGGGCCGCGACAGCCAGCACCGCGATGTGCTGGACCCAGACGAAGAGAAGCACCGAGCCGAAGAGCCAGACCATCGCGTACATGATGGGCAGGCCCAGAAGCTTCGGCGGGCGCACGAGCCCAAGAAAGAGGGGCGAGCGTTCAGCCACCGGCAAAGACCGCAGCAACAATCGTGGGGGCTGCCGCAACACCGGCGATGCCGACAAGCACCCAAAGCGCCTGGCGCAGATCGATGATGTTGAAGAACCAGCTGAGAAAGACCCCGAGAACGGCAAGCGTCGCGATGACAACGCCAAGTGGGCCGGTCAGCGCATCGACGATGCCCTGTAACAGGCTCTGGATCGGGGAGAGATCAATGCTCTGGGCGAGGGCGGGTTCGGCAATCAGCAGGAATAGCGCCAGCGAGGAGACAAAGAGGTTTGAAATCTGTTTCATGAATTTGATCCTTCCAATCGGGCCACGACGGCCATGACGCGAGCCACGTGGTTCTGGGTTTCTCGGTAAGGGGGAATGCCACCGTGTTGGCGCACGGCGTCGGGACCGGCGTTGTAGGCCGCCAGCGCCAGATGCGGATCGCCGAAGCGCTCCAGCATCATCGCGAGGTAGCGGGCAGAGCCGTCGAGGTTCTGTTGGGGGTCACGCGGGTCAACGCCGAGGTCGCGCGCGGTATCGGGCATCAGCTGACCAAGGCCAATGGCGCCCGCATGTGAGATCGCATCCTGCCGATAGGCGCTCTCAACCTCGATATTGGCGCGGTAGAGGCTCAGCCAGTCCGTGACGGAAAGCTCCGCGCGCCTTAGGCCGGGGTGGCTGGCATAACGCAGGGCCGTGGTCTCTATGGCGTTTAGGACATCGGCACGGGGCAGGGGTGCCGGACCGACACGGGCTGCAAAGCGCATCGCTTCTCGCTCTGGCACAGTTTCATCGCTGCCGAAAATCGCAAGTTCGTCGGCTGCCGATCCCTGACCGATGCCGTCATTGTAGTTCCGAGCAAAACTGCTCTGAGACCGGGACGGGGTCAGAGAGCCGTCGCTCTCCATGACCAGGACCATTTGCGCTGAGGCAGGTGCTGCGACCAGCCAGAGACAGACGAGGTTAGTTGCCAGCGCCCTTGTCTGATGGCGCTTTGTCTGGCGGGGCGAGTTTGTGTGTACGGCTTGTACCCGCATCAAGCGGCAGGTCGACATGCGCAAAGCCAAGGCCAATGAAGAACGACACCACGCCGGAGATCGTCTTGAACTCGCGGATCTTGATATCGTTGTAGGTAGTCCGCGTGCGGGCGGTGACGAGGAGCTTTTCCACCCCGTCATCAGAGACAACGCGCATGATCCAGACCCCGTAATAGCTGGGGCCTTTCTTATGTGCCGACTCCTGACACAGGATTTCTGCGCTATAGCCGCTTTCCACGAGTTCGCGGAACCTGGCTTCCGTAACCACATTTGGTGCTTCGATGTCCCAGTTCATGGCCCGGCTCACGCTTTCTCCAATGGCGCAACCCCGGGGATTCCTACTTGAACCCCAGAGTTACGATAGTATACTATTAACCGCAAGATGTAATATCGTGCTTTCGCTGTAGTTTGGTTACGCAAACACTAGTCACGGCCAGTGTCCGCGATCAAGGAGATAACAGGATTGAGACACCCAAGGTTGACATGCCTGCTCCCATTGCAAGCTATGGCCCTTCTGATCTGTGTTCCGGGACCGGTTTTGGCGGATTCCTGCATCGCCCCGGCCCGTCCTTTCCTGCCAAGCGATTCGCAGGCGGCGCGGGACTATGCGGACATCATCCGTGCCGATTTCGAAGATTACATCCAGGATATCCAAAGCTACTTCCGTTGCCTCGACAGCGAACGCGCCCGCGCTTTCGAAGAAGCGCGGGAAGTCAGCGAGGACTATGGCCGATTTCTGCAATTGGTAGGGGATTGATGGGCAACCTCGAGAGCATCAGACTTGCAGCCCATGGAAACCAGACGCCGATATCACTCTCAAATATCTACTTTTTAGATAACGGATTTCATCCGCTAGCGACGTCACAAAAGGTATGTGACGCGTGGCGAAAACAATCAGAAGCAAAGGACAAGAGGCTTTGTACCAAGCGTTGGTCGACGCCCGGATTAAGTCTGGCCTCAGCCAGAAGGAATTGGCGGTCAAACTCAGACATCACCAGTCGTTCGTGGCCCGTGTCGAAAGTGGGGAGCGCCGGATTGACGTCGTTGAGCTCATCGCCTTGTCCCGTGCCGTTGGATTTGACCCTTTCGAGATTTTGGCGATCGTCGAAGCCGCCACGGAGCCCGACCACAGGATTTGAACTAACCAATTTATTGCGATTACGGGAGCTGAATTTATCCAGTGTGAGGGTGGTTACCGCAAAGACCTAAAGTGACCGAAATTAATAAGGCCTGGCACGCGGTTGTAGCAAACACGTTAAGATCGAAGCTGCTATCTGCAACGCCAATTTGCAGGAAGTGATTGGACAGTGAATGAAGATAAGGATGAAGGCACCGCGATCGCTAAATTGATCGGGATGGATCAGTGGAGTGTTGTCGGATGGGTGTATCGGTGGAACACGGGGCCGCTGGCGGTGATGTGGGGCATCAACGGGCCGCAGCGAGTTGCGAGGTGCCTGCCGGATCTAAATGACACGGAAAAACGAGAAATTGACTTCGAGAGATTGATGAGAATTCAGAGCCGCGGCAGCGGGTAGGATTGGCTACAGCGATGTCGAAGCAGACATTGCGATCGTCTGCGGCGAAGTTCTTGAGCGTCTTTTGACTGACGCTGCTTCATGCGCGAATGTCCGGTTGAAGTGTTGTAAACGCCATGTGGCGGAATTGTCTCACAACGGTAAGGTTTATCGATTGCCAGCTTGCATCCGTGATCTGCTGCTTACGGCTGGGTATCCTCAGCCTCTGCATTTCAACAGCCCAGTTGTTTGCGTCCTCCACCGCCACAACGGATGCCGTAGGCACAATGTTCACATACGCTTCTGTCTCTGATGCTGGAATCGCCTCGGTTTGAGACATGCGGTACAACGCGTAGACTGTGATCGCCACAAACATGCCACCGAGGACGAGCCAGAATGCAAATGGGCCGATAGCATCCATGGCAAAGCCCACGGCAAGTGGTCCGAGGATGGCCCTGAGCCCGAAAGTAAAGACGAGTCCGCCCGAAATCGCGGGCATGTCTTCGGCTGGCACGTTGTCGTTAGTATACGACAGCAGAAGCGCATAGAGCGGCATCGTCATGCCTCCGGCAAAGAAGGCCGCTCCCATGATGGGAACCAGCGGATTGCAAACCAGCCACGCAGGGGGGGGGGTGCGCAATCCAGCCTAGTCCGCAGGGCGCTGCGCCAAGAAACGCAGTACTGCAAATGACCTTGCGTCGATCTATCCGGTCAGGCAACCAACTGATCGGCACCTGCATCAGCATCGCACCGCCAAAGAGCATCGCCACGAACAGCGCGATTTGATTGGCGCTAAGACCTATTTGGATGCCGAAAACCGCACCATACCAGATTGACTCGCATAGATGCTGTCGAGCAGAAAAATGCCAATCGTGCTAAGTGGTGATGCGGCAAAAAGGTCTTTAAGACTACTCTTCTCTGCCACAGAGAGGTGCGGCATCAACTGCTTTTCGTGCTTTCGCGGAAGCCGTTACGTGGCCCACGTCCTTTCTGTCATGTTGCGTTATGTTCCATCGGAATCTGGTCTGGGACCGTTTTAGTTTCTAGGGTTCCGTGCTAGGCTTGGGCCACCGTTCAAAATTACCAGGATCAGAGGTCTCTGTAACTTTCCTTGACCGAGTGTAGACAACGAGTTGTGAAAATGGAAAGCGAACAAACTGTTAATGAATCGCGAAACGTAGAGAGCTCCGACTGACTATGTTGGACTAACGTCAGGCCAGCTAGAGCTAACACAGACAAGGTTCGTCAAAGGATAAACTATGTTGTCAATGCCTAAAAACGAAGAGGAACTGCAGTCAGAACATCAATCAAACTGGTATCTTGTGCAGATGAAACCCAACTGCCTTAAGATTGCTGAGCGCAATCTCGCGAGGCAGGGGTTTGGTGTTTTTTGCCCGCGCTACGAAACAAATCGCCGGTACAGAAATGTCTTTCGTAAAGCGGTTTTGCCTCTATTTACTGGTTATCTGTTTTGTCAAATTGGAGACGATCCGCTGGCATTCCGTGCGGTGAACAGTACGTATGGTGTTTCGAAGCTTGTGCGGTTCGGTGCATCTTATCCGAGGCCAGTTCCCGCGAAATTCATTGCTGGACTGCGCGATCGTTGCGACGCGGATGGGTTTTTAAAGAAGATCGAAGAAATGAAGGCGGGCGATCAGATAAGGATCGTTAACGGGCCATTTGCGGACTACATAACGAGAGTGGAACAGATCCAAGATGATAGCCGTGTATTGATTTTGTTGGATCTGCTTGGTCAGGCCGTAAAGACTTATGTTGGCAAGGACGACGTAGAAGTGATCTCATGATGGATCGCCTTGAAGGCTCAGTGTGATGCAAGCTCTTGTTCACTATGTCGGCGCGCGCTTTTCACAAAGCGAATCCCGTGAAAAATCAGCAGCCTGTTCACGAAGTAGAGCAGTGTCATTATGCATAAGTAAACAGCACTTAGTTCCAGGTTGTCGTAGCTGATTACCGCGAGGACAACGGGAAGGCTGTATACTGGCAACAAGATAAAGCTGGAGAAAGAGTTCATGAAGACCTTTGATCGTTTCTTGCCCGAAACGGCTTTCACCAAGCGCATTGTCAGATGATGGAAGTGCAACCGATCTGGTTCCCCAACTGACCGGCCGGTAGTGACTCGTCGCGCGATGGCGGCCATGGTGTCTATGAATGGCCAAAAGCCGCATAGAATAAGAGAAAATATCGACACCTGGGGATTGGCGGAGACCAACATAATCGCCAAGAATGACAACAAGAAACCTATTGTATAAGCCCCAGCGTCTCCGAGAAAAAGGTGGCCACCGGGAAAATTCAAAACCAAGAAACCGACGGTGGCTGCGATGATGATAATAGCAATCATGGCGACCTCGTTGTAGCCAACCTTGAGAGCAATGAGTGCAAGACCGGCCGCCATTGTAATCGTTACGCCCCCTGCGAGACCATTCAAGCCATCAATCAAGTTGAAGCCATGGCTCATCCCCGCAACCGCCAACAGCGTAATCGCAACTGCAACCAATCGATAATCTAAGCTTGCATCCAGGAAGGTAATTCCTGTTTCGTGAACGTATGCACCTGTGAGTATTATGGCAATCGCCACACTTGCGATCGCGGCGAATAAGCGACGTAAGGGTGACATGCCAAAACTGAGATCTTCAAGAAAGCCGACAATGAACACGGGCAGGCTCGCAATCACCAATAGTCGCAACACATGACCGCCCGGTTCCAAAGTAATCAGGGCTGAACCTAGCAGTCCGCCAAAAATGGTCAGGCCCCCAACTCTTGGTGTGGGTTTCGTGTGAATACCCTGGACTTCTCCACCGTTATGGCCGCGTGCAGTTCTCCCTAGGTGCCAATGCGAGGTCGTCACGATCAAGATGCTCAACGCTAAGGAGATTGAGAAAGCTACAAAAATTGGAAAAAAATCCCAAGTTGATAATTGATTCACTGGCCCAGGCATTCTCCCTCCGGAATCTACGTAAAACATACAAGATATTATGCTCTTGATGTTCGCTATCCTGAAAATGCTTCTACCTGAGATTCATAAAATATCAAATCGATAAAAAATTACCTGCATGGTCTTTTGCAGATTGTGTGCGCTCCGAGCAGCAGTCGGTCACGGCAGGAAGTCGTGCCCTTCCGGTGGTTGACCTCGTATCTTTGTCTTGCAAGCTGTGCCAATTGGGGCGTTACGAAACAGAAAGACGCTGGTGTATCGGATACTGGGCTAAGACCGCTTCGCCAGGATTGGCTGTTGTCATATCCGTCTGCGTGTCTCAGAATTATGAGGGCGAAGGGTCCGCGGATCTATGCGCAACGCGGTCGGTCCCTTGTGGACGCTTTGGGTTGCAGGGTCTAGCCAGACTTGGCTATTCGCGTTCTCTGAACTCGAGGATGGTGCCGGGTTGTGGTATGAGTTCTCCTGCCGGGTCCACGTGAATCTCATTGCTGGTTATAAACCGCTTCCACGCTGTCAGATTTCCTTGGTCGTCATATAAGAACGTGTCGCGCCAGGGTGCCGACCAATGGAGTAGGGGGTCATAGCTGAGCGCTCGATTTGCGTTCCGGTAATCTATCTCCAACAATCGAGGCACACCGGCTGCGTCAACATCATAAGCGCGTTGTTGGAAGTGCGGTAATAGCACTGAAAAAAACGCTGGGGCGCTATCGTTTACACCATTGTTCACAATCAAACCAATATCGATGCGCGCGCTCGCTTTGCCATCGGGTGCGTTTGTGGCGCCAGGATCATGCCAGTCCATGAGGACTTCCACGACAGCGCCTGCTTGATCCATAGTCCTAATCTTCACGGAACTCGGGTCACCTCTCAAGAGCACCCAATCGAAACGCAAGCTACGACCATTCGGATCATGCGTAGAAGCGGCCGAGAGAACCATTCGCTTCCGCCCTGCGTGATCACGCCACACACGCGCGATTGCTGCAGGTGTATCGAAGAGCTTCTCACTCCGGCCAAGCAAACCAGCATGGTCCAAAAAGGTTTCTTCCACCACTTCTATTTGCGGCATGGGAGGGATGGCATCGGCTTGCAAGGCATTCGCTTGTAGTATCATCGCGACTTGATTGATCTGGTTGGCATTGAACGCGGTTGGGTGCGCGCGGCCGGACCTGTAGTGCTCGGGGCTGAGAACATTCTCCATACCATAACGCAAAATCATTTGCAGTGCCGGGGCAATTAGGCGCTCATCCTGCAGTCTTTGGCGCGTTTCGGCTGGAAACGCTGCTAGGGTGAGCAATAATGCATCAAGGAAAGGTTTATCACTGCCTGATGACCCTTGGCTGATGACAGTATAGGGCCAGTTGGCAGGAAAAAGGTCGTTCTGGTCGTGGTCTTCATGTTCAGGGTAAACGTACAAGGCATTGCTATAGAAAGGTGCAACGGCCGTCTCCAAGGGTTGGAACCCTGTCATGGCTGCGCGTGGTAAGCTGCGGCTAGATGGGCCTGATCGATAAGCCGTTGATGAATTTCCGATAGTTACGAATGCGGGAAACAATACTTTTGCGAGCCCGTAGTCTAGTCCGGAGCGTCGCAGTTGATCGTCATATTCCATGAAAGTCAGCTGCGGAAACCGCGCGCGTGGTATCGTAGAGTGGTCTCTGTCACGGTTATCATACAGAACCCCGTCCAACCCTGACACGTCTCCATTCGCTGCAAAGCTGCGTAAGCGTAGAGCTGCGGGATCGTCCGCTGTAAAGGGTGTGATTGTCCGTACGCTTGACGGCTCTGGTTCAATGTTTGCCGAGGCGAGCCCGATCGGGCTCTGATCCAGATTCAGTTGTTTGAGTATCACTGTTTGGAGCTGCTCGGCGTCTAGTGGATTGACGCTTACCAGAATTGATACGACCAACCCCAAAGAGACCAATGCAAAGCGTCTGTCTGCCCTACAACGAGATGGGGGAGCCGACTGAACCATTTACCGCTTCGATCTCTGTGATTTCTTCTCTCGTGGCGGGTATCACTGTTCAAAACTTCAGTCACTCATTCAGTCGAGTATCTAAAGGAGCAATTGGCATGTCATTGGAGGACATGAGCTTTGTTTATCAGCTTGTGTTCTGCATCTGACGCAAGTTTTTCAGGCTGTTTCCGGTGCGCCTGTGTTTTCTAGATGAAGGTCCGTGCGGCGGTGATGCGCAGGGGGCGGGATTTGCAAAGTCTGCGCTGTTTTCCGAAATCGGCCATTCATGTGCCGTGCGGCGAAAGCCGGGTGAGAACCCAGATTGACCATGCCCGATTTCACATCCAGAGCCGCGAAAACGTGATCGTTCCGTGCTGTTTGTAATCGTGCGTCATGGTCCCTCCCGGCCTTGTTCAAGACCGACAGAATGCCGTGAAGGCGCAGGCAATGACCAACCGTGCGCACGTCTGCCCAGAGCTTTCTGGTATTTACTGAAATGGCTGTCCGGGATTTAGCGAAATAGCTGTCCGGTAATTCTGAAATCCGCAACCGCCACTGCACGCCATAAATGGCGTGGTGTGCAGCGGCTCTTCTTCGCACAAAAGTCACGATCAGCATAAGACAAGCGTAGGCAGCGACATGTTCGTACGCCGCATGATCTCGAAGGTGCGAAGCCCGTCGGCTGTGGCACGCTAGACAAACTTGCGCAGGGTGTTGCGGTTGGTGATCAGAGCTTCAACCTCAGTACGGTCGGCGGGGCCAAGATGAATGCGGATACTGGAGCGTCTCATGCCCTCAAGGTGGCACATGAAGCCACCAAAGGGAGTCTTGTGTCAGGTGGCGAAGATTTGTGCCCAAATATGGAGTTGACCTGAGCGCCAAGTTTCCTCCAGCTTTGTGCAGAATTGCAATCTCAGCATTTCGTGTCTGATCTCCGGCGCGTTGCTTTGGTTCATCCCACAAACGGCACAATTGGTAACCGCACTGATTTGTGCCGACAGATCTTGGAAGAATGCTTAACCTTTCTTGAAGAGCATTCATATGGTGCGATTCAGCAACTCTCTGAGAAGTTGCGCGCAGTCTTCCACAGGATGCTCCGTTCTAAACTCAAGGGTCCGGGTCTATAGAAAATCTGAAGTGGCACTGAGAACTTATGATACGCCGACGGTACTTAAGATAGGAGCCCCGGTGGTCGCCATGTTGCCGCTCCAGTGCTAGTTCAAACAAAATTCCTTTTGTAGTAGGACGACATGAAAAGTCAGGCAAGTTGGGCAGCTCCAATTCCCTTTGATGCGCTCGGTCGTGGAGAGTCTGGCCAATCATCGACGGCAGGATTTTCCGCAGGTTCGAAATTTGTCGACATTGACGAGCATTTGGTCAACCGACTTGATAACGAGTCCGCGGTAAAGCAATTGCCACCGTACGCAAGGATGTTCTCGTCAGTCTTCAATATTGAAAACCCACCCGTCTTCTGCACCGCTGATCCCGCTTCTATGGGAGAGATGATCGGCTGGTTCAGAGCCTCTGGTCTGTATGTGAATGTAAGTCGCCGATGCAAAGATTTGGTGCGGTTCTTGGCGACAACAGATTATCCACCATCACTGATCGTCATAGACGTTGACGGAATTGAAGGGGGTTTGCAAACGCTGGATCTTGTAATGGAGATACGGGATAAGTTTGCTGAGATCCCGATAATCCTGATTTCGGGGGAATATAGTGCAAACGATTTTGGCACATCCCGTATCTGTTTGGCGGATTTGTTTCTGAGGCGATATCCGTCTGTAGGTGAAATGGACGATCTCATTGATATTGCTCTGACAAACAACAAGCAATGGCGATGCAGGAACGTGATAAATCCCGATGTGGCGGTTGTGTAATGCCGTTTGTTGATCAAACTGGCTCTGTTGCGCAAATCGCATGAGGGATTCATCTTGTGAATCCAGTGTGGTAGCTGGTCTGCATGAGCAGACCGGCGCCCCCGACCTACAAGACCAGGAACTGGCCAGCCTATAATGAAGCGCTCAAGCGCCGGGGCTCGCTGACGATCTGGTTCGACCCCGAGATGACCTGGGATGCCGCGCCGACAGGCAAGTGTGGCCGCCAGCAGACCTATAGCGATACCGCCATCCAGACGTGCCTGACGATGAAGGTGCTGTTCGGGATGGCGCTGCGG
>NZ_DASYOK010000298.1:0-3562 GCF_036007805.1 Yoonia sp.
GGATCTGCCATCGGTACAGTTTCAGTGATCGCATCGGCCAGGCCGCCTGCGTAAGCGGATACGCCTGCAACAAGCAGTGCGCCCAGAATGATCCAGAATTTGTTCATTGATTTTCTCCCAATCAATAGTGTTTTTTCGAAAGACAGTGCTGATTACAGCTGACTTTAACAAGCATGGAAAACTATACGCCCGTGACGCAGTCAAATATTATTGTGTGCATCGCGCGCGTGATATCGTGCACTGTGTCGAATTGACAACGTATCCAGTGTCCAAGCCTGTTATGTGATCGCGCGATCCGCCGGTGCCGGCGAGGGATTTGATCGACCAAAAGGCTGCCGCAGCGTGGCTATCGTGCAACGGCTTATCTGGCGCGGCTTGAGCAGAGGTGATCGGCGTTGCGCGTGTGTTGATGAAGTTCACAGTTTGCCTGAACCGGAATGCCTAAGGTTGCGAAGTAAAACAGTTTCTGGTGACGCGGCTTTCTGCGGGCATCTGTGGACAAGTTTGTGTGTGAATCACCTGCCCAAAAGGACGGGCATGTGAGGACCGACAGGTCAACTGAATTAATCCACATTTTGTGTTAAAAAGCCGTTGACCCACGAGGGCTAGATGCGTCAGGTTGTGCAGGCCGACGAACACGACACAAGATGTGGTAGCGGCACGGGGACAGTTCAACAGGCGGGCACAGGTTTTCAGTGCCCAGAAACGTACGCTCGATCTTGGATCGCAGGCAGTGTGGCGTCGACGGTTGATATGTTCTTTTCCGGATTGGTCGCGCAGGCGGCTTTGTTGAGAATTTAGCCGCAACGACGGCGCAAACTAGAATGGGGCAGACCAATGAAAATTGACCGTAATTTCACAAAAGCGAAAACGGGCGCTTATGGCGAACTGGCGTTCAAGACGACCACGTCAGAGATTCGCAACCCTGACGGGACGGTTGTTTTCAAACTCGACAATTGTGAAATTCCGGCCGGTTGGAGCCAGGTTGCCTCTGACGTGATCGCGCAGAAATATTTCCGCAAGGCGGGTGTGCCCTCCGAAGTAAAGCGCGTGAAGGAAAAGGGCGTGCCAGAGTTCCTGTGGCGCTCGGTTCCTGCCAAAGACGCCACATTTGGTGGTGAGACATCCGCCAAGCAGGTGTTCGACCGTCTGGCCGGTGCCTGGACATATTGGGGCTGGAAGGGTGGCTATTTCACCTCTGAAGAGGATGCGCGCGCCTATTTCGACGAAATGCGCTATATGCTGGCAACACAGCGCGCCGCACCAAACAGCCCGCAGTGGTTCAACACAGGTCTGCACTGGGCTTACGGCATCGACGGTCCCGCACAGGGGCACTACTATGTCGACTACCAGACTGGCGAGCTGACCAAATCCGCCTCGAGCTATGAGCACCCACAGCCGCACGCCTGTTTCATCCAGTCCGTTGACGACGATCTCGTGAACGAAGGCGGAATTATGGATCTTTGGGTGCGCGAAGCACGTCTGTTCAAATATGGCTCGGGCACGGGAACGAATTTTTCGTCGCTGCGCGGCGAGGGTGAGCCTTTGTCGGGTGGTGGCAAATCATCGGGCCTGATGGGATTCCTGAAAATTGGTGACCGCGCTGCTGGTGCCATCAAATCGGGCGGCACGACACGCCGTGCGGCCAAGATGGTGATCGTCGATGCCGATCACCCTGATATTCAGGAATTCATCAACTGGAAGGTCATCGAAGAGCAGAAAGTGGCGTCCATCGTCGCGGGTTCCAAAATGCACGCCCGTTACCTGAACGCGATCTTCGCGGCGATCAAATCATGGGACGGCACAGAAGTCGCGGCCTATGATCCCAAGACCAACGAGACACTGGCCGCCGCTGTCAAAGACGCCAAGCGCTCAGCGATTCCCGAGACCTACATCAAGCGCGTTCTGGACTATGCCAAGCAAGGCTACACCAGCATCGAATTCCCGACCTATGATACCGATTGGGACAGCGAGGCCTATTCGTCGGTCTCCGGCCAGAACTCGAACAACTCCATCCGCGTGACGGATGCCTTCCTGAAGGCCGTTGAAGACGACGCCGACTGGAAACTGATCAACCGCCGCAACGGCGAGGTCGCCAAGATCATCAAGGCCCGCGATTTGTGGGAACAAGTGGGCCATGCCGCATGGGCCTGTGCCGATCCGGGTATCCAGTACCACGACACCGTGAACGCATGGCACACATGCCCCGAAGATGGTGAAATTCGCGGTTCAAACCCTTGTTCTGAATATATGTTCCTTGACGATACGGCCTGTAACCTTGCGTCGATGAACTTGCTGACGTTCTATTCGGACGGGCAGTTTCAGGCCGAAGACTATATGCACGCCACACGTCTGTGGACCGTGACACTGGAAATCAGCGTGATGATGGCGCAGTTCCCGTCCAAGGAAATCGCGCAGCGGTCTTATGACTTCCGCACGCTGGGTCTGGGCTATGCCAACATTGGCGGCCTCTTGATGAACATGGGCTTTGGCTATGACAGCGACGAAGGCCGTGCGATGGGCGCTGCCCTGACTGCGATCCTGACAGGCGTGTCCTATGCGACATCCGCCGAAATGGCCGGTGAACTGGGTGCCTTCCCGGGCTATACCAAGAACAGCAAGCATATGTTGCGCGTGATCAAGAACCACCGTCAGGCGGCCTTGGGCAAGTCCGATGGTTATGATGCACTGGACGTCAAACCTGTGCCGCTTGACCACGCCAACTGCCCTGACCAGCGTTTGATCGCATTGGCTGTCGGCAGCTGGGACGAAGCACTGAAGCTGGGTAAAAAGCACGGCTACCGCAACGCGCAGGTCTCTGTCATCGCGCCTACCGGCACCATTGGTCTGGTGATGGATTGTGACACCACAGGGATCGAGCCCGACTTTGCGCTGGTGAAGTTCAAGAAGCTGGCCGGTGGTGGCTACTTCAAGATCATCAACCAGTCGGTGCCAGCCGCACTTGAGAAACTTGGCTATGGTTCCGCGCAGATCGAAGAGATCATCGCCTATGCTGTCGGTCACGGCTCCATCGGGCAGGCGCCAGCGATCAACCACACCTCGCTGATTGGTCACGGCTTTGGTCAGGCAGAGCTGGATAAGGTCGAAGGCGCGCTGGCTTCGGCATTCGACATCCGCTTTGTCTTTAACCAGTGGACGCTGGGCGAAGAGTTCTGCACCAAGACGCTGGGTATCCCCAAGGATAAGCTGAACGATCCGACCTTCGATCTGCTGCGCCACCTTGGCTATTCCAAGCAGGACATCGAGGCCGCCAACGATCACGTTTGCGGAACCATGACGCTGGAGGGCGCGCCGTTCCTGAAAGAGGAGCACTATAGCGTCTTTGACTGCGCCAACCCGTGCGGCAAAAAAGGCAAGCGTTATCTGAGTGTTGACAGCCACATCTACATGATGGCTGCGGCTCAGTCATTCATCTCGGGTGCGATTTCCAAGACAATCAACATGCCGAACGATGCGACAATCGAGGACTGCCAGAAGGCCTATGAATTGTCGTGGTCACTGGGTGTAAAGGCAAATGCGCTTTACCGTGACGGCTCCAAAC
>NZ_DASYOK010000299.1:0-4219 GCF_036007805.1 Yoonia sp.
AACCGGGACGGCACGGTATAGAACACCTTGCGCAAGGTGAAGCCACCGGACGACGTGACGCGTAGCGTGACCTCCTCGTAATCCGTGGTCCGCCGTGCCGGTAATGACCGGAGGCTCTCGCGTTCGACATCGATCCGCTTGAGTGAGGTTACATCGATGAGACCTATGCGCGGCAACAAGTTGGCCATAAACGGTTGCCGCCGCGTGATCCAGATATGGCGCGCCTGGCGGACCTCACGCCGCTTTTGCTCGACGGCTTGCAGGTCTTTTTTTATGCGTCAAACCGAGACTGTGCAGGGTGCGCCAGACCGACACACGATGGACAGTCATTGCGTGCACATCAGCAATTTCTAGCACTAAAGCATTTCGGGATTAACTTGAGACATATCCGGCAGCCTTGAAGTAGTTCCAGCATTCTTGCGGGTCGTAGAGATCGCAGATTGTGCCGATAGCATCGAACACCTCTGTGAGTGTCCTCGCGCCGATCCGGTGCAGGTGCGCTTTGAGTTTCTAGAAAGCCTGTTCAATCGGATTCAGGTCCGGCGAGTACGGTGGTAGGTAGAGGAACCAGCAGCCATGTGCGCGGAGTGCCTCAGCGGCCTCCTTGTTCTGGTGGGTGGCGAGGTTGTCGAGTATGACCACGGTCCCTGGCACGATCTCAGGGACCAGCACTTCGCGGACGTAGGTCGCGAAGGCGGGACCGTCCATCGCACCCTTGATGACCCATGGCGCGATCAGCCCATCCTGTGCCAGACCTGCGATCAGAGTTTGCGTGCCCCAGCTTCCGAAGGGGGCGTCCATCGTCAGCCGCTCCCCTCGCGTAGCCCAACCGCGCAGACGTGTGAGGTTGGTTTTCACGGCAGTTTCGTCAATGAAGACAACACGTTCTGGCATGGCCGCTATAGCAGGTCTTCGATGTTTGAACCAGTCGACCCGTTGCTGTCTTACTCTTGCACGGCGGCGTTCGGTGGCGACCAGCGACTTTTTTTGTGTGTGAACCCGAGGCGGGACAATAGATCTGCGATGGATGAATGATGTACCTGCACGCCTTCCGCATCGGCCAACGCATCCCTCAGTTCGAACAGTGTGATGTCCGGGTCTTGCTTGACCAACTCTTCAAAGAAGGTCCGATACGCTGCCAGCTTGCCGGTGTTGCGCGGGCGACCCTGAGGCGCAGGCGTCGCACGTCCCTTGGTCCGGACCTGCCGTGCCCAGCGGGCACCTGTCGCAGCAGAGAGCTTCAAACGCAACGCCGCTGCGCGACCGCTTAACCCATCCTCAATATACTCCTGAAACCGCGCTCGAAGCGCCGGCGGCAAAGGTGCTGACATGATCCATCCTCCCAAACAGGATGAATCACAATCAGGGTCTAAATCCTGAATCGGAAAGGTCGCAACCCTCTAGTAGTTCACCTGTTCGGAACCGTAGTTGCCCTCATAGTCACGCCAATCAACGAAGACGGATCGGTGATAAATGTTTGGGCAACTCTGACCCCAACGTTCAAGACCCACATGAGCTTCGGGCAGGGCAGTGATAGATGACCTCTGCCAAGCGAAGTCTCCTTGGGTGCCATACGTGCCAATAAAAACGGTGGCGCTGCGATTACAGTGACCGTCACGACCGGACTCGCGCTGCCGCGCATAGCGAACATCAAAGACTTGGATCGACCGCACGAAATTGAATTCTGGACCACTGATGTCAATGTCTGCGTAATTCTGCGCGAGTTGGAGGGCGAGGTCGGCGGGAACGGGGCTTTCATTGGCATCTGGAAAGCGCCAAGCAGCCTTACCGGGATCCACAAAGCCAGCGACGTCGCGCGTTGGAAAGGATTGGTGCGGTTTTGCGCTGTCGGTTCGCAAGAATGCTTCGAAAATTTGGTCTGCGCTATTGGATAGGGTGAAGATTTCATGTGATGCGCCCATGGGACAGCGCCAGATCTGTAGCGGTGGTTCAACCGGCCAAGGTGTAATCCGCCGGATGAATTCGGCACGGGCCCAGGCGCAAGGGACAGAGGCTGGCCAGCCGCCAGACAGACACAAGAGGATCGCGCAATCGATCGGGTGTGTCTGGGCGCGTGCGGGTATTGGCAAAGAAACGCCTGTAATGGTCAAAGCCACAGCAGCCGAGCTGAGGAGCTTCTTTCGTGAATTACGCATGCTGAGGAGCCTCCATGACAGAGTTCATCCTATATACAATAATATACTAACGCAACACAAAATATATTCTAGCAACAAAGTAAAAATGTCAATGTCTGCGCAATGCAGAAGTGTCACCACGATGCGCAACAGGAGCAAAGCCTGACAGGGCGTAGACCTCAGATATCGGAGCCCTGGCTGGCTTTGCGGGGATCAGTGGAAGAGCTGCCGTTTCTCTTTTTGGGTGAGGAACGCGGCCAAGCCTTCTTCCTTCACAGTCTTCTCGAACTGCTGCCATGCAAGGCCATCCTCAAGGAACGGATCGTCGAAGACTGTCGATGTGCCAAATTCGTTGATGACTTCCAAAATCCACCCTGGGTCGATGTCGCTCTTGTAGATATCCACGGTCAGAAAGTGGCCATCGACTTCAACATCGGCGCACAGATCGGACATGATGATCTCTGGTTCTTCTTCAGCATTCATGGCGTCAATTCTGAGCTTAGTCTGCCGCTTGCACAATCGCCTTTTTGGCCCGTCCGCCGGAAGGTCTGCCGGGACGTTTGCCATTTGGTTTGTAACCCATCTTCTCAGAATTGGTGCGCACCTTGGCTTTGGGAGGTGCTGCGTCCTGCATCTCTTTGATGTGTTCCAGCACAACACACTGTCGTTTGTTCTCGGTGATCGCGGCATGGGTCACGCGCTGATCCATGTCGAAGATTTTGTAGGGCAGGGCCCGGCCTTTCGAGCGCACCTCAAAACGTCCATCCACGAAGGCGTAGGTGTCAACATATTTGCCCACAAGGCCGCGCGTCACGTCGCTTTCTTCGAGCATGATCCGCTTGCGGTCATAGGAAAATGTCAGCTGCTTGCCGACATAGCGGTTCTCGCGCCAGCACAGCACTTCATCGAGCCGATCCGGCTCGACATTGAGCGCGCGGTGCAGGTTGTCAGGCTTGGCCGGTGCTTTGGCAAACTGCGCGTTGTAGCGGTCTTTGAAGCCTTGCAAATAGGCATTTCCAGCTTCCATGTCAGAGATATCCGCAAGACGCAGTTCCTTGACCAGTCGATCTTGCAAGGTCCGGTTTGCGCGTTCAACGCGACCCTTGGCTTGGCTGCTATTGGCGCACAAAATCTCGACGTTCAGCTCGTTCAGCGCACGCCCAAACTGTGTCATACCCGCGCCAACCTTGGCGTCTTCCTTTGCCACGCGAAACACCGTGTGCTTGTCGCTGTAAAACGCGACGGGACGACCGTGTTCGATCAGATAGCTCTGCAGCTCTTCGGAGTAACTGAAGGTGCTCTCGGACTTCACAAACCGCAATTCCATCAAGGTGCTGGTGGCGTCATCAATGAAGACGAGCAGGGTGCAGGGACCAGCACGCTCCTCAAACCAACGATGGTCTGAGCCGTCAATCTGGATCAGTTCGCCATAGCATTCCCGGCGCAAACGCGGTTGGTGAAATGTGCGACGTTGTTTGCGCGAAAGCCATAAACCATCGTCGACCATCCTATTTGCGCAGCGTCTCTCGCGACACTTTGAGCCTGTGATGCTGGGCCAACATCTCGGCGGCCAAAGTCGGCCCGAAATCTGGGTAGATCTCTTTGATGAGCGACAGTGCGTAATCTCGCTTAGCCCTGTGGATCTGATTGTTGGGAATTTTGCCGCGCGATTTGTGCCGGATCGCTGCTGCACCATCCTGACGGTAGCGCTTCAACAGTCTGAAAACCTGTCGACGCATCAGGTCCAGCATGTTCGCCGCGTTGTCGACGCTCAACCGACCATCATCAACCTGCGCCAAAACTTCCACACGTTTCAACTCGCGCTCGCTCATCACCACCCATCCCATGCACAATCTCCCTCAGTCTTTTGGGGAGAGTGACACTTCTGCTTTGCTCAGGGGTGACATTATCGCTTTGCGCTACAATGTAAAAACGCATAATGCAGATTATGTTACATCATGTTTAACAATCTCTATCAGCACCCTTGCACTAACATGTCGATAGCTGCGGTCACCTTGTCGAACTGCACTTCGATATTTGCGTTAGAAAACGTGAGCAGTCCCGCCGGAACGGCAGCCATGAAT
>NZ_DASYOK010000300.1:0-3401 GCF_036007805.1 Yoonia sp.
CGGCCCGAGTAATGCAAACAAATGATCAGCAAAGGCGCCCTGCGTTGCACGGTAAATCATTGCTAGACAAAGTATGGGCTTGAAGCAGTCCCCCGCTACCCCGCTCAGCCGAGTGGGGTAGCGAATACTAGGAATTTTGACCCTAAAGAAGAATGATGCAGCATCTTCATGGGTGCTGTCAGCCCGATGACGCATGCTTTCTGTCCTCGGTGTCGGCACTGGCTTTCAAGCCAGTTGAATTTCGTGGTTGCATCGAACGGCAGAAAAGTCCGGCAATACTGCCATTCCAAATCGCACCCCCTACCGCAGCACATACCCGCTCGGCCATGTCAGCGTATAGTCCAGCGTCACCTCTTGGCTGGCACCTGCTGCAAGCGCGAGATCCCATTCCAAGATACCGCGCCTCCCTTCCGGATCACGCCGCGTAACGGCGGGGCTTGCGGTGAACTCCACCTCCAGATCATCCTGTTCGGAATAGGGGATCGCGTCGCGCAGTTTCACGTCCCACGCCTGACCTGTCAGATTTTCCACCGTCATCACGGCCTGTTCGGTCAACTGATTTGCGCTGGTAAAGACCCCGACATCGCCTTCGGATTTATTCGGGATCGCACGGGTCAGGCGCAGACCATCCAGCGGACCGAACCCTATTTCCGTATCCGCCCCTGCCGCAAGCAAAGGCAACTGGCCGAACCCGATCATTGTACCGTCCGCATAAAGAAGCGCCTGACCAGGCAACAGGACCTCGCCGGTATCATTAGTGAATTCCGCCATACGATAGGCGATCTGGTCACGGCTGGGCACCGCTTCGGCCCAGACGTCAGCGGCGAAATCCAGGGTATCCAGCGGCAGGCGCAGATCCTCGACACCGTTGCGTATATCGACACGCCCCGGATAGATGTAAGTGACGGTCGCGCCGCTCAGATCAGCCTTGGCCGTCACGGCCATCGGCGCCGCCGCGACCTCGGCCACTGCACCCGAACGCGACAGGGATTGTACGCTATCGGCCATCATCATGACGCCGTTCTCACGACCCAGATCATCCTCTGATATGATCCGCCGCAGAGGTGCCCAGACACCACTTGGTCCGGTCTGCTCGCCAGGGCGCGCCGTCGAAAGAATCAACTGCACATCATTCCAGTCCTGCCCGGTTTGCTGGCTGATCACGACCGAACGCTCGACCGCCAGAGAAGCCTCTGCGCCCGTGGTCAGGCGCATGTCATAGACAGGTGACCAATTGGCAAACCCCTCGACCGAGCTCACATCGACCGTCACCTCACCTGCCTCGGCTACCGCCAAGGTAAAGGTCAGCACAGCCCCCGCTTGTTCCGGCTCCATCAGCGCCGCCAGTGCCTGCTGCGCATCGCGTAGCGCCTCCTCATCCTCTTTGCGCGCCCGTTCTGCCGTCTGCGCCTCTTGCTCGGCGGCAAAAGCGGCTTCACGCACGGCCAAAGTCTCGGACCCGACCATCTGTGCGAGGGCCTGAATATCGGCTGCATTCATCGCTTCCCCTGCACTTGCCTGTGACAGGCTTTGCAAAAAGGAAACCTGTTCCTCGGCGGCCTGCACCCGCAGGCGGATTTGCGCAATCGCGGCGTTACGCTCCCGCAAGACACCTTCCAGCCGCTCCACCTCATCGCGGGCCGCAACAATTGCGGGCGCGCTTTGGTCGGGCGTGACCGGCAAGCGATCAAATGCAAGGTTGACTGCCCCCAACTGCGCCCCGTCAGAGGCCGCTAAACGCAGCCCTGCAGTGGACAGACCTTCCGGCATGCCCGGCACAACAATCTCGTGCTGGCCTGCAGGCAGATCAAGGCTGATCTGTCGTGTGACGGTCGCGAGCCCGGGATAGATCGTGACCGTATCCACCCGTGCCTGCGCAGTGAAAGTGTCGGCGAGTGATGGGGCGGCCAGTGCAATCAGGCTTGTCGTCAGAAAAAGGCGCAACATGGAAAATCTCCTGCAGATGTTATGCGTCATAATACAGGCTTTGACGGATCGCAGGACAGGTTCCTTGGCAGAGATTGCAAAAAATCTGCAGACGACACGAAAAAGGGCGCCCCACGGGACGCCCTTTTCAAATGCGTGACTGATCTGTCAGCCCTTTTTCAGGCACTCACGCCCCAAGAGTTCCGCGATCTGTACCGCGTTCAAGGCCGCACCTTTGCGCAGGTTGTCGGACACGCACCACAGGTTCAGACCGTTATCAATCGTGCTGTCCTGACGGATACGACTGATGAAGGTCGCAAAGTCACCGACACATTCGATGGGCGTCACATAGCCACCGTCTTCGCGCTTATCGATCACCATGACACCAGGGCTTTCGCGCAGGATATCGCGGGCTTCGTCCTCGTCCAGAAACTCTTCAAACTCGATATTGATCGCCTCGGAGTGACCAACGAAGACAGGCACGCGCACACATGTGGCGGTCACCTTGATCTTGGGATCAACGATCTTCTTGGTCTCGGCGACCATTTTCCATTCTTCTTTGGTCTCGCCGCTGTCCATGAACACATCAATATGCGGGATCACGTTGAACGCGATCTGCTTGGTAAACTGCTTGGGCGGTTTGCTGTCAGTGGGGTTATAGATTGATTTGGTCTGGTCCCACAGTTCATCAATCCCGCCCTTACCGGCACCCGACACGGACTGATAGGTGCTGACAACCACGCGCTTGATCGTGGCGCGGTCATGCAACGGCTTGAGCGCAACAACCATCTGGGCTGTCGAACAGTTCGGGTTCGCGATGATGTTTTTCTTGGAATAGCCGTGCACGGCCTGCGGGTTCACCTCGGGCACGATCAGCGGCACATCGGCGTCATAGCGGTAAAGAGACGAGTTATCGATGACCACACAACCGGCTTTGGCCGCTTTGGGTGCGTAAATCTTGGTCGCCTCGGAGCCGACAGCAAAAAGCGCCATGTCCCAGCCGGTGAAATCAAAGGTATCAAGGTCCTTGGTCTTGAGGGTTTTATCGCCAAAGCTGACTTCGGTGCCCAGCGATTTCCGGCTGGCAAGTACGGCAATCTCGTCCACGGGAAAGGCCCGCTCGGCGAGGATGTTCAGCATTTCGCGGCCCACGTTACCTGTGGCACCGACAACGGCGATTCGATAGCCCATTTGGCTGGCTCCTTGTTACAGATGCGCCCCTTTAACGCGTGGGGGGGCCAAGGGAAAGGGGGCGGGCAAAGAAGTACCTCTGCAACGGTCGGGGCCAAGCTTGTAAATCAAACTAGACACGCGGATTTGCACCCCTACAGTGCGCGCATGACGACGTTCCAAACACCCCAGTTCTCCGATCCCGCACCCCGTGGCCTTTGCACCGATTGCGGTGTGTCACGCATGGCCGACCCAAGCGCCTGCGGCAAAGCCTGCCAGTTCATCAAACCGGACTATCCGAGGCA
>NZ_DASYOK010000301.1:0-10255 GCF_036007805.1 Yoonia sp.
TTCAGCCATGCGGCAATCACCTCAGGCTGGAAGTTGTTTGCAGTAAACCCCGCGCGAACAATCGCTTCCAACCGCTCTTTATGGCCTTTGGCCTGCTTCAGCGCGCTGCATACTTCGGATCTGTATTCTGAAAGCGTATGGCGCATGGCGGCCAGAAAGATCTGCTCCTTGCCGCCAAAATAGTGATGCGCCAGTGCTGACGACATGCCCGCACGCTTAGCAATATTGCTTACCGTCACGTCCAGATTCCCGACTGCACCGATTTCGTCAATCGTGGCTTTCACTAAGGCCGCGCGGCGGATAGGCTCCATTCCAAGCTTGGGCATCATTCCCTCTTTATCGGTGAGTCCAGGCAGATAAATGGTTCTTTATTGACTCGTCAATCAAGAAAAAACTGGGAGAACGACATGAAATTGAAATCAACTCTTTCCGTGCTGGCCATCTGCGCCGCTGCACCGGCCTTGGCAGACTGTGATACGGTGACCTTCTCTGATGTGGGCTGGACCGACATCACCGCAACGACAGCCGCGACAACTGTCGTGCTGGAAGCGCTTGGATATGACACCGACATCAAGGTGCTTTCTGTGCCTGTGACATATATCTCGCTCGCCGAAGGCGACGTGGATGTGTTCCTTGGCAACTGGATGCCCACCATGGAAGCCGATATCGCACCTTACCGCGAAGCGGGCACTGTCGATACCGTCCGCGCGAACCTTGAAGGTGCGAAATATACGCTGGCTGTGAACCGTGCCGCTGCCGATATGGGGATCGCCACTTTTGCCGATATCGCGGCAAATGCGGACGCGCTGGAGGGCAAGATCTACGGCATCGAGCCCGGCAATGATGGCAACCGTCTGATCATGGATATGATCGCGGCTGACGCATTCGGCCTCAGTGATTTCGAAGTCGTCGAAAGCTCTGAACAGGGCATGCTCGCACAGGTCGACCGTGCCTCTGGCCGCGATGAGCCGATTGTGTTTCTGGGCTGGGAACCCCACCCGATGAACGCCAACTTCGATATGTCCTATCTGGAAGGCGGCGATGACTGGTTTGGCCCCAACCTTGGCGGTGCAACCGTCTTTACCAACACATCTGCAGGTTTTGTGGACAGCTGCCCCAATGTCGGGACGCTTCTGACCAATCTTGAATTCTCGCTCGCCATGGAAAATGAAATCATGGGCGCGATCCTGAATGACGGGGCCGATCCTGCGGATGCCGCGACCGCATGGTTGAAAGCCAACCCTGATGCCTATGTGGCCTGGCTCGACGGTGTGACCACCAAAGACGGTGGTGACGCGGTCACAGCCGTGAACGCCGCCTTGGGCATGTAAGACGACTTTGACAGGCCCCCACGCGGGGCCTGTCACATTTAAGACGGAAGGTGCGGCATGGACTGGCTGACGGAGAACAAAATCCCGATTGGAGCATGGGCGAAATCCATCTTTGATTGGATGAACAACAACCTCAGCTTCTTTTTTGACTGGCTGTCCGACACGATGGAGGCGCTGATCGACGCGATCCTCTGGGTGCTCGAAACGCCACATCCGTTCTTCATTATCGCCGCTTTCGCAGGCCTCACTTGGCTGCTGCAACGCAACTGGAAAACACCGCTCTTTATCGTGGTCGGGTTCCTGTTCATCCTGAATCAAGACTACTGGGAAGAGACCATGCAGTCTCTGACCCTCGTGTTGTCGGCCTGTGTCGTCTGCATGGGGATCGGGGTACCTGTGGGGATTGCCGCCGCACATCGCCCGCGCCTCTATCGCGCGATGGTGCCGGTGCTGGACCTGATGCAGACCCTGCCCACCTTTGTTTACCTCATCCCCGCGATTGTGTTTTTCGGGATCGGCATGGTGCCCGGCCTGATCGCAACCGTCATCTTTGTGCTGCCAGCACCAATCCGTCTGACCTACCTCGGCGTCGCCTCAACCCCCACGCCGCTCTTGGAAGCCGCCCAAGCCTTTGGTGCCACCAAACACCAAGTGCTCTTCAAGGTTGAACTGCCCTCGGCCATGCCGCAAATCATGGCGGGGCTGAACCAAACCATCATGCTTTCGCTGTCGATGGTGGTCATCGCGGCCCTCGTCGGGGCGAGCGGCCTTGGCGTGCCGGTGATCCGCGCGCTGAACACGGTGAATACCTCTCTCGGGTTTGAAAGCGGCTTTGTCATCGTCGTTGTCGCCATCATGCTGGACCGGATGCTGCGGGTGAAATCGAAATGAATGCTGTTGAATTTGATAACGTCTCGATCGTCTTCGGCGCCCGCCCTGAAACCGCCCTGCCCTTGATGGACGAAGGGCTTGAGCGCCCCGAAATTCGCGAAAAAACAGATCAGATTCTGGGCGTGCATAATTGTTCGCTGAATGTCAAAGCGGGCGAAATACTCGTTCTGATGGGGCTGTCGGGGTCAGGGAAGTCAACCTTGCTGCGCGCGGTCAACGGCCTGAACCCAGTGATCCGTGGCGAGGTCCGCATTTTTGATGGCGACTGGACCTGTGATGTCGTGAACTGTTCGCCCAACGACCTGCGGCGGGTGCGGCGGGAATGCGTGTCGATGGTCTTCCAGCAATTCGGCCTGCTGCCATGGCGGACCGTGCGCGATAACGTGGGCCTCGGGCTTGAACGGGCGGGGATGGAGCCCGCCGCACGGCGTGCCCGCGTCGATCAGGAGCTCGAGATGGTGGGGCTGGCCGACCGTGCCGATGCGCTGGTCGGTGAACTCTCAGGCGGGATGCAACAGCGCGTGGGCCTTGCACGCGCCTTTGCGACCGATGCGCCGATCCTATTGATGGATGAACCCTTCTCGGCGCTAGATCCGCTGATCCGCACCCGCCTGCAAGACGAGTTGCTGGAACTGCAAAAGCAGCGCGGGCGTACAATCATCTTTGTCAGCCACGATCTGGATGAAGCCTTCAAAATCGGCAATCGCATCGCCATCATGGAAGGTGGGCGGATTGTCCAATGCGGCACCCCGCGAGAGATTTTCACCAATCCGGCCAATGGTTATGTCGCGGAATTCGTGGCCCATATGAACCCGCTGGGCGTGCTGACCGCCTGTGATGTGATGACAGACGGCACCGCAGAGGGGGCCGCAATTGATGTAGAAACTCCCGTGCAGGAGATCATAGACCGGATTGACGGCACTGGGTTGCAGGTCACGGAAAACGGCAAGCCTGTCGGTGTCGTCACCCAGGCGTCTCTGCTTGCAAGGCTCAGCCCGCAGGCGGACTAAGCCCCTATTTTCCATGTCTCTTCAAACTTCCGCCGGAGGCATCACACCTTCGTCGCAGGCACAGCGGGCGTTATGTTACGCCGCGCCACAGCCTCGCGCCACGTGATGAAACTGACCGAGGCCATAATCACCGCACCACCGAAGATGACCCAGCCGTCGACAGCCTCACCGAACATCACAGCCCCGAGCAAAACCGCCCAGACCAGTTGCAGAAACGTCACAGGTTGCGTCACGGTCAGTGGTGCAGCGGCAAAAGCTAGCGTCATCGCATAGTGCCCCGCGGTCGCAAAACAGGCGACCAGAAACAACCATCCGAGTTGCGGTAGGGTGGGTGTCACCCACACCGCAAAGGCAAAGGGTGCCAGACCCACGGTCACCGTGATCGACAGCATACCGACAACCACAGGGGCCGACACCTCGCCCGAAAGCTGCTTGGCGATCAGATAGCCGATCGCAAAAAACACCGCCGTCCCCAGCATCGCGATATGGCCGATCTCCACCTCACGCACGCCGGGGCGCAGGATGATCACTGCCCCGATCAGCGCCATGATGACGGCCGCCAGACGCCGCGGCGGCAGACGTTCACCCAAAAACAGCGCAGCACCCAAAGAGACATAGACCGGCGAGAGATAGTTCATCGCCGTCACCTCAGCGATGGGAATCCGCGCCATGGCAAAGAACCACAGGATCACCGCCAATGTGTGGACAGCCCCACGCGCCCAGAAGAGCTTTTTCTGCCGCCCCGTCAGATGCGCCGCCAGAATGGGCCGGATCATAGGCAGCAAAAACACCAGCCCTAGCACATACCGCAAGAATGCAGCCTGTGCTGCCGGCACATCATCGCCCACATGTTTGACCACGGCGGTGACCGCCACGAACATCAGGCCGGTCACGACCATCCAGAAGATACCGGCCACCGGACGGGATTGCGCTTTTGTTTCCATGTGCCATCCGTTGCACCGGAACGCGCCAAAGGCAAGCGCGCAGAAACCGCTGGATGAATGCGCGCAAGCGCCGTAACAACGCAAGGATGAAGATACTCTTTCTTGGCGATGTGATGGGCCGCGCGGGCCGTGCTGCGATTACCACCCACCTGCCCCGTTTACGGGCCGCGTGGAAGCTGGATTTTGTGGTGGTGAATGGCGAAAACGCAACCTCTGGCATGGGGCTTTCGGGCGATCACGCAAACCTGCTGCTGGATGCGGGCGCGGATGTTGTGACCTTGGGCGACCATGCCTTCGACCAAAAGGACATGCTGGGCTTTATTGAGAAAGAACAGCGGGTTATCCGCCCGATAAACTATTCAAAGGCCGCCCCCGGTGTCGGTGCGCGGGTTTTCAACGCACCCGGCGGGCGCAAGGTTCTGGTGGCACAGGTGCTGGGTCAGGTGTTCATGAAACGCCCCTTTGATGATCCGTTTTCAGCGCTGGACGCCCTCTTGCGCCAGTACCCGATGGGCGGTCAGGTGGCGGCCAGCCTGATTGACATTCACTGCGAAGCAACCTCCGAAAAAATGGCCGTCGGTCATTTCTGTGATGGTCGCGCGAGCATTGTTGTCGGCACCCACACCCATGTGCCCACAGGCGACGCGATGATCCTGTCCGGCGGCACCGCCTATATGACCGATGCGGGCATGTGCGGTGACTATAACTCTGTCATCGGCATGGAAAAGACCGAACCCCTGCGCCGGTTTATCACCGGTATGCCGAAATCACGCTTCACGCCTGCGGCAGAAGAAGCGACACTCTCTGGCCTGTACGTCGAGACCGACAATATGACCGGCAAAGCCACCAGAGTGGAGATGGTGCGCCAGGGCGGGCGACTGTCACAGGCGGGCCCTGCATGATGTCGGAACGCGCGCGGCTGACGGGTTTCCTGTTGCTGCTGGGATGTGGATGGGGGCTGACGACGCCGTTGATCAAGATCACGGTAACGGCAGGGTATCAACCTTTTGGCATCATTTTCTGGCAAATGCTGATTGGTGCCGTTCTCTTGGGTGTGGTGCGCTGGCGCCAGCTTGGGCGTATGCCCTTCACAGCCAAGACGCTCGCTGTCTGGCTGATGATCGCAACGATCGGCACACTTATTCCCGGCACAGCGAGCTATCGCGCGGCCTTTCATCTGCCCTCTGGTATTATGTCGATTGTGATTGCCACGATCCCGATGATGGCCTTTCCGATTGCTTTGGCATTGGGCAACGATCATTTCTCGTTCCGCCGTTTGGGGGGCCTCTGCCTTGGCCTGATCGGCGTCGGCCTGATCGCCCTGCCCGAGGCCAGCCTGCCGGAGCGGGCGATGATCGCCTTTCTGCCTTTGGCGCTGGTCGCACCCTTTTGTTATGCCTGCGAGGGCAACATCGTGGCCCGCTGGGGCACAGCCGGCCTTGATCCGTTTCAGGCCCTGTTCGGGGCATCGGCCATTGGCACGGTGATTGCGCTGCCGCTGGCGCTTGGATCGGGACAGTTCTTTGTGCCGACGTCCCCCTTCATCTTGGCGGATTTTGCGCTCTTGGTTGGATCAATCGTGCATGTACTGGTCTATGTGGGCTATGTCTGGCTCATTGCGCGCGCGGGATCAGTGTTTGCGGGTCAGGTCAGCTATGTTGTGACGGGTTCGGGCGTCTTCTGGGCGATGCTGCTCTTGGGCGAAACCTATAGCATCTGGGTCTGGCTGGCGCTGTTGTGCATGGCCATTGGGCTGAGCCTTGTACAACCACGGCTTGCGGCACGTCCGACACTGCGCGAAAATAAAGTCCATGGATAGTTTTCTGTCACTCACACAAACGCAAAGCGCCATACTGACGATGGCCGTCGTGCTGGGCATGTTTATCATGTTCTTGCGCGAAGTTTATCCCACCGAAGTCGTGGCCATGATCGGGGTTTCGATCCTGCTGGCCACGGGTGTCCTGCCTTATGAGGCGGCAGTGGCCGCCTTTGCCAACCCTGCCCCTTGGACGATTGCGGCAATGTTTATTATTGTCGGCGCTCTCGTGCGCACAGGTGCCCTGAATGCACTGACCCAACTGGCCGAGCGGCAGGCCAAGGTCAGCCCTGCGCGTGCGATTGGCGGGGGGCTCGTCTTTGTCGCTGTCGCGAGTGCGATCATGAACAACACACCGCTCGTTGTTGTGATGATCCCCGTCTTTGTCCAACTCGCACGATCGCTGGGCACCTCTGCATCGAAATTGCTGATCCCGCTCAGCTATGCCGCGATTGTGGGCGGCACCATGACGCTTTTGGGGACATCGACGAACCTTTTGGTGGATGGGGTCGCGCGGGCATCGGGGCTTGCGCCCTTTGGGATCCTCGAGATCTTCCCGATCGGTATCGTGGTGGTGCTGTGGACCTTTACATATCTCTATTTCATGGCCCCTCGCCTGCTACCCGACCGGCAGAGCATGGCGACAATGCTCTCGGACCGGTCCAAGAAGAAATTCTTTTCCGAGGCCGTCATCCCACCCGACAGCAACCTGATCGGGCGTGAAGTCATGGGGGTGCAACTGTTCAAGCGGGATGGCGTGCGCCTGATCGACGTGGTGCGGGGGGATCAATCGCTGCGCCGCAATCTGAAGAATGTCACACTCCAGGTGGGCGACCGCATCGTTTTGCGCACCGAGATGACCGAGCTTCTGTCGCTGCAAAACAACAAGGAGTTGCGGCGCGTCGATCAGCTTTCCGCCGTGGAGACAAAGACCGTCGAGGTCCTGATCACGCCGAACTGCAAGATGGTGAATCGCCGGCTTGGGTCAATGCGCCTGCGGCGGCGTTATGCGGTTTATCCGCTGGCGTTGCACCGGCGGAACGCCAACATCAGCGCGCAAATCGACGATATCGTCATTCGTGTCGGTGATACGATCCTGCTGGAAGGTGCCCCCGAGGACATCCAGCGTCTGGCCGAGGATATGAACCTTGGCGATGTGTCCGAAGCGTCCCAGCGCGCCTATCGCCGTGGTCATGCGCCAGTGGCGATTGGCGTCCTGTTGGGCGTTGTCACGCTGGCAGCCCTTGGTGTGGCCCCGATCCTGATGCTCGCGATGCTAGGTGTCACGGTTGTCTTGATGACCGGCTGCATTGATGCGGATGAGGCGTTTTCTCATATTGATGGCCGCCTGCTCGCGCTGATTTTCGCAATGCTGGGCGTGGGCTCGGCGTTGCAATCCTCGGGTGCCGTAGAGATGATTGCCGACACCTTGTCGCCTGTGATGCTCGTGATGCCACCCTTCCTTGTGGTGCTGTCCGTCTACCTGCTCTCCAGCATCCTGACCGAACTTGTCTCCAATAACGCGGTCGCCGTCGTCATGACACCGATTGCCATCGGTCTGGCCAGCGCCCTTGGCGTTGATCCGCGCCCCTTGGTCGTGGCCGTCATGATCGCCGCCAGTGCAAGCTTTGCCACGCCCATCGGCTATCAGACCAATACTTTGGTTTACGGCCCCGGCGGGTATAAATTCTCGGACTTTCTGAAATTCGGCATCCCGCTGAACCTGTCGCTGGCGCCGATTGTTTCCTTTGTAATCCCCTTTATCTGGCCACTTTAGACGGGGTTGCGGCGGCCATGGTGCTTGCCGTATAGAAGCGCAGATCAAGGCGTTATCACACGAGGTTTTCCGATGGCTGGCCACTCCAAATGGGCAAATATTCAGCACCGCAAAGGGCGGCAGGATAAACTGCGCTCCAAGCTGTTTTCCAAGCTTGCCAAGGAAATCACTGTGGCCGCCAAAATGGGCGATCCGGACCCCGATAAGAACCCGCGTCTGCGTCTGGCTGTCAAAGAGGCCAAATCAAGCTCTGTCCCCAAGGACGTGATCGACCGCGCGATCAAGAAATCGCAAGGTGGCGACGCGGAAAACTATGATGAAATCCGCTACGAGGGCTATGGCCCCAACGGTGTGGCCGTGATCGTCGAAGCGATGACCGACAACCGCAACCGCACCGCATCAACCGTGCGTTCGACCTTTTCCAAGAACGGCGGCAACCTTGGTGAAACAGGGTCTGTCGGGTTCATGTTCGACCGCAAGGGTCAGGTTGTTTACCCTGCCTCTGTGGGCGACGCCGATACCGTGATGATGGCCGCAATCGAGGCCGGTGCCGAAGACGTGCAAAGCGATGACGAAAACCACGTCATTATCTGCGCTGACACAGACCTGAATGAGGTGGCGAACGCGCTGGAAGCTGAACTTGGCGAAAGCGAAAGCACCAAGCTGATCTGGCAGCCAAACATCACGACCGAGGTTGACCTGGAAGGTCTGACCAAGCTGATGAAGCTTCTTGATACGCTGGAAGAAGACGATGACGTGCAGCGTGTCACCGCCAATTTTGAAGCCTCGGATGAGGTCATGGCGGCGTTCTCGGAAAGCTAACTGCTAGGGCGTGATTACGCCCGTTTCCGTCACAATCAGATCAAGCGGTTGGTCTGTCGGCTCCAACGGCAGACCCTCATCTTCCTGCGCGCCATAGGCAAAGCCAATCGCCATCGTGGGTTGCGCCGCGCGCAGGGCCTCCAGCGTCCGGTCATAGAACCCGCCACCATAGCCCAGACGCCCGCCCCTGCGGTCAAAGGCAACCAGCGGCACAATCAGGATTTGCGGGATCATCCAATCGCCTGCCTCGGGGATCATCGCGCCGAATGCGCCTTCGATCATGGCGCAATCAGGCTCCCACAGCCGAAACTGTAGCGGCTGCCCTGCCCCGATAATGACAGGCACACCGACAGGCCCATGGGCTGCGGCCTCTTCCATGGCGGGGGTCGGATCAATCTCGGTCCGCATCGCCATATAGCCTGCCAGCGGCACGCCGCGAAATCCGGCAAGCACTTCACTCAGATATCCGGCCGCTGCAATATGCGGGTTATGGGCCGTTTTGCGCCGCGCAAAAGCAGCGGTACGGGCGGCGGATTTATCCATCAGAGCAACCACATCGCAGCAAGGCCGAGGAAGGCGAAAAAGCCCACCACATCGGTCACGGTGGTCACGAAAGCACCCGAGGCAAGGGCGGGGTCGATCCCCATCTTTTCCAAAAGCACAGGGATCACGGTACCCGCCAGACCGGCCACAACCATATTGATGACCATCGCCACAGCAATGACGACGCCCAGCATCGGCGAGCCGAACCAGACGACGCCGACGACCCCCATCACGACGGCAAAGATCAGGCCGTTGATCAGGCCCACCAGAACCTCACGTTTGATCACGCGCCAGACGTTGGCAGTGGTCAGATCGCGGGTCGCCAGCGCACGCACCGCGACCGTCAGCGATTGGGTGCCGGCATTCCCGCCCATCGAGGCGACGATGGGCATCAGAACGGCAAGCGCCACAAGTCCCGCGATGGTTTCTTCAAAGAGCGAAATCACCAATGACGCAAAAATCGCCGTCAACAGGTTCACCGCCAGCCACGGAAAACGCGACTTGGTGGTAGCGATTACGCGGTCCGACAGGCTGCCTTCACCGACACCGGCCAGACGCAGAATATCTTCCTCGGCTTCTTCCTCAAGAAACATCATCGCATCATCAATGGTGATGACACCGACGATCCGGTCGTCATTATCCACCACGGGTGCCGTGATCATGTGATAGTGGTTGATGGCCTGCGCCACCTCTTCCACATCCTGTTCAACATGGAATGTCCGGAACGTATCTTCCTTGAGATCGCGCAGCAGCGTGTCGCGCGGGTGGCTCAGCACACGACCCAAGGTGACATAGCCCAGCGCCTTGAGGCGCGGATCAACCAGAATGACATGATAAAACTGGTCGGGCAGCACCACATCCGAGCGCAGATAGTCAATCATCTCGCCCACGGTCCAATGCTCTGGTGCGCGCACCAGTTCGGACTGCATGTGGCGGCCAGCGGATTCTTCGGGGTAGGACAGCGCCTGTTCGACAACCACACGGTCGCTGGCATCCAGCGCATCCAGAACTGCCTCTGTCTGCGTGTCATCAAGGTATTCGACAAGGTCGACAACATCGTCGCTTTCCAGATCACGCACCGCATCGGCCAGTTCTTCCGGATCAAGCTGGCCGATCACCTC
>NZ_DASYOK010000302.1:0-2757 GCF_036007805.1 Yoonia sp.
AGCGATCATGGCCGTGCCGGTGCTCTATTCACTGTTCATCGTCATCAGTTCAACAATGGTGACGCTGTGGTTCCGCCGCGTGAACACGGCGAATGAGCAACCTTTGCCCAACGGTTTGCTCTAGCTGGATTGACCTGAACCTTACATTCGATGAAAACGGCGCAACTCCGCCGTTTTCATCAAGGTTCATAATATGCGCACTGTCTTTATTACGGGAACGGCAGGATTTATCGGCTTTCACCTCGCGCAGCTCTTGCTGGACGAAGGGTTCCGTGTCGTTGGCTACGATGGAATGACAGACTATTATGACGTGCAGCTCAAACGCCGCCGTCACCAGATCCTGCTGCAAAACCCGCATTTCTCATGTGTTGAGGGGCTGCTGGAAGACTATGACCTGCTGGCCAAAACCTGTGATGAGGCCAAGCCGGATATTATCGTCCATCTCGCAGGACAGGCCGGTGTGCGCTATTCGCTCGAAAACCCGCGATCCTATATGGAAACCAACGTCATGGGCACGTTCAACGTGACTGAATGTGCGCGCATCCACCAGGTTGAACACTTGCTGATGGCCTCCACCTCATCGGTTTACGGGGCCAACACCGATATGCCGTTCAATGAATTGCAGCGCACCGATACGCCCCTGACGATCTACGCCGCCAGCAAGCGCGCGAATGAACATATGGGACACGCCTATGCCCATCTGTGGAAGATCCCGACCACGATGTTCCGGTTTTTCACCGTCTATGGTCCTTGGGGGCGGCCCGATCTGGCGCTTTTCAAATTCGTCAAAGCCGGATTGGATGGCGAGCCGATCGACGTCTACAATAACGGCGAAATGGCGCGGGATTTCACCTATGTGACCGATCTTGTGCGCGGTATCCGGCTCTTGATTGATACCCCGCCTGTTGAACCCGCTACGCCCGACGATGTTGCCGAAGGCGATAGCCTCAGCCCCGCCGCCCCTTTCCGTGTGGTCAATATCGGCAATGGGACCAAAGTGCCTTTGATGGATTTCATTGCCGCGATCGAGGATGCGCTGGGTCTGACGCTCAAAAAGAATTTCATGGATATGCAAAAGGGCGACGTGCACGAAACCTTTGCCGACAATGCCTTGCTGCAACAGTTGACCGGATATGCGCCGCAAACGGATGTTGCAGAGGGTGTCAGCGCCTTTGTTGCATGGTATCGCGACTACTACGGTAAGTGAATATGGCGTTTCATGAGTGACATGCGCCACTGCTAAGGAAGAGAAAAGACGATGAAAATTGCAATGATTGGCACCGGTTATGTTGGTCTGGTGTCTGGCGTCTGTTTCTCCGATTTTGGGCATGAAGTGATCTGTGTCGACAAAAATCAGGACAAGCTTGCGCTTTTGCGCGCAGGAAAAACGCCGATATTCGAGCCGGGTCTTGATCGTCTGATGGCCCGCAACATGGCGGCCAACCGGCTGTCGTTCACAGACGACCTTCGGGCCGCGACGCAAGACGCCGACACGGTTTTCATCGCCGTCGGCACCCCCAGCAGACGCGGTGATGGCCATGCGGACCTGAGTTTCGTGTTCGGTGCTGTCAAAGAAGTGGCCGAGGTTCTGACCAAGCCTGCGGTGATTGTGATTAAATCAACCGTGCCTGTCGGGACGAACCGCAAGGTGGCGGAACTCTTGAAAGAGGTGCGGCCTGATCTGGCGTGCGATGTGGTCTCAAACCCTGAATTCCTGCGCGAAGGGGCTGCGATTGACGACTTTATGCACCCTGACCGTGTGGTGGTCGGTGTTGAATCCGAACGCGCGAGTGAGGTGATGAAAGAGGTCTACCGCCCGCTTGCCTTGCGCGATTATCCCCTGCTGACCACTGATCTTGAAACAGCAGAGATGATCAAATACGCCGCCAACGCGTTTTTGGCCACAAAAGTGACCTTCATCAACGAAATCGCCATGCTCTGTGAAAGAACCGGCGCCGATGTGAAAGATGTGGCCAACGGCATGGGCTTTGATAGCCGCATCGGGCCAAAGTTCTTGCAGGCGGGTCCGGGCTATGGCGGGTCTTGTTTCCCCAAGGACACGATGGCGCTAGCGCGGATCGGGCAAGATAACTCCTCGCCTTTGCAGATCGTCGAAACGGTGATCAAGGTCAACGAAGAGGTTAAACGCCTGATGATCGAAAAGATCATCGACCTGTGTGACGGCAAACTTCAGAACAAAACGATTGCCGTACTGGGCCTGACGTTCAAGCCCGATACCGACGACATGCGCGATGCGCCCGCGCTAACGATCGTGCCTGTGCTTGTCGGACGGGGTGCCAATGTCCGTGTCGTTGATCCTCAGGCTTTCCGTGAGGCTGAGTCGCTGTTGCCGAACGTGGAATGGTTCGATGATCCCTATGCGGCCACAGATGGCGCGGATGCCGTGGTCATGCTGACCGAGTGGAACGAATTCCGCGCCCTTGATCTGCGCGATATGGCTGGCCGGATGGCGCAGCCCCGCATGGCGGACCTGCGCAATATTTATTCTTGCGACCTTGCACTTGATGCGGGTTTTGAGGCCTACACCGGGATGGGCCGCAAATCGCATCTGCCTTTTGAGGGCTAGGATACCACGTTGAAGTCGGGGCCGTAGGGATATCCTGTGATATCCTCGTTGCCGTCCTCGGTGATGACCAGAATATCATGCTCACGGTACCCGCCGGCACCGGGTGTGCCCTCGGGGATTGTCAGCATCGGTTCCATCGAAATCACCATGCCGGGTTCCAGCACCGTATC
>NZ_DASYOK010000303.1:0-2135 GCF_036007805.1 Yoonia sp.
GCTCGGCCTGTGCGCGCTGCGTCCAGCTTTCAGGGGCGCGGTAGGACGAAAGCCCCTCTTGCAGCGCCACCAAGCCCAGTTTCGCATCACCGACAACCGTGGCCGACAGATGTTTGGCCGCGTCGTGACGCGCGGCATTTAGGCCGATCAATTGCGCATCATGGGCAAAGGCCGTCCATGATCCGGTTGTGAAATCCTGCAGGCGCGTGCCGACGGCCAGGATCACATCCGCCTCTGCGGCGATGGTATTGGCGCTGTCCGATCCGGTCACCCCGATCGGCCCGATATTGAGCGGATGATCATGCACCAGATTGGCGCGCCCTGCGATGGATTCCACGACCGGAATCCCCATGGCCTCGGCAAAAGCAGTCAGTTCCGCCACTGCGCCGGAATACTGGACACCGCCCCCCGCAATGATCATCGGACGCTTGGCTGATTTCAGGAGGGCAACCGCATCAGCCACTTCTTCACTGTCAGGCATCTGGCGGCGAATGCGGTGAACGCGTTTGTCAAAGAAACTGCGCGGATATTCATAGGTCCAGCCCTGCACGTCCTGCGGCAGGCCAAGAAACACAGGCCCGCAATCCGCAGGGTCCAGCATGGTGGCGAGCGCCGCAGGCAGCGACTGGATCACCTGTGCGGGATGCGTGATCCGGTCCCAGTAACGGGTCACGGCCTTGAAGGCATCATTCACACCAAAGGTAGGATCGCCGAAATGCTCAAGCTGCTGCAAGACAGGGTCCGGCAGGCGGGTGATGAAGGTGTCGCCACAGAGCATCAGCATGGGCAACCGGTTCGCGTGGGCAAGCGCGGCAGCGGTTAACAGGTTTGCCGTTCCAGGACCGGCGGATGCCGTGCAAAACATGAACCGGCGGCGCAAATAGGCCTTGGCATAGGCCGCAGCGGCAAAGCCCATCCCCTGCTCGTTCTGCCCGCGATAGAGCGGCAGCGCCTCTTGTTCGTTATAAAGCGCCTCACCCAGACAGGTGACGTTGCCATGGCCGAAAATGCCAAAGCCGCCGCCGCAAATGCGGGTCTCGACCCCGTCGATGTCGATCCACTGATTGGCCAGATAGCGGACTATGGCCTGTGCCGTTGTCAGCGTGACCGTTTCGGCGATGTGCCCCATGATCGTCCCCCCATCGGCGCATAATTCCTACGTCGGTCGCGATTGTTTATTGACCAACCACCTGAAAGAACGTTACGCATTTTGCAACCGGTTGCAACCGGTTTCTGGGAAGGGGAGCAGGCATGACAGAGATCGGTATCGGGATTATCGGCGGCGGCTATATGGGCAAGGCGCATGCGGCTGCCTACGCATCCGTTGGCGCGATTTTCGACACAAGCCTGCGGCCGCGTCTGGAAATGGTCTGCGCGTCATCGGATGCCTCGACTGAGAGGTATCAAAAGGCCTTCGGCTTTGCGCGCGGCACAGCCGACTGGCGGGTGCTGGTTCATGATCCCAAGGTTGAGGCCGTCGTCATCGCCTCTCCGCAGGACACCCACCGCGACATCGCGCTTGCGGCTTTTGCCTTGGGCAAACCTGTTTTCTGCGAAAAACCGCTTGGTGCGACGCTGGCCGATTCCATTGCCATGACCGAGGCCGCCGATCAGGCAGGCGTGATCAACATGGTCGGGTTCAACTACATCCGCACCCCTGCAGCGCAATACGCGCGTCAACTGGTGGCGGATGGCCGCATCGGTGACATCACATGGTTCCGCGGCGAACATACCGAGGACTTTTTCGCCGACCCCGCCCTGCCCGCCACGTGGCGCTGCCAAGGCATGGGCAACGGGACGATGGGCGATCTTGCCCCCCATATGATCAATGCCGCACGCGCGCTTATCGGGCCGATTACGGCCCTCTGCGCGCAGGTCGAAACTGTCCACGCCCAACGCGGCAACACAGCCGTCACCAACGATGATCAGGCACAGTTCATGTGCCGCTTTGAAAACGGTGCGCAGGGACATCTGTTTTTCAGCCGCGTCGCAACGGGCCGCAAAATGGGTTATGCCTATGAGATCCACGGCACCAAGGGTGCGATCCGTTTTGATCAGGAAGACCAGAACGCCCTGCACCTTTACACAATGGAAGGCCCCGAGGCCGAACGGGGGTTTCGCAAGATCCTGACCGG
>NZ_DASYOK010000304.1:0-32860 GCF_036007805.1 Yoonia sp.
CGGTTGGACTAAGGGGTGGCCATAATGAAACGGTTTTTTGCCCTTTTGGTGGCGGCGATGACGGCCTTCACCACGCCGTCCTTCGCTGGCAGCAGTGCAGCGGGTAACCCTGTACTTCCTGCCGATGAGGTCGCCAGTTTCACCAACCGTGTGCAGCGCGATCTTGCGTCGCGTGGTGCGAATGTCGCTATCGTCTCGCGGGTCGGGCGTGATCCGTCCGTTCTGCCCGAGGGCATCAACTATACCCATGTGGCCTTTTGGGTTTTCGCGCAGATCACCCGCGCTGACGGCTCAACAGGGCAGGGGTACCGTGTTTATAACCTTTACCAGCGCGACGGTGATCTGACCCAAAGTGATCTTGTCCAGGACACACCTGCCGATTTCTTTGCTGGTGCGCATAGTCTTGATGCCGGCGTGATCATCCCTGATCCGCGCCTGCAGCGCAAACTGCTGGCCGTGATTGACAGCCCGACCTATGCCGCCCTGCACAACAGCAACTATTCGGTGCTGGCCAATCCGCGCACGGCACAGTTTCAGAACTGTACCGAGCATACGTTGGATGTGGTGATGGCAGCCCTTTACGACACGGATGATCGCGCCCAGATCAAAGCCAATATCGCCGCCTATTTTGCACCACAGCCCGTGCCAATTAACGGATTGCAACGCCTTTTGGCCCCCGCTGCGTCACAGGCGCTGACGACGGTCGATCATGGCGCGCAGGTCGGTACAGCAACCTTCGGGTCCATCGCGCGGTTTATGGCGGACAATGACCTTGCGGCAGAGATCTACCGGATCACACCGAGCGCGCTGACACGGTTCTGACCTTAACGGCTGGTGGAGACCATCAGCCGTTCCAGCCCGTGAAAGTGGTACACGTCACCGTAGACCGCAGCTTCGGTCAGGCGCAGATCGGGGCAGCGTTCAAACAGGACCTCAAGGGCGATTTGTAACTCCAGCCGTGCCAGTGGCGCACCGACGCAAAAGTGGATGCCACCCCCGAAACTGGTGTTCTGTGGGCCTTTGCGGGTCGGATCAAACGAGTCGGCATTCGTATAGACCTGCGAATCGCGGTTTGCAGAGCCCAGCAGACAGGCGATCTGGTCGCCGCGCTTGAAGGACTGGCCGCCCAAGGTTACATCTTCATAAACCCAACGCGTGAATAGATGCAGGGGGGGATCGTACCGGATCACTTCTTCGACCAAGGTTTCGGTGATATCGCGCATTCCCTGTTCCAGCAGCGTCTTGGTGCCATTGCCCAAAGTATGCACTGTCGCCTCGTGCCCTGCATTCAAAAGCAGGATGCATGTGCTGATCATCTCATCCTCGCTCAGACGTGCGCCGTCTTCTTCGGCGGCAATGAGGGTCGAGATCAGATCATCGGCAGGAGTCTTGCGGCGGACCTGAATGTAGCCGCGCATAAAGGCGACAAAATCATTGGTGGCGGCCACAGCGGCTGCCTCGATCTCGGGGGTGCGGCGGGCCTGATACATTGCCACCATGGCATTGGACCAGCGTAGCAAATCATCGGCGCGTTCTTCGGGAACACCGAGAAGGCGCGCGATAATGACCACCGGAACGGGTTGGGCATAATAAGTCAGCAAATCAAAGGGCTGATCTGGAAACGCGTCAATCATCTGGTGGCAAAGTTGGCGGATGTCAGGGCCGAGCGCGGCGACTGTCCTGCTTGTAAACGCACGCAGGACAAGTGATCGCAAACGCGTATGGCGTGGCGGTTCGATCGCCAGCATCGAATGGTCCTCAACGTCGTAAAACGGTTTTAGATGTGCGGGGATTTCAGGCGCAAGTTCAGGCGGACATTCACGCCCCATCCGTTTATCCCGTAGCACTGCATGCACCATTTTATGCGACACAGCACAGGCCATTTCAAAGTCGTCCCACCAGATGAAATCGCCCGCAGCACGGGCCTGCGCATAGAACGGATATGGGTCTTGGACAAAGGCCGGATCGGTGGGGGATTTTTGAAACTTTTGCATGGGCGAACATTTGTCCGACCGCTCTACAGAATGCAAGCGACTGCGCAACTCTTGCTCGAAATGCTGCACCTGCGCCGCGACGTTCTGACGCGGTATGCGACCAGTTTTCCTATGTTAGCCTGTGTACAGTTGGATACAAATAGTCGTCGGGAACAGATGACATTGTGAATTCCGTAGCCAACAAGGGAGGGACGTTCATGGCTAACGCGCCGATGGACGACTACGCGTTTGATCGCTCAGAGTATCGCAGGGCCGACCGGCACTTCAGGTTGGTCGGAGAGAAACTGCCGGAAGAGGCCGTGTCGGCCCTTGCGCGCGAAGTTGTAAGGCGTCTTGCTTTTAGAATGCCACATGCGTTGAAAAAAGAAGATATGCCGACCTTGTCAGACATTGAACAGCTGTGCGGGGCGCTGCTGTCCAAGACTGACGATGCAGCCGACAACTTTATTCTATCGGCGCGCCGTGATGGCGTTGCGCTTGAGGCGATCTATCTGGGCTATGTTGCAGGTGCCGCCCGCCGCCTGGGCGAGATGTGGGACAACGACGACATTTCGTTCATTGATGTCACGCTGGCCTGCGGCAAGCTTTACCGGATCATCCGTGGCCTGCGTCACGTGATTGCGCCCGGTATTCTGAGCGACAGAGATGACTGGCCTGCAATGTTCGCGCTGGTGCCGGGTGAAACCCACACGATCGGGATCGAGATTGCTACAGATGTGTTCCGCCGCGAGGGCTGGGATGTGGATATGATGGTGGCGCTGGATCACGACACCTTGATCGAGCAATCGGAAAGGCGCAACTACAAAGCGATTGTGCTGGTTGCCAATTCAGACGGTATGCTTGAGGCGTTAACGCGTCTGGTGCTGGCCTTGCGTATCTCGCAACCGCTGGCGCATGTGATTGTGGCAGGCAATATTCTTGATCATCACACTGATATCAATGATGTGGTGGGCGCAGATGCGGTGATGAAAGACATGAAAACCGCCGTCGGCACACTGCGCAAAATAATCGCCCTTGATGCGTCTTAAGAGTCTTCAAGCGCCGCGATAATGGGCGAAAAGGCATCAGCGGTCAGGCTGGCACCGCCGACAAGGGCACCGTTCACATTTGGCACAGCAAAAATCTCCGCGGAGTTGCTGCCTTTGACAGAGCCGCCATAGAGCAGTGACATCTCTGCCCCGTCCGCAAACCGGTCCTGCAGGCGCTTGCGCACATGGGCGTGGACTTGCGCAATTTGATCTGTAGTGGGGACTTTTCCCGTGCCGATCGCCCAGACAGGCTCATAGGCGATAACCGTATTCAGCGCGTCCGCCGTTGCGGGTACTGAGTGTGCAAGCTGCCGATCAATCACATCAAGCGTTGTGCCGTTTTCACGTTCATCAAGTGTCTCGCCGATGCAGATCACCGCAATCAGGCCCGCATCATAGGCCGCTTGGCATTTTGCCGCGACCAGCGCGTCGGTTTCACCGTGGTCAGTGCGGCGTTCGGAGTGACCGAGCAGAACATAGCTGGCCCCGGCATCTGCCAGCATTTCGGCACTGATGTCGCCGGTATGTGCGCCCGCCTGTGCAGTATGGCAATCCTGACCGCCGATATCGAACGGCGTATCTTCGCAGGCTCTGATCAGGGTGAAGGGGGGGCAGATCAGGATTGCGATATCCGCATCGCCATGTTTGTCTTCAAGCTTTTGTAATTCCGCCAATGTGCTTTGCATCCCGTTCATCTTCCAATTGCCTGCGGCGATCTTACGGGGCATGGCGGCGTCCTTATTCCAGTGAAGCAAGAGTGCGTCTTGCTAACTTGCAGGCCTCTTGGCTGGCGTCAAGGGCGGCTTCGGAATTGGATAGGCGGTGAAATTGTGTGGTGCCGTCGCGCATGAAGGCTTGGGTGGCCGCAGCTTTGGCCCGTTAGGCAGAGTACGCGACAGCGATATCCGCTTGCGCTTGCGCCATCAGGTGGCGGAAAGGTTCTCGTCAAACTTGATCGACTCGCCGCATCCGCAGGCGTCAACGACGTTGGGATTGCGGAATTTGAAGCCCGCCTCCAGAAGCGACACTTCGTAATCAATCTCCGTGCCGAAAAGGAACATCTGCGCCATTGGCGCGATCATGACACGTGCGCCATCCTGTTCGACAACCTCATCCAGCGGATCAACCTCGGTCACATAGTCCATGGTGTATTCCATGCCCGCACAGCCGCCTTTCTTGACGCCGATGCGCAGGCCCTGATGACCGTCTTTTGCCATCAGCTTGGCGATTTGTGCCGCGGCCTTGTCGGTGATGGTAACCGCTTGTTTGCCTGGAATGCCGAACATGAAGTGCTCCTTTGCATTCAATGTAGGTGAGATGGACCGCGCACTCAAGATGCGGGCGGGATGATGCCGAAGAAAGTGATCGGGCAGGCGGCAGGTTACATAAAGCCCAGTTCGAGACGCGCTTCGTCTGACATCATGTCCATACCCCATTGCGGCTCGAACGTCATTTCGACATCAACCTGTTTCACGCCCGGCAGGGGTTCCACCGCATCAGCGACCCATCCGGGCATTTCACCAGCCACAGGACAGCCCGGGGCGGTCAGGGTCATGATGATGTTAACGGCGTTATCTTCCGAGATATCAATCGTGTAGATCAAACCCAGGTCATAGATGTTAACCGGAATTTCAGGGTCGTAGACAGATTGGCAGGCCTTGACGACATCCTCGTAAAGGGGGTGATCGGTCGTTGATGGCGCAATCATCGGCGCACCTTCAAGCTGAGCGTTGCTATCTGTCATGGTCTTGGTTCCCGCAATTCCTGAGCAAACATATAGGGATTAGGCGCGGGGGCGTAAAGGGGGTGTGAAGCCCGGGGGCCGACAGGCTCAATGACGCCGTGTCGCAAAGGGCCACAAAGCGACCCAGTTCACGGTGTCCCAGTCAATCGTCTCTGCAGGCAGTTTCTCAATCAGTTCCCGCCGGCATTGCTGCGCATCCTTCGGGCACGCGCTGGCGGAGAGCATGACCGAGACCAGTCTTTCGATATCAAGGTTGACCGGTACATCGCCGCTGACGCAGTGCTGCGGGCGTATGGTTTGTGTTTTTTTATCTTGCACAGGCTCTTGAACGGCCGGAACCGGTGCAAACGTATGTGGGAACATTTTCATCAGACAGACTTTCACTCGTATACTTACGGCCCAGCTGTCCGGACGTACCAAGGAATGGCACATTCTCTGCTGGGATCGACAGACGCGATGACAACTGCCAAGGCGCCCAATCCGCAACAAATACACATTCAGTTTATTCGCTGCGGCAGGGTGTGGCGACCACGCGATTGACGCGTGAGCCACATGATGCAGCGTGATCAGTAAAATTCAGGAATAACTGAAAGCCATTTACTCATCACAAGGCGCTGCGTTCTTTTCGAGAGGCCAATTTTAATAATCAATAATCAAGATATAGCAATTTATATTGATCAAGTATACCTGACCTTAAGGATAGTAACTCATTGTAATAATGTCATTTTTGACGATTTTTGGCACATTTTTCGCCGCAATTTCGCCACATTGCCACCAGCTGTCGCGTGAGGGTGCGCAGATTTGCTCTGCCCATCGTTTTCCTTGGCATCGCGTAGCTAAGCCAGACGCGTCAGTTCTGTGTATGCGGGGTGACTATCCCCAAGGATGCCTGCCAAAAACCAAAGCCCCTTGGCAAATTCAGCGAGATCAGGGAAGAGGGGCTTATGACCCAACGCTTTTCATTCGCCCTGAACGCCACTGATGGCAAAGCCCGCACCGGCGTAATCTCGACCCCGCGCGGAGATATTCGCACGCCCGCATTCATGCCTGTCGGCACTGCTGCCACCGTCAAGGCGATGATGCCGGAAAGTGTGGCTGCGACCGGTGCCGATATTTTGCTCGGCAATACCTACCACCTGATGCTGCGCCCCACGGCGGAGCGGATTGACCGCCTTGGCGGTCTGCACAAATTCATGAACTGGGACAAACCGATCCTGACCGACAGCGGTGGCTTTCAGGTGATGAGCCTTGCCGAGTTGCGCAAGCTGACCGAGAGAGGTGTGACATTCAAAAGCCATATCGACGGGTCCAAGCATGAATTGACGCCCGAGCGATCGATGGAAATTCAAAAACTGCTCGGGTCCGATATTGTGATGTGCTTTGACGAATGTCCGGCCCTTCCGGCTGACCGCAAACGTATTGCGGAAAGCATGGAACTTTCCATGCGGTGGGCACAGCGGTCGCGGGATGCCTTCGGTGACAGGCCGGGCCATGCGCTTTTCGGGATTCAGCAGGGCGGGCTGGAAGAAGACCTGCGCGCGCAGAGTGCCGAAGCGCTCAAGGCGGTCGAGTTTGACGGCTATGCTGTGGGCGGGCTAGCCGTGGGTGAAGGGCAGGAGGCCATGTTCGGCGTTCTTGATTTCGCGCCCGATCAACTGCCCGACGATAAACCCCGCTATCTGATGGGCGTGGGCAAGCCAGACGATATCGTGGGTGCTGTCAAACGCGGCATTGATATGATGGACTGTGTGCTTCCCAGCAGGTCCGGCCGCACCGGCCAGTTGTTCACCCGTCGCGGTGTGATCAACATCAAGAACGCGCGCCATGCCGATGATCCACGGCCACTGGATGAACACTGCACATGTCCGGCTTGTTCGCATTACTCGCGTGCGTACCTGCACCATGTGTTCCGTGCGCAGGAAATGATATCCGGTATGCTGCTCACGTGGCATAATCTGCATTATTTCCAGGAGATCATGCAGGGAATGCGCGATGCCATTGCGGCAGGCCGCTTTGCAGCTTGGGAGGCGGAGTTTCATGCCACCCGCGCTTTGGGCGATGTCGCACCCGTCAACTAAGGCCGGAAGCCAAGCAGCGGTAGGACTGCCTTCGGCGAAAGTTTGATTGGACATGGAAAGTTGGGTGCTGAGGCTGTCCTTTATGGGATATTTTCCGCAATCGTGCCTTGCGACTCCGGCCTGTGACGGGCAAGTTGCCAGCAAGAGATAGCGGATGAGTTGAAACCTCCGGCAGGTCATCCCACATATTGAATCCAAGAGGAGATGCTCCATGTTGCCGCTCAAGCGGGACCGGCGCGTCTTGCCGAGAAAAGGAAAAGAGCATGCAAGAACCGTTGAGTTCATCCTATCCCGTCCTGCCGTTGCGCGACATTGTGGTGTTTCCACATATGATCGTGCCGCTTTTCGTGGGCCGCGACAAATCTGTCCGCGCCCTTGAAGAGGTCATGCAGGACGACAAGCAGATTTTGCTGTCCAGTCAGGTCGATCCCGGTGAGGACGACCCCAAAGAGGACGGCATCTACAAGACAGGCGTTCTGGCCAATGTGCTGCAGCTGCTGAAGCTGCCAGACGGTACCGTGAAGGTGCTGGTTGAAGGCCGTGCACGCGTCCAGATCACAGGTTTTGTTGCCAACGACAGCTTCTTTGAGGCGTCATGTGAATACCTGACTGAAACCGATGGCGACCCTGCCGAGATTGAGGCGCTGGTGCGCAATGTCTCGGCCGAGTTCGAGCGCTACGCCAAGGTGAAGAAAAACATCCCCGAAGAGGCCATGGCCGCTGTCGGCGATGCAACCGAGCCTGCAAAGCTGGCGGACCTTGTTGCCGGTCATCTGGGTATTGAAGTCGAACAAAAGCAGGGGCTTTTGGAGACGCTTTCCGTGTCCGAGCGGCTGGAAAAGGTCTTTGGCATGATGCAGGGCGAAATGTCCGTGCTGCAGGTCGAGAAAAAGATCAAGACCCGCGTGAAATCCCAGATGGAGCGGACCCAGCGCGAGTATTATCTGAATGAGCAAATGAAGGCCATTCAGAAAGAGCTTGGCGATGGCGAGGACGGCCAGAACGAGGTGGACGAGCTTGAGGCGAAGATCGCAGAGACCAAGCTGTCTAAAGAGGCCCGCGAAAAGGTGGATGCCGAGCTGAAGAAGCTCAAGAACATGTCGCCGATGAGTGCCGAAGCTACTGTTGTGCGCAACTATCTGGACTGGATCCTGGGCGTGCCATGGGGCACCAAATCCCGCACGAAAAAGGACCTGCACAAAGCGCAGGCGATCCTTGATGCGGATCACTACGGTCTGGAGAAGGTCAAGGAGCGCATTGTCGAATACCTTGCGGTGCAACAACGCTCTGCCAAGCTCAAAGGCCCGATCATGTGTCTGGTCGGCCCTCCGGGCGTGGGTAAAACCAGCTTGGGTAAATCTGTCGCCAAGGCCACAGGGCGCGAGTTTATCCGCATCAGTCTTGGTGGTGTGCGTGACGAAAGTGAAATCCGCGGTCACCGCCGGACCTATATCGGTTCGATGCCCGGCAAGATCATTCAGGCGCTGAAAAAGGCGAAAACCACGAACCCGCTCATCCTGCTCGACGAGATCGACAAGATGGGGCAGGACTTCCGTGGTGACCCTGCATCTGCAATGCTTGAGGTGTTGGACCCTGAACAGAACAGCACCTTCGTGGATCACTATCTGGAGGTCGAATATGACCTCTCGAACGTGATGTTCCTGACGACGGCGAACTCCTACAACATGCCGGGGCCACTCTTGGACCGTATGGAGATCATTTCGCTCTCGGGTTACACCGAGGATGAAAAGGTGGAAATCGCCAAGCAGCACCTGCTGCCCAAGGTCATGAAAAACCACGGTCTGAAGGCCAAGGAATTCTCGGTATCCGATGACGCTTTGCTGGCCATGGTGCGGGTCTATACCCGTGAGGCCGGTGTGCGGAACATGGAACGCGAATTGGCCAAAGTGGCGCGCAAAGCCGTGACCAAGATCGTCAAGAAAGAGGCCGAAGTGATTGAAGTCACTGCGGCAAACCTGTCTGACTTCCTTGGTGTCGAAAAGCACCGTTTTGGACTGGCAGAGGAAAGTGATCAGGTTGGTGTTGTGACTGGTCTGGCATGGACCTCTGTGGGTGGCGAGCTTCTCAATATCGAAGCCCTGCGCCTGCCGGGCAAAGGCCGGATGAAGACCACCGGTAAGCTGGGCGATGTGATGAAGGAATCAATTGATGCGGCGTCGTCTTATGTGCGGTCTATCGCGCCCGAAATCGGGGTGAAGCCGCCGAAATTCGATACCATCGATATTCACGTCCACGTGCCGGACGGGGCGACACCAAAAGACGGGCCAAGCGCGGGTCTTGCGATGGTGACATCAATTGTGTCGGTCCTGACCGGGATCCCCGTGCGCAAGGATATCGCCATGACGGGCGAGGTGTCGCTGCGCGGTAACGCCATGCCGATCGGTGGCTTGAAAGAGAAACTGCTGGCGGCGCTGCGTGGGGGGATCACAACCGTGCTGATCCCGCAGGACAACGCCAAGGACCTGCCGGAAATCCCGGACAACGTGAAAGAGGGGCTGACGATTATCCCCGTCACCCACGTGTCCGAGGTGCTGGAACATGCGCTGGTCCGCAAGCCCGAGCCGATCGAGTGGGACGAGGCCGCCGAAGAGGCCGCCGCCGCCGCGCTTAAGGCACAAGGTGGCGGTGAAGCTGTGCGCGCGCACTAACTGCGGACTGATTGATGAAGGAATGAGGCGCCCTTGCTTGCGGGGGCGCCTTTTACATGTGCTATCCGCTTGACGTTGCTGGCCGCAACGGACGTAATGCTCACAACACATAAGAGGGACGAATTTTCATGGCACGTGAGCCGAAAGAAGCGCCGGAAACTGCGAAGACCGAGGATGCAATGCTCAAAAAGCCGGAACTGCTTGATGCAGTGGTGGCGCGTACCAACCTCAAAAAGCGGGATGTGAAGCCCGCTGTCGAAGCGGCCTTGGCGGTGCTTGGCGAAGCGCTTCGCGATGGGGCGGTCGTGAACTTGCCACCTTTGGGCAAGATGCGTGTGGTCAAGACAAAACCTCTCGATGGTGGTGCCGCGATTGTGACGCTGAAATTGCGGACGCCGAAGGATGCCTCTGTTGCTGCCAAGTCTGATCCTGACGACGCGTGATCGAGGCGCCGCTTTGCCGACAATGAGCTTTCCTGAACTCTATATCCTGCGCCACGGCGAAACGACCTGGAATGCCGAAAACCGGATGCAGGGGGAGTTGAATTCGCCGTTGACGGACAAAGGTCTGCGTAATGCTGCAAGGCAGGGTGAAATCCTTGCGGCGCGCGATTTGACCGGTTTTTTGTTTCTCACGAGCCCGCAGGGCCGGGCGTTCCAAACCGCTGGAATCGCATTGGCAGGGATGGCGGATCATATCCGCACCGATGATCGTTTGCGCGAAATTGGGGTGGGGGACTGGTCGGGCCGCCTGCGCCATGAACTGCCCACGCCGAAGGGCAAAGACCCCTTCTTGGCACAATATGAGATCGCGCCAAACGGCGAAGGATTTGCGCGGCTCAAGCTGCGATGCCTTGATTTTCTGGCAGATTTGCGCGGACCGGCGGTGCTTGTGACGCACGGGATCACCAGCAGCATGATCCGTGGTCTGGTCGTGGGCGAAAAGGCCCATGCGCAGCGCAATAGCCATGGCGGGCAGGGCTGTGTTTACCACCTCAAAGATGGCGAACAATTCCTCTTGGAATAGGCTTGCACTACCCGAAACACTCGTCTAAATGATGCCGCATCGGGTGATTAGCTCAGTTGGTAGAGCGCTTCCTTTACACGGAAGATGTCGGGAGTTCGAGCCTCTCATCACCCACCATATTTACATTAAAAAGCAGATACTTAGACGGTTCTTCCGAAATTTTGCCATGGTAACCGCGCTTTAAATCCATGGTAAAAGTGACGCGCAGCCACGATAAGTTCGCCCTTTTTCGGGCACCTTATTGGCGCATGCAGCAATGCGCTGACGAGAATTCACGGCAAAGTAGTTGATGGGAGGCGAATTATACATCCTTGCGCAGCAGCTAAACGCCGTCCCAACCAAACAGCTATATTGTGCGTTTGGAGCACGAAAACGACGCGCCGTAGTGCGAGGTCCTGCGCATCCGGACCCAGACCACTGTTCAACTGAAGCCGTGCTTAGGTCAAGTTGAGAGCACAGTGTGTCGAGGTTTTGCAGACTCTTTGCACCGGAAATTGTGTGTGCTTGCCAAACGGGTTATTTTTTGAATGTATTAGGCACGACATGATCGCTGCGACCCGAGACGCACGCAGCTAGTAAGGACATGTTTCTCGTCATTCCAACTTGCCGCGCAACGTGCCCCGCATGACATGCATGCGGGGCGGTGCTGACTTAGAACGACATTACGACGCTGTTGTCCGCAAGGATCGCGCGGGCGGCGGCATCGGGTGCTGCGGGGGTGACACCCTCCAGCAGGACGGATGCATCAGCCCCTTTGGCGGGCAGGTAGATGGCGCAGACTTCGGCGGTCACATCATGCTCGGCCATCATCATCCGCATCAGACCTTGCGGGCTGGCATCGCGCGGCGGCTGGCCAGCAGTGGCGGTTTCAGGCGCATCTTGCAGCGCAATGTCACCGGCAGGCCCGCACAGCAGGATCTGTGCCGTCGCACCTTGCTGGACCGCGTTCAGCGTCAGCACCATGGCCATCAATTGTGTCTGCGGTTCCGCTGCCGTCACGATGGTGACCAGATGGCGGCCTTCCTGTGCGGTGGCGGGCAGGGCGGTAGCAAGGGTCAGCGCGCAGGCTGTCAGTATCTTTTTCATGGTGTTTTCCTTGGGTTGGGTAGGTTGTTAAAAGATGATCGCACGAATGATCAGCGCGACGACGGTCAGTGTGGCGACCCCGCCAAGCCATAACCCGGCGAACCAAAGCGACTTTCGTAGTGCAGGGGGCATCAGTGATAGCCTCCTGCGGGGTCGACTTTTCCGCGAAACACCCAATAGGCATAAGCGGTATAAACAAGGATCATGGGCACCAGCACCAGTGCGCCAGCAAGCAGGAACCACAGGCTTTCGTCCGGGGCGGCGACATCCCAGATCGTCAGCGACGGCGGCACCATATAGGGGTAAAAACTGATACCCAGCCCGATGAAGGACAGCACGAACAAGGCGACCGTCGCAAGAAAAGGCCATGCATCACGGTCGTCGCGCAGACCTTTGACGAACACCAGAACGGCAACAAGGATGGCGGCTGGCACAAGGACGGTGAACAGGACATTCGGAAAGCCGAACCAGCGTTCAAGGTATAGCGGATTGAGGAAAGGCGTGATCAGGCTTACCAGTCCCACAAGCCCGATGGTCATGCCACCTGTCCAGACCGCCATCCGCCGGGCTGCTTCACGCACCGGACCGTCGGTCTTCATCACCAACCAGGTTGCACCCATCAGTGCGTAAGCGGCCACCAGCGCGATACCGGTCAGGACCGAGAATGGCGTCAGCCAGTCCCAGTTGCCTCCTGCATAGGCGCGGCCCTCGACCGCGATTCCCTGCACCAGCGCCCCAAGGGCGATGCCTTGCGCGAAGGCGGCCATGACGCTTCCGAAGGTAAAGGAGATATCCCAAAGGAATTTGCCCCGTTTGGTCCGCCAGCGGAACTCAAAAGCGACACCCCGGAACACCAGCGCCAGCAGCATCACGATGATCGGCACATAAAGCGCCGGCATCACAACCGCATAGGCCAGCGGAAAGACTGCGAACAACCCGCCGCCGCCCAGTACCAGCCATGTTTCGTTGCCGTCCCAGACAGGGGCGACGGTGTTCATGGCAAGGTCTTTTTCCGCTTCGCCGCGCATGAAGGGGAACAGGATTCCGACCCCAAGGTCGAAGCCGTCAAGAATGACATAGGCCAGTACCGCAAAGGCGATGAGCCCGGCCCAGATGAATGCAAGATCGAATATCATGGCTGTTACTCCGCCGGGATGAATTTATCGTCGGCCACGGGTGCGGCTGTGATCCCCGCCGTGCGGATCGGGCCGATGGATTTGAGCGGGATGCGGTCTTCGAGCCGTTTGTTCATCAGGCGCAGGATGTAGTAGGTGCCAGCGCCGAACAGCATGAAATAGACCACGATGAAAGCGACCAGTGATGATGCGACCGCCGCCGCCTCGACGGGGGCGACGCTGTCGTTTGTGGACAGCAGGCCATAGACGGTCCATGGCTGGCGGCCGACCTCGGTCGTGATCCAGCCGGCAAGCACTGCGACAAAGCCGGTCGGGCCCATCGACATCGCAGCACGGTGCAGCCATTTGCGGTCATACATCGTCCCACGCAGCCGCGCCACCAGCGCCCAGACCCCCAGCCCGAGCATGGCAAAACCAAGCGCCACCATGATGCGGAACGACCAGAACACAATCCCGACGGGGGGGCGTTCGTCGACAGGGAAATCCTTGAGCCCCGGAAGAGGCGATGTCAGGTCATGTGTCAGGATCAGCGACGACAGATAGGGGATCTGCACCGCGTAATCGACGGTTTCGGTGTCGCTATTGGGGATACCGAACAGGATCAGCGGCGCGCCGCCCTCGGGGTGGCTGTCGTAATGACCTTCCATCGCGGCGATCTTGGCAGGCTGGTATTCCAGCGTGTTCAGACCGTGAAAGTCACCGGCCACGATCTGCAATGGTGCAACGACAATCAGCATTCCCATCGCCATCGAAAACATCACCCGCGCACCCTGATCCATGCGGTCGCGTAGCAAGTGCAGGCCACCCACTGCCCCCACCACCAGAGCCGTTGTCAGGTAGGCCGCCAGCACCATATGCACCAGCCGGTACGGGAAGGATGGGTTGAACACGATCGCCCACCAGTCCAGCGGGATGAACTGGCCGACATCGTTGATGCCATGTCCTTGTGGCGTCTGCATCCAGCTGTTGACGGACAGGATCCAGAACGCGGACCCCAAGGTGCCGATGGCGACCATCAAGGTAGCAAAGAAGTGGCCCTTGGCACCGACCTTTTCACGGCCGAACAGCATCACGCCCAGAAAGCCCGCTTCGAGAAAGAAGGCTGACAACACCTCATAGCCCATCAGCGGGCCGATCACCGGACCGGCCTTGTCGGAAAACACCGACCAGTTGGTGCCGAACTGATAGGACATCACGATTCCCGACACGACACCCATGCCGAAAGCCACTGCGAAAATGGTTTTCCAGTAGTTGAACAGGCGCAGATAGATATCCTTGCCGGTCCACAAATGCAGCCCGTTCAGCACCGCCAGATAGCTGGCTAGACCGATGGAAAAGGCCGGAAAGATGATGTGGAACGACACCGTAAAGGCGAACTGGATCCGTGCCAGTTCTATCGCGTCAAAGCCGAACATGGGCTGACCTCATATTGATATATTTTCAATGAATGTTTATACCTGCTTTTGAAATGATGCAAGTTCGGATTAGGTGACGCAATGTCACACCCCTTTGCGGAGACTGAAGTGAAACTGACGAACTACACCAATTACGCCTTGCGCACCTTGCAGATGGCCGCGATCCGCAGCCCGCATCTGGTGCGTATCGACGAGGTGGCGCAGGCACACCGCATCAACCGAGCGCATCTGACGAAGGTGGTCCACCAGCTTGCGCAGGCGGGCTATATCGAAACCGTTCGGGGGCCAAAGGGGGGCCTGCGGCTTGCCCGTGCAGGCGACAAGATCATCGTAGGCGACGTCGTGCGCCTGACCGAAGGCCCGCTGGACGTGGTCGAATGTTTCAATCCGAAACGCAACACGTGCAAGCTGCGCGGCATCTGCAAGCTGTCTGTCGCACTGCATCAGGCAACAGCCGCTTTCATGGCGGTGTTGGATGATTTGACGGTAGCGGATATTGCCATCAACCGGGACGACCTTTTGGCGCGACTGGGCCTGCCTGCCGTTGCCGCAGCGACGCAGGTCGAAACTGTGTCACGCGATGAGAATGAATAATTCAACGCAGCAACGGCGATTTTGGGACCGTATCGCCGCGCGCTATGCAGCGCGTCCGCTGAAAAACGTCGCCGCCTATGAGGCGATGCTCAGCGATATTGCAGGGCATCTGCATCCTGATGATCGTGTTCTGGAATTGGGTTGCGGCACAGGCGGCACGGCTATCCGCCTTGCGCCGCTCGTGGCGCATTGGACTGCGTGTGACTTTTCGCCCGCGATGATCGGCATTGCACGGGCCAAACCGGCAGGGGACAACTTGCGCTTTGTTGTGGCCGATGTGGGGCAGGCGCTGGCAAGCGGTCCCTGTGACGTGGTCTGCGCCATCAATGTGCTGCATCTTGTCGATGACATGCCCGCGACACTGGCGCAGATCCACGCGCATTTGCCGCAAGGCGCGCATCTGATTATGAAGATATGGTGTTTTGCAGATGTGACGTGGCGGATCAGGGCAATTTTCAGCATACTGGCCGTCTTTGGCCTGCTTCCCGCGATCAGAAAGTTGCGGCACAGCGACGTTCTTGACGCCTTGCACCTTGCCGGTTTTGAGGTGGTCGCAGAAAAAGTCTTTGGCGATTATCCTCAGAACCCATATTTCGTCTTGCGCAAAGCCGCCCCGCCTGCGGGTTGATCAGGCCGCTGATGAATGCATCGTCTCGCGCGCCTGCCGGAAAATCGCCGCAATCTCGCGGAACCTCGCTGCATGTGGCGATGTCTCCCGCCACGCCAGTACAACGCGGCGTGGGCAGGCACCGGGCAAGGGCGTCAGGGCCAAATCATGCCCGCGCGCGATCCCTGCATCGACGGCTAGTTGCGGCAAAAGCGTGATGCCCAAACCTTCTTCGACCATCGACATCAGCGTGGGCAGGCTGGTCGCGGCAAAGGCGTCGCTCGCCGGCGCGCCCATATCGCGATAGGCTTGCAAGGCGTGCCGCTGCAGGCAATGGCCTTTTTCCAACAACAGCAATTTGGCATTGACCAGTTTGGCCCCTGTGACAGCCGGATCTTCGGCCAGAATATGGCCCATGGGCGTCGCCAACTGATATCCGTCCTCGAACAACGTCTCGGTCGCGATGGCACCTGTCGGATGCGGCAGCGCGATCAGGATCAGATCGAGCCGCCCCGCCATCAGGCCATCAACCAATGTTTCGGTCAGTTCCTCGCGCAAAAAGATATGCTGGTCCGGCCAGCGCTGGCGCAGCAGCGGCAAGGCGCGGGGCACAAGAAACGGCCCGATCGTCGGGATCGCGCCCAGCCGCAGATCGCCGCGCACCTGTCCCGCATGTTCCTGCGCCAGTGCTGCAATATCTGCCACATCGTTCAGCACAGCACGGGCGCGGCGCACGATTTCGATCCCCAAGGGTGTCATCATTACTGCCTGTTTGGACCTCTCGGCCAAGGGTACGCCCAGATGATCCTCCAGTTCCTTGATCCCGCTCGACAGGGTGGGCTGGGTGACGTGGCATATCTCTGCCGCGCGTGAGAAGTTCAGCGTATCGGACAGGGCAACAAGAAAGCGTAGCTGGCGTAGGGTAGTCATAAATGCCTCGTAATAGATATTTCCTATCACAATAAGCTAAACAATCAATTTCCTCAATGGATAGCGGGCCGCTATCTCTGCTGCATCGCAAACAGAACCCCAAGAGGATAACATGCTTGATACCGCACATACCCCCGCCGGCCTGCCACGGATGAACGAACCCGCCCCCGATTTCGCGGCGCTAACCACGCATGGCGTGAAATCGCTGGCCGACTACAAAGGCAAATGGCTGATCCTGTTTTCGCATCCGGCAGATTTCACACCCGTCTGCACCACCGAATTCATGGCTTTCGCCCGCCGCGCCGATGATTTTGCGGCGCTCAACACCGAACTGCTGGGCCTGTCAATCGACAGCCATTACGCGCATATCGCCTGGGTCCGGTCGATTGAGCAGAGCTTTGGCGTCAAGATCGATTTCCCGATCATCGCCGATCTGGATATGAAGGTGGCGCAAGCCTATGGTATGATCCAGCCCGGTGCCTCTGATACCCAAGCCGTGCGCGCGACTTTTGTGATCGACCCCGAAGGCAATCTGCGCGCGATGGTCTATTACCCGATGACCAACGGCCGCTCGATCGACGAATTCTACCGGCTGATCGTCGCGCTTCAAACCTCGGCCGACCACAAGGTTGCCACACCCGAAAACTGGGTGCCGGGCCAGCCGGTGATCGTGCCGACCCCGCAGACCACACAAGCCGCTGATGCGCGGATGACCGAAGGGCTGGATACCGTCGATTGGTATTTCAGCACCAAGACTCTTTAACGCCAAGATAAGACAACGCACCCGGCCTTGTCGGGTGCGTCAGATGAAAGGACAAGTCATGACACAGTCACCAAAAGTCGCAGCCTTCTGGGACGCACCGACCGGAAGCTGGCAATATGTTTTCCACGATCCCGCCACGATGAAAGGGGCCATCGTCGATCCGGTCTGGAATTTCGATCCGCTGTCAGGTGCGACCGCCACGCGTGATGCGCAAAAGCTGCTGGATTATGTGCACAACACGGGCATTGACGTGGAATGGGTGCTTGATACCCACCCGCATGCCGACCACTTTTCTGCAGGTGTCTGGTTGAAACAGCAACTGGGTGCCAAGACCGGAATGGGCGAACATGTCGTTAAGGTGCAGGCGCTCTGGAAGGATATCTACAATCTCGGCGATGATTTTGCGACCGACGGGAGCCAATGGGATCGCCTGTTCGCGGATGGCGACAGTTTCAAAATCGGCAGTCTGGAAGTGAAGGTGATGTTCTCGCCCGGTCACACGATGGCTTCGGTCACTTATGTTGTGGGCGATGCGGCCTTCGTGCATGATACGCTGATGATGCCTGACAGCGGCACCAGCCGTGCGGATTTTCCAGGTGGGTCGTCGGCGGCACTTTACGACAGTATCGCGCAGATAATGGCACTGCCGGATGACACACGGCTTTATGTCGGCCATGACTACGCACCGAACCGTGAAGCGGCCTGCATGGCGACGGTCGCCGCGCATCGCGCGCGCAACATCCATCTGGCCGACGCCCCCGACAAGGCGGCGTTTCAGGCCCGCCGCGATGCCCGCGACGCGACCCTGCCACTGCCCAAGTTGATGCTGGCCGCCTTGCAGGTGAACATCCGCGGCGGGCGCGCGCCACAGGCGGAAAGCAACGGGCGCAGCTACCTGAAGCTGCCGCTGGATTACTTTGAAGCACGATGAGCAACACAGCGTAGTCGATCCCACAAATGACTTAAGAGCCATTTGTGGGACAAGCGGCACAGAGCCTGCCGAGCAACCGCCATAGAGACCGGAATGTTTCACTTTCTGCGCATTGATCGCGTTGGTCTATCGCGCAGCATCGGGCCGATGACCGCGATCCGGATCCAAACTGAACGTGGCGCGATAGGTTTGTCCGCCGCGCTGAAAAACGTCGCCGCAAGGCAAGGACGCTGCAGACCCGCGGCCCAATCCGCCCAGTTCCAGTCGTTTGCGCGACCGCACAAGCCGCTCGGCGCGAAAAATGCTTGTTCAACTGGAAAAATCAGACCATTTTCACGCTAGACGGAAGACGACATGGGGAATGTCGGATAAGGATTAAGTTTTGGCCTGAGTTTCAAGAGTACACAAAGCAGATGGTGGAGCAGCATCGAGAGAACTGCCATGGTTGCAAGGTTTGAGGTTGATGAGCTGTTTATTGAGAACGGCGACTATCTGGCACTTTCCATCGGGTTCACCTCTGACGATGACCCGCTCGACGTTCTTCATCTCGTTCTAGATTCTACCAACAATTCGGAATACAGTCTGCATCTGGAGCGCACTGATCAATCTGCTTCCTGCCTAAACCAGGTACGGCAAATCACTTTTGGCGACACACAGGTGGCCCTTTACTTGACAGATGTAGGAGCAGAATCCCTAAACCTTGAACGGCTTGTGGAGTTTTCCTTCGAAAAGCAACCGGACCTCTATCCCATCGCCATTGCCCAGCTCCGGCTAATAACTTGCCCTGCACACGTTAGATTCTTCAAAGAGTGAGTGTCAGCTTCCTACCCATTGTCGTCCATCGGCACGAATCTCTGCGGGCCCTGCAACCGGTCGTCCTAAGGCAACCTTCCGATCGGAAGAACTTGGGCCGATTGCCGAACGGATGGTTTCGGGCGAACAGGGGCGGGAAGCAGTCGTCCGATCAGACAGTTGTCAAGCCCGGAGCAAAATGGGAGTGAACCAAGCTCCATTTCACATCAAATAGTCACAATCACAGCTGCCACGAGAACGCAGATTGATCCTAGAACGGGAAAAGCAGGATTCGACCCCTGCCTGTTGCAGGAGTTTTACGCGCCTTTTTGACGAACGGATTTTGTTTCATGCCAACGACGACAATTCTGTTCTCGGCTACCGCTTGAGTGACCTCTTCGTCCATTGCTCTGCCCCCTGAAAACCGGATCGTTTGAAACTGGAGTTTACCGTTTACTTTCCCTGACTGGAACAGGAGCGGAATTACATGAAAGCATCAAGGTTCACGGAGGCGCAAAAGGCGTTCATTCTCAAGCAGGGTGAGCAAGGCAAGCTGGTTGCAGAGATTTGTCGGAAGGCTGGGATCAGTCAGGCGACCTAGATCAACGGGAAGCAGACGTTGCAAAGTGGGCTTGGCTTGACACAACATTGAGGCTGATACAAAAATTTCTCCATTAGTCTTCCAATCAGCAAGACGTCACACAGCTGTTACCCGACTCACGTAGTGCGATAGCTGAATAACGAATTGGAGAATATGATGAAAACGTTCCCTACGCTTACGGCGATTGCCGCCCTTCTTGTCGCGGTTCCGGCGCATGCTGAATTCGCGCTTGATAGCCGTTTTACAGATGCTGATGGCGACTTGATCGCTGATATCCCTTCTGATCCCGCAGAGCTGATCGACCCGGACACGATTATTTTCGCCTATACCCCTGTCGAAGATCCGGCGGTCTATGCTGAAGTATGGCAAGGTTTCCTTGACCATATGGCTGAGGTCACAGGCAAAAACGTGCAGTTCTTTCCGGTGCAGTCCAACGCAGCCCAGATCGAGGCGATGCGCGCAGGTCGTCTGCATGTTGCCGGATTTAACACCGGATCCAACCCGCTGGCTGTGGCCTGTGCAGGTTTCCGTCCCTTTGCCATGATGGCCGCCGCTGACGGGTCTTTCGGCTACGAAATGGAAATCATCACCTATCCCGACAGCGGTATCGACAGTGTCGAGGCGATCCGGGGCAGCCAGATGGCCTTTACCTCCGAAACATCGAATTCGGGCTTCAAAGCCCCGTCCGCGATATTGGCCGCTGAATTCGGCATGGTTGCCGGCACTGATTTTGAGCCAGTCTTTTCCGGCGCGCACGACAATTCAATTCTTGGTGTCGCCAACAAGGATTATCCTGCCGCGGCCATTGCCAATTCGGTCATGGGCCGCATGATCGAACGCGACGTTGTGAGTGAGGACCAGTTCGTGACGGTCTACACATCACAGACGTTCCCCACGACAGGCTATGGCACCGCCTACAACCTGACCCCCGAATTGCAGGACAAAATTCAGGAAGCTTTCTTCAGCTTTGAATGGGAAGGATCGGCGTTGCAGGCTGAATTTTCCAACTCTGGTGAAAGTCAGTTCATTCCGATCACTTTTCAGGAAGACTGGTCTGTGATCCGCACTATCGACGAGGCCAATGGCGTCGTTTACGCTTGCAACTGACCAAGACGCGACAAGCTCTTAAAGACGGGTGGCCCTGTGCCACCCGTCTTTACCTGCATAAGAAGGCTACATCATGCTGACCCTCGACAGCCTGTCCAAGACCTACAAAACCGGTGATACCGCCCTGACCGAAGTGTCACTGAGTGTTCCCAAAGGGCAGATCATGGGCCTGATCGGACCTTCCGGTGCGGGCAAATCCACACTGATCCGTTGCATCAACCGGTTGGTCGAACCGACTGGCGGCAAGGTGATTTTGGGCGATGTCGATCTCGTCAAGCTTGGCAAGGCCGACTTGCGCCGCCAGCGCCGCCGGATTGGGATGATCTTTCAGGAATATGCGCTGGTCGAACGTCTGACGGTAATGGAAAACGTCCTGTCGGGGCGTTTGGGATACGTGCCTTTCTGGCGCAGCTTTCTGCGCAAATACCCCCCGGCAGATATTCAGCGTGCCTACCAGCTTCTGGACCGCGTCGGGCTTATGGAACATGCGAGCAAGCGCGCCGATGCACTATCGGGGGGGCAACGCCAGCGTGTCGGTATCGCGCGGGCGCTGGCGCAAGATCCCGATTTGCTATTGGTCGATGAACCCACCGCAAGCCTTGATCCAAAGACCAGCCGCCAGATCATGCGGTTGCTGACCGAAATCTGCGCCGAACGTAACCTGCCTGCCATCGTCAACATCCATGATGTGCCACTTGCGCAGCAATTCATGCAGCGGATCGTGGGGCTGCGCGCGGGGCGCGTCGTGTTCGACGATGCGCCAGAGTTGCTGACTGAGGATGCACTGACGCGGATTTATGGTGAAGAAGACTGGAACGCCATGCGTCAGGGTGACGAGGATCAGGCAACCGCCGAGGCGGACTCCCGCGAGCGTCTGGCAGCGCTCGTCCGATGACCTCTCCCGTTTATCCGACCACGTGGCGCCGCCCGCCACAGATCGTCAAGGACCGCCGCTGGCGCATTGCGCTTCAGGTCGCGATAATGATCTACCTTGTCCTGGCCATCAGCACAGTCGAGGTAAACTGGAGCCGCGTTTACGACGGTCTGGAACGTGGCCAGCGCTTTGTCATGGGGTTCCTGCAGCCCGATTTCACCAGCCGCTGGAAAGATATCAGCCAGGGCCTGATTGAAAGCCTGACCATGACGCTGACCTCGACGGTGGTCGGTGTCGCGATCTCTGTGCCTATCGGAATAGGCGCGGCGCGTAACCTTGCACCCCGCTGGATCTACTACATCTGCCGCAGCATCATCGCCGTCAGTCGCGCCCTGCAAGAGGTGATCATCGCGATCTTCCTTGTGGCGATGTTCGGTTTCGGCCCCTTTGCGGGGTTCCTGACCCTGTCCTTCGCCACAATCGGCTTTATCGCGAAATTGCTAGCCGACGATATCGAGGAAATTGAAGAGGCACAGGCCGAGGCGGTGCGCGCCACCGGCGCATCTTGGTGGCAATTGGTCAATTACGCTGTTCAGCCGCAGGTGATGCCCCGACTGATCGGTTTGGCACTATATCGTCTGGATATCAATTTTCGGGAGAGTGCCGTGATCGGCATCGTCGGCGCGGGCGGAATTGGGGCCACACTCAACACGGCCATTAACCGTTACGAATACGACAGCGCCGGCGCGATCCTGCTGATTATCATCGGCATCGTAATGGTTACCGAATACAGCTCCAGCTACCTGCGGAAGTTCCTGCAATGACCGAGATCACCCACTACAGCCAAGTCTGGTCCTATCGGACACCGCGCGCTCGTCTCATGTTATGGGGTGGCTGGCTTGCCCTTGTCGCACTGTTTATTTTCTGCTGGCGCATCATGACCGAGAACACGATCTGGTTTTTCGTGGCCGACGCGCCATCGCAGGCAGCAGACATCGGCAGCCGCATGATGCCGCCACGCTGGGCCTATCTGTCCGAGTTGATGGCGCCACTCTGGGACACCATCAATATTGCCACACTTGGCACGCTGGGCGGGGTCATCATGGCGGTGCCTGTGGCCTTTCTGGCGGCGCGCAACACTTCGCCCTCACCTCGGTTTTTGCGTCCCGCCGCGTTGTTTATCATTGTCGCCTCCCGCTCTATCAACTCGCTGATCTGGGCGCTCCTTCTTGTCGCCATTATCGGCCCGGGCCTGCTTGCCGGAATCGTGGCCATCGCGCTGCGTTCAATCGGGTTTATCGGCAAACTGCTTTACGAGGCGATTGAAGAAACTGACGCTAAACAGATCGAAGCGATAGAGGCCACCGGGGCCAGCGGCGCACAGGTTCTGTCCTACGGTATCGTGCCACAAATCATGCCTGCTTTTTGGGGTATCACGGTGTTCCGTTGGGATATCAACATCCGCGAAAGCACTATTCTGGGCCTCGTCGGGGCAGGTGGTATTGGCCTTAAGTTGCAAGCTTCGCTGAACACCCTCGCGTGGAGCCAGGTCACGGTGATTCTGCTATTGATTCTTGCCACTGTCGTTCTGAGCGAATGGGTCTCGGCACGGGTGCGCACCGCCATCATTTAAGGGGCCGGTTCGGCTCACCCAACGTCACGCAAAATCGTTATCTGTTATAGATGGTTCGTTCATCGCGCGTGTTCAGAACGGCTTAGAGGCCGCGCGCGTATAAACTAACGTGCCAAAGCCCAGCATGTCAGACATTGTCTGGTGACGCTCTCAGCGCGCCTGAGCGATATGCAGTGAGGGCTCAACCTGAGTGGCCACGCATGAGCGTTATTATCTGCAGGCCCCACCGGTGGGCCGCGGGGAATGCGCAGGGACTGTTACAAAAGCGTCATAAAACTTTTGCATAAGGGTCATGGAATCAATCTAGCGATGCCCCGAGGCCGGATCATGCGGCCTGAAACGACAATTAGGAGATACCATGTCTTTCACCAAGCTTTCCGTGTCGACGCTCGCGCTTGTCGCCGTGTCCGCCACAGCAGCCACAGCACGTGACGAAATCCGCATCGTCGGGTCGTCTACTGTGTTCCCATATACCCAAGCTGTTGCAGAACAGTTTGCAAACAACACCGGCAACCCATCGCCCATCGTCGAATCGACCGGCACCGGCGGCGGCATGCAGATTTTCTGCGGCGGTATCGGCGAGCAGTTCGCTGACGTCACAGGCGCATCGCGCGGCATGAAAGCTTCTGAATTTGAGCTTTGCGCGCAGAACGGCGTGACAGACATCACGCAAGCCAACATCGGTAACGATGGTCTGTCCATCGCGATTTCGAGCGCGAACGACTTTGCCTGGGACTTGTCCCTCTCAGAGATTTACCTTGCACTCGCCAACGAAGTGCCGGTTGACGGCGAGTGGGCTGCAAACCCCTACACCATGTGGTCGGAAATCGATGCGCGCTTGCCTGCCATCGAAATCATCGTGCTTGGGCCACCGCCAACATCCGGTACGCGTGACGCATTCGTCGAGTTGGCCATGTGGGCTGGCTGTGAAGAGCTGTCATACGTGTCCGAAGGCGGGTTTGACGAGGACTGGATTGAAGAGAACTGCTCGCGCATGCGCTCTGACGGCCCGTTCATCGAAGCCGGTGAAAACGACAACCTGATCGTACAGCGTTTGCAGGCTGACCCGAACGCGATGGGTATCTTCGGATATTCGTTCCTGTTCGAAAACCTCGACACACTTAAGGCCGTTACAGTCAACGGCGTAGAGCCCGATCCGGACACTATCGCAACCGGTGATTATCCGATCTCTCGTCCGCTGTATTTCTACATCAAGAACGCACACCGCGGTGTGATCCCCGGTCTTGAAGAATTCATCGCAGAGTACATGTCCGAAGATGCGATGGCACCTGGTGGATATCTGACCGAGCGTGGCATGGTTGCGCTGACAGATGCACGTCGTGCAACAGTTCAGGAAAATGTCATCAACGGCGTTTCCATGGAAGCACCTGAGTAAGTCTTTTCTTACGAGACTGCCCGGGCGAGTGCCCGGGCAGTTTTTATTTGTCCAAAACCAAGAGCGAATACTATGACCCTCGCGGCCTTCCTCGTCCTTTTTGCCGCCACTGTGGCTGGCTACATGCTCAATCGCCGCGCTGCCCTGACCATTCGGGGAAGCGGTACGCAGCTTCATTCGCTCGAAAGCTTCCACGGGCTTTATTCCGCTCTTACGGTGCTTGTACCGGTCCTTGTGATCTTGTTGCTCTGGATCATGTTACAGGGAGTGGTCGTTGACCGGCTGACCATGGGCAGTTTGCCGGATGGCACGCTTGACGGTCTGGGAACCGGACAGATCCAGCTGATCCTTGCAGAGATCAAGTCGATCAGCCGTGGGGTGATCTTTGGGACACCCGAAGAGTTCAAAATACAGGCAGCCGAACGTTATATCAGCTATAATAACACGGCGACCACGCTTATGCTTGCGGTGGTTGTTGCGCTGGTCTTGGCCCTTGTTGTCGCAGCCCGCCGCCGCGTGGCTGCAGGTTTCCGTGCACGTCAGCAGGTGGAAAGCATCACCTCGGGTCTGATGATCTTCTGTGCGACGGTGGCCATTTTCACCACTGTTGGCATCATTTTTGCGCTGGTGTTCGAGACGTACAAGTTCTTTACCATGGTGCCGATCACCGAGTTCCTTTTCGGAACAAGCTGGGAGCCGCAAATCCCCATTCGCGCTGATCAGATTGCCGCTGAAGGCGCCTTTGGTGCTGTCCCCGTGTTTCTCGGCACGATTGTGATTGCGACGGTCGCCTTGGTGGTCGCCGTGCCGGTCGGCCTGCTGACCGCGATCTATCTGAATGAGTTCGCCTCACACAGGGTACGGAAGGTGATCAAGCCGATCCTCGAGATCCTCTCCGGTGTGCCTACAGTTGTTTATGGCTTCTTCGCCATCCTCGTGATTGCACCTGCAATCCGGTCTTTCGGCCAAAGCATCGGGCTTGATGTCGCCCCAAATACCGCGCTTGCAGCGGGCAGTGTAATGGGTGTCATGCTGATCCCGTTCATTTCGTCTTTCGCTGACGACGCCCTGTCCGCAGTCCCCCAGAGCCTGCGCGACGGAGCCTTGGCCTTGGGTGCAACGCGAGCGGAAACCATGCTGAACGTGCTTTTCCCGGCCGCCATACCCGGCATCGTTGGTGGTGTTCTGCTGGCCGTAAGCCGGGCTATTGGTGAAACGATGATCGTGGTCATGGCCGCTGGCCTGATCGCAAAGATGACCATCAACCCGCTGGACAGCGTGACCGCCGTAACGGTGCAAATCGTGACAATGTTGATCGGGGATACATCCTTTGACAACCCGAAGACACTTTCGGCGTTTGCCCTTGGCATGATGCTTTTCATTATCACACTGATGATCAACGTTCTGGCACTGCGGATCGTCCGCAAGTACCGCGAAATCTACGATTGAGGCCTGCGCAGATATGACCGATTTTACAACAGATCCAGCCGGCCCACGCCCGGTCAACGCAACCACAGAGGCCGTGCGCAACAGCCTTGCACGCCGCAACCGAAAGCAGCTTTGGCTACAGGGTTTCGGTATCGCTGCGATCAGCTTTGCGCTTATGATGCTGTTCATCCTGATCACTTCACTCGTCGGGTCCGGCTATCAGGCTTTCACACAGACCCATGTCGAAATCGAAGTTTTCGTCGATCCTGAGGAAGTTCCGGTAGAAAACCTGCCGCGTGGTGGCTTCCGCGAGGTGCTGAGTGCATCCATGGGCCAATATTTTCCAGACGTGGATATGACGGACCGCGCCGCAGCGCGCGAGGTATCGACGATCCTTTCGAATGGCGCGCAATTCGAACTGCGTGACATGGTGGTGGCCGACCCGACGCTGATTGGCCAGACCATTACGCTCAAGGTGCCGACATCTGACCCCTATGACCAGTTGGCCAAAGGGTTGGTCAAACGCGATACAACTGAAGAGAACCGCCGTCTGGACGATGCTGCGATTGAACGGTTTGACCGCTTGCAGGAGCTTGGTTTGATCAGCAAGCCACTGAATACGGGCCTGTTGTCCAATGCGGATTCGCGTTTTCCTGAACTCGCCGGTTTGAAGGGCGCTTTGGTCGGGTCGTTCTGGGCGCTTCTGACGTGCTTTGTCATCTCGTTCCCGCTGGGGATTGGCGCTGCGATCTATCTTGAGGAATTTGCCCCCAAAAACCGGATGAGTGATTTCATCGAGGTCAATATCAACAATCTTGCGGCAGTGCCGTCGGTTGTGTTCGGCCTGTTGGCATTGTCGGTTTTCATCGGTTGGTTCGGCATGCCGCGATCTGCGCCGTTTGTCGGGGGCTTGACGCTTGCGCTCATGACCCTGCCGACCATCATCATCGCCACGCGCGCCGCGCTCAAGGCTGTGCCGCCGTCGATCCGCGAAGCCGCGTTAGGTGTAGGTGCATCCAAGCATCAGGTCGTGTTCCACCATGTTCTACCGTTGGCGATGCCCGGGATTTTGACAGGTACGATCATCGGTTTGGCGCAGGCTTTGGGCGAAACAGCACCGCTGCTTCTGATCGGCATGAACGCGTTCATCACATCCGCGGCATCTTCGCCTTTCGACAGCGCGACAGCTTTGCCTACGCAAATCTTTATCTGGGCCGACAGCCCCGAGCGGGGCTTTGTATCACGGACCTCGGCGGCGATCCTAGTGTTGCTTGGCTTCCTGATCACGATGAATGCAGTTGCGATCTACCTGCGGCAGAAATTCGAACGCAAATGGTAATCGTCCCGACATTAAGGACAATGAAATGAATGATATGACTAAGATTGAACGGGACGTAAGGATGACCGATACAAAGATTACCGCGCGGGACGTCAACGTGTTTTACGGTGACACGCATGCGATCAAGGATGTGAACGTCGATATCGCGGACAAGTCCGTGACTGCCTTTATCGGCCCCTCCGGATGTGGCAAGTCGACGTTCCTGCGCTGTCTGAACCGGATGAACGACACGATCGATGTCTGCCGTGTGACCGGGCACATCAAGATGGATGATCAGGATATCAACGATAAATCGATCGATCCGGTGCAACTGCGCGCGCAGGTCGGTATGGTTTTTCAAAAACCCAACCCGTTCCCCAAGTCCATCTATGACAACGTGGCCTACGGCCCCAAGATCCACGGCCTGGCCCGTACCAAGGCAGATATGGACAACATCGTCGAAGCCTCCTTGCGTCGCGCCGCGATCTGGAACGAGGTCAAGGACCGTCTTGATGCGCCCGGCACCGGCCTGTCGGGTGGCCAGCAGCAGCGCCTGTGCATCGCGCGTGCCGTGGCGACTGCCCCCGAGGTCTTGTTGATGGACGAACCCTGTTCGGCGCTTGACCCGATCGCCACCGCGCAGATTGAGGAATTGATCGACGAATTGCGCCAGCAGTTTTCGGTCGTGATCGTGACCCATTCGATGCAGCAGGCGGCGCGTGTCAGCCAGAAGACCGCGTTCTTCCATTTGGGCAATCTGGTCGAATTCAACGACACCGACCAGATTTTTACCAACCCGCAGGATCCGCGCACCGAGAGCTACATCACTGGCCGGATCGGATAGGCAGATGGCAATGAACGACAACCACATCGTCGCGTCCTTCGACCGCGATCTTGAAAGCATCCAGGCCACCATGGTCAAGATGGGCGGCCTCGTTGAACAGGCCCTTTCGGATGCAGCCTTGGCGCTGCGCACCCGCGATGTCGAGCTGGCCGAGAAAGTCCGCCGCGGCGATAAGGTGGTCGACGAGCTTGACCTGATGCTCAAGTCGGATGCCGCCCGCCTGCTTGCGTTGCGTTCGCCCACGGCCAGGGACCTCCGTCTCGTGCTCGCGGTGATGGAAATCAGCTCGCATCTGGAACGCTGCGGCGATTACGCCAAGAACATCGCCAAGCGCACCATGGCTATGTCGGGTGCAGGCGCGATCACCGGCACGCTGTCCGATCTGGCGCGGATGGCAGCATTCGTCGAAACAATGGTCAGGGATACGCTGGACGCTTTCATCCAGCGCGATCCCGTCAAGGCCGCCGAGATCATTGAACGCGATGCTGAAGCCGACCAGATCTACAACACGCTGTTCCGGTCATTCCTGACCCATATGATGGAAGACCACAAGAATATCGCCGCGGGCATGCATCTGCATTTCATCGCCAAGAACATCGAACGCGTTGGCGATCATGCGACAGGGATCGCCGAACAGACGATCTATGCCGTCACCGGTGCCTTGCCCGAGGATGACCGGCCCAAGCAGGACCCGATCACCATTGGGCTGCAGGAAAGTGATGTCTGATGGCCTACCTGCAACCTTCCGTTCTGGTGGTCGAGGATGAACCGGCACAGCGGGAAGTGCTGGCCTATAACCTCGAAAGCGAAGGCTTTCGCGTCATCAAGGCCGCTGATGGCAACGAGGCTCTGCTGCTGATCGAGGAAGAACAGCCCGACCTGATCCTGCTTGACTGGATGTTGCCGGGCACATCGGGCATCGAAATCTGCCGCCAGATCAAAAGCCGCCCTGCATTCCGTATGACGCCCGTCATTATGCTGTCCGCGCGGTCCGAAGAGGTAGACAAGGTGCGCGGTCTGGAAACCGGTGCCGATGATTACATCAGCAAGCCCTATTCGATCATCGAACTTCTGGCGCGTGTGAAGGCGCATCTGCGCCGGTCGCGCCCTTCTACGATGGGCGAACGGCTGGTATATGATGACATCCTGCTCGATTCAGAGACGCATAAGGTGTTTCGGGGCGAAAAGGAACTCAAGCTCGGGCCGACCGAATTCCGCCTGCTGACGACCTTCATGGAAAAGCCGGGCCGCGTCTGGAGCCGTGACCAGCTGCTCGACCGGGTCTGGGGGCGCGACATTTATGTCGATACCCGCACCGTCGATGTCCATGTCGGCCGCCTGCGCAAGGTGCTGGGGAGCCACGGCGGCGATGATCTGATCCGCACCGTGCGTGGCGCAGGATATGCGTTGGGATAAGGGTGACGTCCAGCCTGTTATTCTCCCGGCGACCAGTTCCGTCGGGTTGTGCTCTGGTTGTCCGCAGGTGATCCACCGACTGCGTTTCTCGATGTATGCGCATTTGCTGTGCTGGGTCTGATTTGGTGATGCAAGATCCAGCGATTTCGCATGCAACGTCACCTACCCAGACGCCAAAGCAAGTCTGGTTCCCCATCGCAGTACCGTGACCCTTGCGACTGTTCCTGATAATCTGACCCCGACATGACAGCAGATGTCCCAGGCGCGGTGAAATCCCATGGGCAAAGCGTCAAAATCACCTTTTAACTCTGGGGCCCCTGATTTTTCGCCTCATTCAGACGTCAGGTGCGCCAGCACCTGCTTTTTCTATTGTTGCAGTTGTCAGGTCGATCAAGGCCGCCTGAGGACCGACATCTCCACGTCCACCTTTAGGGACAAGCTCTCCAGACTGTCGTAGAGCAACTGCAGGACATAGGATGGATTATGTACATAGCCGCCAGGGTCTTTCTGCACGACCTGATAGTTATAGGCCGCCTTCAGCAACCTTGGTGTCCAACTTTGATAGCGGTTGGGAAAGATTGCCTCGTCTGCGCTAATCTGGCCGTCACCATCAGTATCGTTGAAAAAATATGGGAAAGCGCCTGACGCATAGCCGATGGGCGCATTGGTCACTTCTGTGCCATAGGCTTGAATAGCCGCGTAGAGTTGACGGTGTAGACCGAAGATTTCGGCATGGATGCCGCCGGCATTGTCACCATCACCGTCAAAGTCTTGATGGCGCGTGCGGATGTCGCGGATATTTTCGACACCGCGATGACAGCTTGTGCAACTGTCAGTGGCCACCTGAGTAGTATGGGCGTCATGGCAGGCCACGCAGGTATTGACGCTGGGCACATGTGTGAAACGGCCCGCATAGGTCTTGCCGGGATAGTGAAAGCCGCCGCGGGTCTCGCTTCCATGCATGACTGCTGCCGCAATGCCGTAGTGAACATTCAGGAATGCCAGATCGGGGGAAATGGTGTCCTCGTCGATGCCTCGGGTTGCGCCCAGCACGTTGTCGCCAGACTGGCGGCCCTGGTGGCATACTGTGCAGACGGCAGATGCCCCCAGCCCATCCACAGTCTCTCCGGACGGAAACGCCACGCTGTCGAGCGCATGGGCTTCTGAGGTATGACAGGACGCACAGCCAATCGGCGCATTGATTGCCGCGGCGTGATCCACAACGCCGGGCATGCTGCCATCCGCACCGAGAAAGTCGATGAACCCGGTCTGCGAATGACAAGCGGCGCAGTTAGGCGGCACCTCCCCATCCTCGTTCCAATGGGTGAAAGACGGGGATGTGTAGTCGCCATGCGGAGAGGCAAGCCATTGCTCTATCAACGCCGGCAGCTCTGAGCTCTCTTGTGCCACGACCGGTGACACAAGCATCACGAAGGCCGTAACCACGCCGCTCAAGCGCGACTTTCCAGATAGAGCCATGGGGACTACTCCATTCCTGTTGCTTCAGTTGAACACTTTTGATTGTCGACGATGCGAAGATATTTTTCATTGATCTTTATCAAGGCAGTTGCACGCGCAACGCATCAACCTCAGGCACAGCCGGCCCAAGGGGAAAAGCAGATGCAAAACCAGCCAACACCTACGCCAGTCAGACGATCACATCACGCGATACGCCTGTCGGGGCCAATGCTGGCGTTCGCTTATCTCTTGGCCTGCACCTTGCCACTTTTGCTCGCGCTCCGACGCGACGTGGCGGGAATGGATGTATCGGAACGGGGTGCGGCAGCGCTGGGAATGGTCGCTCTTGTTGCGATGGCGATCCAGTTTGTCACTTCGGGGCGCTTCGAGGTGGTTTCGGGTCGGCTGGGCATCGACAAGATCATGGCCTTTCACAAGATCGCTGCTTTCTGGGTGCTGATCGGACTGATACTGCACCCGCTGGTGTATGTGCTGCCAACATGGGCTGATGACCCCGCGCTAGGCGTGGAAAGGCTGACAGCCTATCTGACGCTGCCGCACTACAGGTCCGGTGTTGTGGCACTAGCTGCGCTATTGGTGCTGGCTTTCAGTGGAATTCTCCGCGACCGCCTGCCATGGCGCTATGAGGTTTGGCGCGCCACGCATATCCTGCTTGGCTTGGTGGCCGTCGGGGGGGGCGTGCATCATGCGCTCACCACTGGGCGTTTCAGTGCGATGGGTCCAGTTCATTGGATGTGGTGGGTGCTGGCGCTGACTGTCATCACTGTCATGGCAATTCTGTATGGTTGGCGTTGGGCATTGCTGCATCGACATCCGTGGCAACTGGCCTCGGTCAAGGGTTTGGCGGATCGCATGTGGGAACTTGACATCCAACCTGCGCCCAACACCAAACCCGTAGACTATGCGGCTGGCCAGTTTGTCTGGATCACCGAAGGCAAACACCGCTTTCCGCTATTCGATCATCCGTTTTCGATCGCCGACAGCCCTAAACGACAGGGGCTGAGCCTGATTATTAAGGAAGCTGGTGACTTTACCAACAAAATTGGGGCTCTTGCACCCGGCACACCCATGGGCATTGATGGCCCTTACGGCGACTTCACTTTGTCCGCGCATCAGGGTGACGCAATCCTGCTGCTGGCGGGCGGGGTCGGCATTGCTCCGATCATGGGGCTATTGCGCGATCTTGTGGCGCGCCGTGATCCTCGGCCTGTGCGGCTGGCTTATGCCGCGGGACGTCCCGTGAACTTTGCCTGCCTTCCCGAAATCAAGGCCGCACAAGAGGTGCTTGATCTTCAGGTGATGCTGGTCAGCGAAGAAGATGCCGAGGGCTGGGATGGGCTGATAGGGTGGCTGACACATGATCGGCTGCGCCAGCTTTTGCAGGGGCTTGATACAAAGCGGACAGTGGCGCACATCTGCGGCCCTGGCCCAATGGTCACTGCAGTTTCGGATGCGCTGCTGGACTTGGGTTTGCCAATGGACAAGGTGATATACGAACGGTTTGACTATGCGGGAGGGGCATCACGGCAGGATCGGCGCCGTGCGATGGGCTTTCTGGCCGTTGCTGCTGGACTAGCGGGTGCCATAGGTGCTTTCGCGCTGGCCTAATTGAAACCCAAGCCCCAGCCAGATGGCCTATCGCCGGCCATCATGGCCATCAACCTGTCGTCAGCAATCGCGGGTGTAATTGTACCGCGTTTAACAACGGCCCCTTCTTTCATCGGCCCTGTCAGCCAAGAGCTGTGAAACGAATTTTTACTTCTGTAAAGGATTGCTTCCTGGACCATGTAAGAATGGTCGGAACACAGGCTGACGCCTGGCCGTCCTTCACGCTGTTCGGCCTCAGCCTTTGTCGCAGACAGCTAAGACTACTTAGATGTGCGCGCATATGCACATATGTTATTTGTTTTGTGGTGTTTAATAATTTTTCGCACAGTGTACATTTGCACAGAATGAATGGAGCACAGAAAT